>JALOSW010000090.1 GCA_025458245.1 Burkholderiales bacterium
CGACAACCCCGACACCCCGGCCGAGAAGCGGCAGAAGTTCATCGGCGTGATCCTCAAGGAGACCGAGCGGCTCACGCGGCTCATCAACCAGATCCTCGACCTCGCCAAGATCGAGTCGGGCCGGGCAGAGTGGCACACCGAGGCCGTGGATCTGGGCGAGCTCGTGCGCGAAGCCGAGAGCGCCGCCGATGCGCTGTTCCGCGAGAAGGCGGTCCGGCTCGAGACCGACATCGATGCGGGCCTGCCGCACGTCGACGCCGACCGCGATCGCCTGATGCAGGTCATGCTGAATCTCCTCTCCAACGCAGTAAAATTCTGCGAGCGGGACAGGGGCCTCGTCCGCGTGCAGGTGCGGGCCGAGCCGGGCAGAGTGCGGGTCGACGTGGCCGACAACGGCGTGGGCGTCGCGCCCGAGCACCACGAGCGGATATTCGAGAAATTCCGCCAGGTGGGCGACACGCTGACCGACCGGCCGCAGGGCACGGGGCTCGGCCTGCCGATCTCGCGGCAGATCGTGCGCCACCTCGGCGGCGAGCTGTGGATCGAGAGCACGGCCGGCCGGGGCGCGACCTTCTCGTTCACGCTCCCCGCGGCGGCCGCGGGGCAGAACGCATAAGGAGGAGACCGATGGCGAAGCGGGTGCTCATCGCCGACGACGAGGCGAACATCGTGGCATCGCTCGAGTTCCTGATGGAGCAGGCGGGCTTCGAGGTGCGAGTCGCCACCAACGGCCGCGAAGCGCTCGAGGCGGCGCAGAGCTTCGCGCCCGACCTCGTCCTGCTCGACGTGATGATGCCGGAGAAGAACGGCTACGAGGTCTGCCAGAGCCTGCGGCAGGATCCGGCGCTCGCCGGCGTCAAGATCGTGATGCTCTCGGCGAAGGGGCGCGACATCGAGGTCGCGAAGGGGCTCGAACTGGGCGCGGACGCCTACGTGACGAAGCCCTTCTCCACGCGCGATCTCGTCGCCAAAGTGCGCGAGATGCTCGGCGCGTGAGGCGAGCGGCGCGGATCGTGGCGCGACCATCGTCCCCCGCGAGCGGTCTCCGGCCCCGCCCGCGCTCGCGCTGCCCGGAGCGCCGCTGAACCGATGCGCGGCTGGCGCTACGCAATCGTCCCGGCGCTGCTCGTGCTCGTGTTCGCGGGCCTGGCGGCGCTCGTCACCTGGAGCGACCTGCCGGCGGAAGAGCGAGCGGCCGTCGCCGCGGCGTTCAACGCGCAGCGGGTGTCCGTGCTCGTCATCCTGGCGCTCGGCTTCGCGGCCGCCGTGGGGTTTGCCGCCAAGCGCATCGCGGATCGCACGGCGGTCCCGGCGCGCAGGGTCGCCGAGGGCATGCGCCTCATGCTCTCGTCCAACCCGGGCTTTCGCGTCACGCCCGAGGGCGCGCCCGAGATCGCCGAAGTCGCCACGCTCGCCAATCAGCTCGCCGACGCGAACGCCGCGCTGAAGGCCGACGTCGAAGCGAAAATCGGCGCAGCGCGCGCCGACCTGGAAGCCGAGAAGAACCGGCTCGCCGCGCTCATGTCGGAGCTCGCCTCGAGCGTGGTGGTCTGCAACCTCGAAGGCGCGATCCTCCTCTACAACGGCTCGGCGAAGCGCCTGCTCGGCGGCGCCGACGGATCGCTCGTCGGCCTCGGCCGCTCGGTGTTCGGCGTGCTCGACCGCAACGTGATCCTGCACGCGCTCGATTCGATCGGCCGCCAGATCGCCAACGGCGCGGCGCACCCGGACGCGCAGTTCGTGGCGGCCGGGCCCGAGGGCGGGCTGATGCGCGTGCGCGTCGCGCCGGTGCTCGGGCACGCGGACGGCGGGCGCCCCGATCTCACCGGCTACGTGCTGCTCGTCGCCGACGTGACCGATTCGATCGAGGCGGGCCAGCGGCGCGACGCGCTCCTGCAGTCGCTCACCGAATCGGGCCGCGCCGCGCTAGCCAACATCCGCGCCTCCATCGAGAACCTGGTCGAGTTCGCCGACATGAAGCCGGAGCGGCGCGCGCAGTTCACCGCGATCATCCGCGAGGAGGCGCTGAAGCTCTCCGAGCGGCTCGACGCGGTGACGCGCGAGTTCTCCGAGGTCGTGAAGGCCGAATACTCGGTCGAGGAGATGCGCGGCGAGGATCTGGTTGCCGTCGCGTGCGCGCGCATCGAGAACCGCGTCGGCCTCCCGACCAAGCTCGAGACGATCGACCCGGACGTCTGGCTCAAGGTCGACAGCTTCTCCATCGCGCAGGGCCTTTCGTATCTCGCGGCGCGGCTGAAAGAGGACTTCGAAATCCGCGAAGTGCGCTTCCGGCTCGGCGCGAGTGGCCGGCACGCGCAGCTCGACCTCCTCTGGCGCGGCGCGCCGCTTTCGGCCGAAACCGCGTTCACCTGGGAGAACGACCCGCTGCATCTCGGCGGCGAGCCGAGCCCCCTCACGCTCAAGAACGTGCTGGAGCGGCACGGCGGCGAGGGGTGGTATCAGCGCGACCTGCCGCTGCAGAGCGCGTACTACCGACTCGTGCTGCCGCTCGCCGCGGCGCCGGCGCGCGCCCGCATCGCGGCGCCGTCGGCGGCGAGCCGGCCGGAGTACTACGATTTCGACCTCTTCCGCCAGTTGCCGCAGAACCGCGCTCTCGAAGAGCGACCGCTCGCCGAGCTCGCCTGCACGGTGTTCGACACCGAGACGACCGGTCTCGACCCCTCTTCGGGCGACGAGATCATTTCCATCGGCGCGGTGCGCATCGTCAACGGCCGGCTGCTCGCCGGCGAGTCCTTCGAGAGTCTCGTGGACCCGAGGCGCGAGCTGTCCGCGGCGTCGATGGACGTGCACGGCATCACGCCGGAGATGCTCGCCGGCCAGCCCGCCATCGGCGAAGTGCTGCCGCGGTTCGCGCGCTTCGCCGAGGGCACCGTGCTCGTCGCGCACAACGCGGCGTTCGACATGCGCTTCCTCGCGATGAAGGAGTCGGCCACGGGCGTGCGCTTCACCCAGCCGGTGCTCGACACGTTGCTTCTCTCGGCGGTCGCGCATCCGAACCAGGAGACGCACAGCCTCGAAGCCATCGCCGAGCGTCTCGGCGTGGCGATCGTCGGACGACACACGGCGCTCGGCGACGCGCTCGTCACGGGCGAGGTCTTTCTGCGCCTCGTGCCGCTGCTCGCGAAGCAGGGCATCCGGACCCTCGGCGAGGCGCGCGCTGCATCGGAGAAGACCTTCTATGCGCGCGTGTCGTACTGATCGTCGCGCGCCCGCGTCTGTCGTGGCGACCCGCACGTCGCCGCGGACCGGGGTGGGGCGGCCGGGGACGAGGGCGTGAGCGCTTCGCCCGCCGACGCTGAGTTCGGCTCGTTCGCCGATCTCGTACGCGGGCACGCAGCACGCGATCCCGGTCACGTCGCGCTCGCCCAGGACGGCCGCGCGATCGGCTATGGCGCACTCGATGCACTCATGGACCGCGTCGCCGCGGCGCTGCAGCGCGACGGCGTACAGGCGGGCGAGTCGATCGCGATCTGCGCGGGCACGAGCCTAGAGTACGCCGCGGTGTTCCTCGGCGCGCTCAGGGCCGGCGTCGCGGTTGCGCCCCTCGCGCCGTCGTCGACGCCCGAGAGCCTCGCCGCGATGATCGCGGACTGCGGCGCGCGGATCCTGTTCCTCGATGCGGCTGCCGCTTCGGCGCTCGCTCCGCTGCGGCAGGCCGTGAGCGCGCCGATGGTCGCGCTCGACGGCTCGGGCGCCGAGCGCGTCCTCGATGCGTGGCTCGCCCCGGCCGGCGCACGGCCGGCTCGCGTCGCAATCGAACCCGCGATGCCGTTCAACATCATCTACTCGTCGGGGACGACCGGCGCGCCGAAGGGCATCGTGCAGCCGCACGCGATGCGATGGGTGCACGTGAAGCGCGCCGCAGCGTTCGGCTACGGCACGGAGTCGGTGACCCTCCTCGCGACGCCCCTTTACTCGAACACCACGCTGGTCGTGTTCTTCCCGACGCTCGCCTACGGCGGAACCGTGGTGCTGATGGGCAAGTTCGACGCCGCCGCCTATCTTGCGCTCGCCGAACGCCAGCGGGTCACCCACACCATGCTCGTGCCGGTGCAATACCAGCGCATCATGGCGCTCCCGGATTTCGGCCGGTTCGACCTCTCGCGGTTCCGTTTCAAGTTCTGCACGAGCGCGCCCTTCGCGGCAGCGCTGAAGGCTGACGTCGTCGCGCGCTGGCCCGGCGGGCTCGTCGAGTATTACGGGATGACGGAGGGCGGCGGCACCTGCATCCTGTTCGCGCACGAGCATCGCGACAAGCTGCACACCGTCGGGCGCCCCGCGGAGGGGCACGACATCCGGCTCGTGGACGAAGCGGGGCGCGAAGTCCCGGCGGGCGGCGCGGGCGAAGTCGTGGGGCACTCGCCGTCGATGATGACGGGCTACCACAACCAGCCCGCCAAGACCGCCGAGGCGGAGTGGTTCGACGCCGCGGGAAAGCGGTTCATCCGCACCGGTGACGTCGGGCGCTTCGACGCGGACGGATTCCTGGTGCTCATGGACCGCCGCAAGGACATGATCATCTCCGGCGGGTTCAACGTCTATCCGAGCGACCTCGAAGCCGTCGTCGCCTTGCATCCCGAGGTCGCGGAGGTGGCCGTGGTCGGCGTGCCCTCCGAACGCTGGGGCGAGACGCCGGTCGCCTTCGTCGTTGCCGTCCCGGGCGCCGCGGCCGATGCCGCTTCGATCCGCGACTGGGCCAACGCGCGGCTCGGCAAGACGCAGCGCCTCGCGGCGGTCGAACTGATCGACAGCCTGCCGCGGAGCGCCATCGGGAAGGTGCTGAAGCGCGAGCTGCGCGAGCGGATGCGACCCGTGGGCTAGCCGCCCGGTGGACGTCGTTCGCGGCGCGCCGGGCTCGCAGGGCGCCGGCGCGGCTGCGTCGGTTATAATGCCCGACCGGCTAAGGGCTGGATTCCATGCAGATTTTCACGCTCGGACTGAACCACCAGACGGCACCCGTCGCGATTCGCGAGCGGGTGGCGTTCGGCACCGAGCAGTTGCGCGACGCGCTGGGCGATTTGACGCGGTCGCGCCCGGTGCAGGAGTCCGCGATCATCTCGACCTGCAACCGCACCGAGATCTATTGCGCCGCAGGCGAGCCGCGCGAGGCGCTCTCCTGGTTCGCCGACTTCCATCGCCTCGATGCGGACGAGCTCCAGCCCTATCTCTACACGTTCCCCGAGCGCGACGCCGTGCGGCACGCGTTCCGGGTGGCCTCGGGGCTCGACTCGATGGTGCTCGGCGAGCCGCAGATCCTCGGCCAGATGAAGGACGCGGTGCGCGTCGCCGAGGAGGTCGGGTCGATCGGCACGCTGCTCTCCAAGCTCTTCCAACGCTCGTTCGCGGTCGCGAAAGAGGTGCGCTCGAGCACGCGGATCGGTGCGAACGTCGTGTCCATGGCGGCTGCGGCGGTGCGTCTCGCGGGACGGATTTTCCCCTCGATCGGCGAGCAGAAAGTGCTCTTCATCGGCGCGGGCGAGATGATCGAGCTGTGCGCGACGCATTTCGCCGCGCACTCGCCTCGTTCGCTCGCGGTAGCGAACCGGACGTTCGACCGCGCCGAGGCGCTGGCGCGGCGCTTCTCCGGGCAGGCGCTGCTCCTGCGAGATCTTCCCGACCATCTGCCCGAGTACGACATCGTCGTCTCGTGCACGGCGAGCTCGCTGCCCATCATCGGCAAGGGCACGATGGAGCGCGTCGTCAAGGCGCGGCGCCACCGTCCCGTGTTCATGGTCGACCTCGCTGTGCCGCGCGACATCGAGCCCGAAGTGGCCGAGATGGACGACGTGTTCCTCTATACCGTCGACGATCTCGCCACCGTCGTGCGCGAAGGCGTGAACGAGCGCGAGAGCGCGGTCGAGCAGGCGGAGGCGATCATCGACACGCAGGTGGGGCAGTTCCTGCACTGGCTCGAGTCGCGCGAGGCGGTGCCGCTCATCCGCACCCTGCGCGACCAGGGCGAAAGCGCGCGCCGCCACGAGGTGGATCGGGCCCTGCGGCATCTCGCGCGCGGCGACGATCCGCGCGCCGTGATCGAGGCGCTCTCGCACGGTCTCACCAACAAGCTTCTGCACGGGCCGACGCAGGCGCTGCACGACGCGGCCGCGCCCGAGCGCGGCGAGCTCGGCTCGCTCGTCCGCCGGCTGTTCCAGATCCGCTCCGGTTCCTAGCGGCACGCATCCGCGGCGCGGCGCCCTCGCGCGCGCCGCCGTCATTCCCCTTTCACCCGCATCCGCCTGCCCATGAAGGAAAGCCTCGCCGCCAAGCTCGACAGCCTCGCTCGCAGGCTCGATGAACTGAACGCGACGCTTGCCTCCGAGACGGCGACGCGCGACATGGAGGCCTATCGGAAGCTCACGCGCGAGCACGCCGAGATCGGCCCGGTGGTCGCGGCCTGGCAGACTTACCGGAAGGCCGAGGCCGACATCGCCTCCGCGAACGAAATGCTCTCCGACCCCGAGATGCGCGAGCTCGCCGAGAGCGAGATTGCCGATGCGAAGGCGCGCATCGCGTCGCTCGACGGGGAGTTGCAGAGAATGCTCCTGCCGAAGGATCCGAACGACGAGCGGAACATCTTCCTCGAGGTTCGCGCCGGCACGGGCGGCGACGAGTCGGCGCTGTTCGCCGGCGACCTCTTCCGCATGTACACGCGGTTCGCGGAGCGCAACCGGTGGCAGGTCGAAGTCATCTCGGAGAACCCGTCGGACCTCGGCGGCTATAAGGAGATCATCGCGCGGATCATCGGCTTCGGCGCGTACTCGAAGCTGAAGTTCGAGTCGGGCGGACACCGCGTGCAGCGCGTGCCCGAGACCGAGGCGCAGGGCCGCATCCACACCTCCGCGTGCACGGTGGCGGTGCTGCCCGAGGCCGACGAGGTTGCCGACGTGGTGCTCAACCCTGCCGAGCTTCGGATCGACACGTTCCGCGCCTCGGGTGCGGGCGGGCAGCACGTCAACAAGACCGATTCGGCGGTGCGCGTGATCCACCTGCCGACGGGCATCGTCGTCGAGTGCCAGGACGACCGGTCGCAGCACAAGAACAAGGCGCGCGCGCTGGCGCTGCTCGCCGCCCGGATCAAGGATGTCCAGACGCGCGCCCAGCAGCAGAAGGAAGCCGCGCAGCGGAAGTCGCTGATCGGCTCGGGCGATCGCTCGGACCGCATCCGGACGTACAACTTTCCGCAGGGCCGCGTCACCGATCATCGCATCAACCTCACGCTCTACAAGATCGCGGCGATCATGGACGGCGACCTCGACGACATCGTCGCCGCGCTCGCCGCGGAGCATCAGGCCGAGCAGCTCGAAGCGCTTTCGGAAGAGGCGGCATGATTTGCATGCGACCCTGCCCGCGGTCGCAGGTCTGTCGCGTCGCGGCCCCGTAGCCCGAATTGACGGCGGCGATTGCCTCGTTGATCGCGCACAGCGGGCTTCCGCGGCTCGAGGCCGAGGTGCTGCTCGCGCACGCGCTCGGGCGGAGCCGGGCGCAGCTCCTCGCGCACGCGAATCACGCGGTGGGCGACGCCCATGCCGCGACGGCAGAGGCGCTCTTCGCGAGACGGCGCGCAGGCGAGCCGGTCGCGTACCTCGTCGGCCATCGCGAGTTCTACAGCCTCGAGCTCGAAGTGACGCCCGACGTGCTCATCCCGCGCCCCGAGACCGAGCTGCTCGTCGATCTCGCGCTGGAGCGCCTCGCTGCACCCGGCGCGAAGGGCGTTCCGGGCGGGGCGTGCGCGCTCGATCTCGCGACCGGCAGCGGCGCGTTGGCGATCGCGCTGGCGAAGCACGCACCGCACGCGATCGTCCGGGGTAGCGATGTCTCGCCGGCCGCGCTGGCGGTCGCCGAGCGCAACGCGGCCCGTCACGGCGTCGCGGTCCGCTTCGTGCCAAGCGACTGGTTCGATGCGTTCGCGGGGGAGCGCTTCGACGTGATCGTCTCGAATCCGCCCTATCTGGCCGCGGACGACCCGCATCTCGCCCAGGGAGACGTGCGCTTCGAACCGCGAACGGCGCTCGTCGCGGGCGCCGATGGCCTGGAAGCGATCCGCCTGATCGTCGCTCGTGCGCGGGAGCACCTGGCCGCCGGCGGATGGCTGCTCTTCGAGCATGGTCACGATCAGGCAGCCCGATGCCGGGCGCTGCTCGATGCAGCGGGGTACGCGGCGGTCGCGAGCTACCGCGATCTCGCCGGCATCGAGCGCGTGTCGGCGGGCCGCCGCGCATAGCTCAGCGCCGCCGGGCGAGCGTGCGGCGCAGGCGCGCGAGCTCCGGGGCAGCGGCCGAGGCGGCTGCCTCTTCCATGCGGCGATAGGCGGCGAGGACGTCGTCGCCGAGCGCGGTGAGCGTTGCGCCGCCGCCGGCGCGCCCGCCTTTCGCGCAGTCGACGAGCGGCGCGCGAAACAGCGCGTTCATCGTCTCGACGAGCAGCCAGGCGCGCTTGTAGCTCATTCCCATCCCGCGCGCCGCGGCCGCGATCGAGCCGGTGGCCGCGATCGCCTCGAGCAGATCCGCCTTGCCCGGACCGATGGCGATGCCGCGCTCGAGCACCACGCGCAGGCGCACGCCGAGGGTGACGTTGCCCGCTTTCATCGACCGGTCCCGCTCATGCGCGATGCCATAGTCCGCTTCTCGGTGAGCCGCTCGGTGAGGCGCTCGGTGAGGCGCTCGGTGAGGCGCTCGGTGAGGCGATATGTTTGGTAGGATATATCGGCCTCGGCACCCGCGCCATGCTCCGACGACTCCTCCCGTCTCTCCTTGTCGTCTGTGCGTTGCTCGCAGGCCGGCCGGCAGCGGCTGCGCAGCCGCCGAACGTCGCCGCTGCGTCGGATCTCAAGTTCGCGCTCGAGGAGATCGCCGCCGCGTTCACCCGCGCCACCGGCGAGAAGGTCGCCCTGACCTTCGGTTCTTCCGGGAACTTCGCGCGCCAGATCCGCCAGGGCGCGCCGTTCGCGATGTTCCTCTCGGCGGACGAAGCCCTCGTCGAAGGGCTCGCGCGCGACGGATTCACGCAAGGCGCAGGCGACCTTTACGCGATCGGACGCATCGTCTACTTCGCGCCCGCCGGATCGCCGCTCGCGCCGGACGCCGATCTTGCGAGCCTGAAGCGCGCGATCGCTGCGGGACAGGGGGTCCGGTTCGCGATCGCGAACCCGGAGCACGCGCCCTATGGCCGCGCCGCGAAGGAGGCGCTGCAGGGCGCCGGGCTCTGGGAGGCAATCGCGCCGCGCCTCGTCCTGGGCGAGAACGTCTCGCAGGCGGCGCAGTTCGCGACCACGGGCGGGGCCCACGGCGGGATCTTCGCCTACTCGCTCGCGCTGTCGCCGGCCGTCGGCGCGAAGGGGCGGTATGCGCTGATCCCCGAGAGCGCGCACCAGCCCCTGCGACAGCGCATGGTGCTCCTGAAAGGCGCCGGGCCGCCCGCCGAGCGGTTCTACGCGTTCGTGAAGGGGGCCGAGGCGCGTGCGATCTTCGACCGATACGGGTTCACGCTGCCCGCGCGGTGACTAGCATGCACAGGCGTTCACTGCGGAGGCACGGAGACCACCAAGGGCCACGAACCTGTGCGCACGTCCTTCTC
>JALOSW010000239.1 GCA_025458245.1 Burkholderiales bacterium
CCGGAGGCCAGCGGCGACGGGGCGGCGCAGGGAACGGGGCATGCGATTTCTCGTTCGCGCGGGGCCGGAATCATCGGCGCTCGCATCGTCGATGTTTCGGCAAAGTTCGTCTTCGAAGTCTAGTCTGGAAGCCCTTGCCGCTCAATGCGCGGGACGCCGGGGCGTCGCTCGATCGGCATCGCTTGCGCCGTCGCCGAAGCCCTCAGCGGCGCGCCGCCGCAAGGCGCTCCGCCAGGCCGGAATCGCGCTCCACGCGCGTGCCGAGCGCCGCGCGCAGCATTTCCGGCTTCGAGGCAACGGCCACGCGACGCTTCGCGCGCGTGACACCGGTGTAGACGAGCTCGCGCGAGAGCACTGGCGAGGGCTCGGCCGGCAGGACGAGCAGCACGTCGTCGAATTCCGACCCCTGGCTCTTGTGGACGGTCATGGCGTAGACGGTCTCGCACTCGGGCATGCGCGCGGGCGACAGCTTCCGGAAGCCGCCTTCGGGGGTTTCGAACACGATCGCGATGCCGCCGCTGGCGGACGCGTCGTCGAGCGCGATGCCCACGTCCCCGTTCGCGAGGCGCAGCGCGTAATCGTTGCGCATCACCATCACCGGGCGGCCCGGATACCAGCGGCGATGCAGGACCGCCTGATCGCGGGCGGCGAGACGCCGCTCCACGGAACGGTTGATCGCCTCGACGCCGAAGGGCCCGCCGCGAAGCGCAGCCAGCGCGCGGAATCGCGCCAGGGCCGCGAAACAGGCCGCGGGGTCTGCACCGGAGGCGACGGCCGCGAAATAGGGCTCGTACGCCGCGAACACCGCCGCGCCGAGCGCTTCCGCGTCGTGCGACTGCCAGGCCGCCTCGCCGCCCTCGTCGAGAACGGAAAGCGCCGTATCCGCGTCGCCCGAGCGCACCGCCCGCGCGAGGCGCCCGATGCCGCTTGCCGCGCCGAAGCGATAGCTCCGCTCGAGCAGCACGACCGAATCGCCGAGGGGCGTCGCTTCGCGTCCCGCGGGCAGATGCTCGCCGGTCGCGCGCGCAAGCGCCGTTCGCGTCTTCGGCGAGAAGCCCTGCGCGCCGGCCGCGATGCTCGCCAGCACCGCCCCCGCTTCCACCGAGGCGAGCTGATCCTTGTCGCCGAGAAGAATCAGCCGCGTGGCCGGCGGCAGCGCCCGGACGAGTTTCGCGGCGAGCGCGAGATCGATCATCGACGCCTCGTCCACCACGAGCACTTCGAGAGGGAGCGGGTTCGCGGCATCGAAGCGCGGCACCGCGCCGCCGGAGAAGCCGAGAAGCCGGTGCAGCGTCACGGCGCGGAGTCCGAGGTCGCGCGTCGCGGGCTGCGCGGCAAGCGACGCTTCCAGGCGCGCGGCGGCCTTTCCCGTCGGCGCCGCGAGGCCGATTGCGAGGCGTTTGCCCCCTGCCAGCTCCACCAGGGCGGCGAGGATCCGGGCGGCCGTCGACGTCTTGCCTGTGCCCGGACCGCCGGAGATCACCGATAGCCCCCGCAGGATCGCCAGTGCAGCGGCGATCTTCTGCATGTCCGGCGAGTCGCCGGATGGCGGGAAGAGCCGATCGAGAACGCCCCTCACCCGGTCGATCTCCATCGGCACGGCCGGCGCCCGCGCGCGAGCAAGGAGTTCGTCGGCGAGCGACACCTCGTAGCGCCAGTAGCGGTGCAAATAGAGCCGGGCCCCGTCGAGGACGAGCGGCGCGAATCCGCCCGGCCGGGTCGCGAGCGGACTGGCGGCGAGCCGCACGAGGAGTTCGTCGAGGGGCGGCAATTCCGGCGCACCGTCGAAAGGCGCGCGTCCGGCGACGCGGGCGAGATCGAGGCAGACGTGCCCGCCCGAAGTGGCGTCCGCGGCGAGCGCCGCGCACAGGACGAGGCCCTCGCTCGTTTCGCCGGCGAGACTGCCGACCACACGGGCGAACTCTGCGGGAAGGACGGGCACGCTCGGGCGGTTCACCGCGCCTCCTCCAGCGCGATCGACGCCGATGTCGGCGCGAGCGCGGCGTCGAGCGCGGCAACCAACTTCTGCTCGGGTCGCGCAAAGTACACGCCGAAGTCGGGCCCGCGATCGGGCCGCATGCCGCGCATGAAGAGATAGTAGGCGCCGCCGAAATGCGTGTCGTAGTCGTAGCCCGCGAGCCGCGAGCGCAGGAACCGGTGCAGCGCGACCGTGTAGAGGAGGTATTGCAGATCGTAGAAGTGCTCGGCCATGGCGACGCCCAGCGCTTGCGGCGCGTAATCGGCGAGCGCGTTGCCGAGCCAGTTCGACTTGTAGTCGGCGAGGAAGTAGCGGCCGCCGTGCTCGAAGACGAGATCGACGTAGCCCCGCACGAAGCCCCGCGACGGGGCCAGCACGAGCGACCCGATCGCCTCCGGCAGGCGCGAGCCGAGCGTCCGCATCGGCGCGAGGATGCGCGCGAGATCGGCGGCGGCGGACGATGCGACGGGATACGTGAACTCCAGTTCGTCGAGCCGCGCGCCCTGCGGGAGCGAAGCGAGCGCGAAGCCGCTCGGGTCGAGCGGCGTGGCCAGCGTATCGGCGATCAGCCGGACGATGTCCGCCCGCCACGTGACCGCGACGCCCGAGCCCGGAAGCTCGCGATCGACCGCCGCGCCGATCCGATCGGGGTCGGCGCCCGCGAAGTCGAGACCCTCGAGCACGTGATGCACCAGCGTCCCGAAGCGCACGCCGCGCGGCAGCCCGAACGCGCCGTCCCGGATCTCTTCGGTGCTCGTCGCGGGCACCGCGCCAAGCGGATCGTAATCCGGCGCGTCGCTGTCAGCCCGCGAGACCAGCCCGCTGAAGCTCGACACGTGCCACGTCCGGGCGAGCCGGCGCGTGACCGCTCTCGCGTGCAGCGGCTTCGGTGGCGCCGGCTCGCGCATCGCGGCCTCGCGGATCGCAGCCGCCGACATCACGCGGGTCTCCAGCGCCTCGCCGGTGTCGCGCGCAAGCCGCTCGAGGCGCGCAGCAATGGCGTCGTCGTCGACCGCCCTGAACGCCTCCCGCGCAGCGATGACCGGATCGTCGCCGGCGTTCGCAGGTGGATGCAGTAGCCATCCGAGCGCCGACGTGCCGGCATCCGGCAGGGCGCCCCACACCACCGTGCAGCGGTGCCGCGCGCGGGTGAGCGCGACGTAGGCGAGCCGCAGATCCGC
>JALOSW010000240.1 GCA_025458245.1 Burkholderiales bacterium
CTTGAGCCGCACCACGACGTCGTGCGTGCGCGCCGCGTCCACGAGCTGCTTGTTGATGAACCGCTGCGCGGTCGAGTGCCGGTGGCAGCGCTTGCCGACTGCGACCTTCGCGGCCCGTGCGGCGAGCGCGACCGTATCGGGATGCACGAGCGCATCGTAGAAGACGATTTCGGCGCGCTCGAGGAGCCGTGCTGCCTTGAGCGTGAGCAAGTCGGGATCGCCCGGACCGGCCCCGACGAGATAGACCCTACCCACCGATGATCCCTGCAGCGACCGTGTGGTTGGTCGCCTCGGCTCGGAGGATGAGCGCACCGGTGGCGTCGTTCCAGGCGCACGCATCGAAGAACGCCGGCCGGGAGAGCCCGATCGACCCTTGCGCGATGTCGCTCATCATGTCGATCCGCCCGTACCGCGGCGGGCGCGGTTGACGTCGACCGCGGCGGCGAGGAACTCGGCGAGCGTCGTGCCCGGGTACCAGTCGATCCGGTCGCCGCGCGAGACGACGTTGTCGCCGAACCACGCGGACACCGGGACGACGGCGATGCCGTGCGCGCTGTGTTCCGCTGCGGCGTCGGCGACCTCGGTGCGCACGCGCTTGAATACGTCGTACTCGTAACCGACCAGGTCCATCTTGTTCACCGCGACGATCAGGTGCGGCACGCGCGCGTCGCCGGCCTCGGCGATCGCGGCGCGGGCGTGCGCATCGAGCCCTGTCCGGGCGTCGACGACGATCACCGATCCGGCCACGCCGAGCGCCCGCGGGCGCGCCGCGCGCTCCTCGAGCACGACGCCGTGGCCGCGCACCGACACGATATGTTCGGCCGCGGCGGCGTCGTCGATCCCGGCGAGGGAGGCGGCGAGCGACCCGTTGCCGTAGAAGACCCGATCCGCCTCGCCGGGGCGCGCGAGATCGTGAACGATCCGCGCCGCGAGCGAAGTCTTGCCCGCGCCCGCGCCGCCGGCGATGTGGAATCGCGCCGCGCGCCGCTCGATGTCGCCGATCAGGGCCATCGGTCTCTCCTCAGTGCGCGATGCGACGGCGAAAGAGCGGCTGCGGCCTCTCGACCGAGGTCTGGTAAGCCTCGCTGAAGTCGGAAAGCGCCGCCACCGCGCTCTCGACGTCCTGATCGGCGCGCAGTGCGAAGGCGTCGAACCCGACCCGCGAAAGGTAGAAGAGCTGGTCGCGCAGCACGTCTCCGACTGCGCGGAGCTCGCCACGATAGCCGTAGCGCTCGCGCAGCAGCCGCGCCGTGGAGTAGCCGCGCCCGTCGGTGAACGTCGGGAAGTGCACCGACACCACGCCGAGCCTGGCGAGGTCGGGCGCGAGGACCGCCGGCTCGTCGTTGGGAAGCAGCATCACGCCCACGCCGCTCTCGCGGGCGAGGAGCGCGTCGCGCTCGGCCAGCCACACCACCAGCGGAACGACGACGTCCCCGGATGCGGGCAGGGCGCCGCTCGCGTCGAGTGCATGCCAGCGGTCGGCGAGGACGCGACCGTTCTTGATGAGATTCGCCATGGGATTCCTCGGATCGAAACGCGAAGGTTCGGGTGCCGGCGCTCAGGCGGCGACGGCGTGCCGGGGCTCTTGCCGCGCGCCGGCTGCGTGCGGCTCACCATAGACGCGATGCTTGAAGGGCTCGATGCCGATCCGCTGGACGGTGTCGACGAACCGCTCGGCTTCGCTGTCGCGGCGTTCCAGATAACACTCGATGAGCCGCGCGACGACGTCGGGGATCTCGTCGCGGGCGAACGAAGGGCCGATCACCTTGCCGATCGCGGCTTTCTCGCCTGCGCGCGTCTCGCCCTGGTGGCCGCCGATGGTGATCTGGTACCACTCCTCGCCGTTCTTATCGACGCCCAGGATGCCGATGTGCCCGACATGGTGGTGGCCGCAGGAGTTGATGCACCCGGAGATGTTGAGATCGAGCTCGCCGACGTCGTGCAGGTAGTCGAGGTCGTCGAAGCGCTCCTGGATCGCCTGCGCCACGGGGATCGACTTCGCATTCGCGAGGGAGCAGAAGTCGCCGCCGGGGCACGCGATGATGTTGGTGAGGAGCCCCACGTTGGGCGTCGCGAGCCCGAGCGCGCGCAGCGCCTGCCAGAGCGCGAAGAGGTCTCGCTTCGCGACGTCGGCGAAGATCAGATTCTGCTCGTGCGAGACGCGCAGCTCGCCGAAGCTGTAGCGATCGGCGAGGTCGGCGACCGCGTCCATTTCGGCGGCGGTCGCGTCGCCCGGCGGCACGCCGGTCTTCTTGAGCGAGAGCGATACGGCGGCGTAGCCCGCGACCTTGTGCGGATGGACGTTGCGGCGATGCCAGGCGGCGAAGGCGCCGCTTGCCGCGAGCGCGGCGTCGAGACCGGCGTCGCCGCCAGGGAGCGACAGGTAGGCCGGCCGCGTGAAGCGCCGCGCGATCCGGTCGATCTCTTCCTCGACGAGCGTCGCCGGACCGTCCTTGAGCTCGGCCCACTCCGCCTCGACCTCGCGCGCGAAGGCGGCCGGCGTGCGCTCCTTGACCAGGATCTTGATGCGCGCCTTGTACTTGTTGTCGCGGCGCCCGTAGCGGTTGTACACCCGCAGGATCGCCTCGAGATAGGTGAGGAGGTGCGGCCAGGGGAGAAACTCGCGGATCACGCGGCCGACGATCGGCGTGCGACCCAATCCGCCGCCGACGATCACGCGGAAGCCCACCGCGCCGTCGTCGGCACGCACGGCTTGCAGACCGATGTCGTGCACGAACGTCGCAGCGCGGTCGTTGGCGGCGCCCGTGATCGCGATCTTGAATTTCCGCGGCAGGTAGGCGAACTCGGGATGGAAGCTCGACCACTGGCGCACCACCTCGCACCAGGCGAACGAATCCACGATCTCGTCGGGCGCGACGCCGGCGAAGTGGTCGGTCGTGATGTTGCGGATGCAGTTGCCCGAGGTCTGGATGGCGTGCATCTGCACCTCGGCGAGTTCGGCGAGGATGTCGGGGCCGCTTTCGAGCTTCGGCCAGTTGAACTGGATGTTCTGGCGCGTCGAGAAGTGGCCGTAGCCGCGATCGTAGACGCGCGCGATGCGGGCGAGCTTGCGGAGCTGCCGCGACGAGAGCAGGCCGTAGGGGATCGCGACGCGCAGCATCGGC
>JALOSW010000010.1 GCA_025458245.1 Burkholderiales bacterium
CACAAGGCGTTCTACGGGCGCGAGCTCCCCGAGGACGAAGCGGCGTCTCCGGTTAGCAGCGACGGCCCGACCGAGCCCCCGTCGACGGCCACCCAGCGCGTGAAGCATCTCCCCGCGGCCGCAGGGAAGGCGCCGGCCGGCGCAGCGGCGCTGAAGCGCGCGCTCGCCGGGAGATCGCCCGCCGCCGAGCCCGCCGGCGAGAAGGACGGCGCAGCAGCCAAGCCGCAGGCACCGCGTCCGCGCGTGCTCTTCGTCGACGACGAGGTGCGGATCCTCGCCGCGCTGAAGTCGATCTTCCGCGACAAGTACGAGGTCGAGACGGTGATGAGCGGCGACTCCGCGGTGGAGCTGCTCAAGCGCAAGAGCTTCCACGTCGTGGTGAGCGACCAGCGCATGCCGGGCATGCAGGGCGTCGACCTGCTGCGCCATGTGCGCGAGGTCACGCCGAAGACCGTGCGGCTCCTGCTGACGGGTTACTCCGATCTCGCGTCGATCGTCGGCTCGATCAACGAAGGCGAGGTCTACCGCTTCGTGTCGAAGCCGTGGGACAACGACGAGCTCGCCACGACGCTGCGCGAGGCGGTGGCGGTCGCCGTCGGTCTCGCCAAGGCGCCGCCGCTGCCGAAAGGCTTCAAGGTGCCGGCCGACCGGACCGTACTCGTCTTCGACGACGACGAGCGCATCCACCGGGCCCTGCGCGAGCTGATGGAAGGCGCTTGCCGCGTGATCTACGCGCGGAACCTCGACGAGACGCTGCGCGCGCTCGAGTCCGAGGAGATCGCCGTGCTGGTCGCCGACCTCGACATCGCCCGCGACGAAGTGGCGACGCTCTTTAAGCTGCTCAAGCAGGAGCACCCGCAAACGCTCACGATCGCGATCACCAAGGCATCCGACTCGGAGATGGTGATCAACCTCATCAATCAGGCGCGGCTCTTCCGCTTCGTGGCGAAGCCGATCAACCTCGCGCAGTTGCGCGCGCATGTCGTCTCGGCGCTGGAGCGCTACGAGGGCTTCCGCGTCGCGCCGGAGTTCGTGGCAACGCAGCAGGCCGAGGAGAGCCCCGGGAGCCGGGACTCGTCGATCGGACGCCGCATCCTCGGGAGCCTGCGCGCCCTGGGCACCCGCGTCGCGGCCGCGCTCAAGCCGGGCTGAACCCGCGGACCGTCCGCGACGCGGCGGCGCGGCTCAGCGCGTTGTCCCAGGCACACCCGCCGTCGCCGGCTGCGGCGTGCGGGAGAGCGCCGCGAACCACTCGCCGAACGCCGTGCCGAGCGCGCGAGCGTAGGCGCGCGCCACCGCGGGACTCACGCGCGCCACTTCCGGACGCCGGTGAAACGCCAGGTACTCGCGCAGTTCCTCGTCAGCGGCCGGCTCGTAGATGAACACGAGCGCTGCGACGATGCGGGATCGCAGGTCGCGCGCCACCGCCACCCGCGCGCGCTCGAACTCCAGTTCGACGTCGACAGGCGTCGCGCGCGGGACGGCGCCAAGCGTGGCCGCCTGACTGGTCGCGACCGTCATCGCGGCGATCTCGGACGCGTTCGAGACGCGCTCGACTTCCTCGATGAGGCCAGCGCGCATCGGCGAAAACGGCCGCACGCCCGGCGCCGTGAGGTTGTCCGGCCCGGAGAGCATGCGCATGCGGTCGCGCTCGAGCGCAGCCATGCGCTGGGCGATCGGCGTGCGCAGCGCGTCCTGATAGGCGCGCAGCTGCAACGCATCGGCCTCGGACGCGAGCGCCGCGGCCATCGCAGCGACCAGTTTGTCCGGCAGGAAGCTCGTGCGCGCGGCCCGGATCGCAACCTCGCGCGTCTGGGGCGACGCGTGCGACCAGGCCGGTGCGGTGCCGATCGTGCGCTCGACGTTGCGGCCGGCGTCGAGCAGAAACTCGCGCAGGCCGGAGGAGTCGACCAGCGCGAGCGCGACTGTGACGCCCGGCGCGACAGGCGTGGTTGCAGGGATCGGACCGGGCGCCACGCGCTGCGGGGCCGGCGGCGGCGCGGGCACGGAAGCGGCCTCCGGCGGACGGTCCACCGCCTTGCCGTCGACGATCACCTGCACCGACGGCCCGCCCTCGCCGCGCCGATACCACGCGGGGGGCACGCTCGAGTAGTGCGTCGCGCCCGTCTGAGGATCGCGCCACCGATAGAGTTCGGCCGCGACCTCCCCCGGCGCCGCGGTGCAGACGATCGCCGCCGCGGTTGCGATCGCCGGGACGCGGGCCCGGCGCCAAGCGGGTCGGCAGCTCATTGCACCTCGCGAATCGTCTGCGCGACGACACCGAACATCTCGTCGAGGTGCCGCCTCTCGACGATGAGCGGCGGGCAGAACGCGATCGAGTCGCCGATCGGCCGCACGTAGACGCCGCGGTCCCACGCCCGAGCGAACACCTCGAGCGCGCGCGCGCCCGGTGCGCCGGGGCGTGGCGCGAGTTCGACCGCCCCGATGAGCTTCAGGTTGCGGCAATCGACCACGTGCGGCAAGCCCTTCATCGAGTGCACGCCGTCCTCGAAGTACGGCGCGATTTCGTTCACCCGTTCGAAGAGCGTCTCCTCGGCATACGTGTCCAGCGTGGCCACGCATGCGGCAGCGGCCAGCGGGTGCCCCGAATAGGTATAGCCGTGAAAGAGTTCGATGCCGGGCGCCGCCGCATTCATGAACATGTCGTACACGGCACGGCTCGCGAGCACCCCGCCGAGCGGCACCGATCCGCTCGTCACGCCCTTCGCGAAGGTCACGAGATCGGGCATGACGCCGAAAAACTGGCTCGCGAACGGACGTCCGAGACGCCCGAAGCCCGTGATCACTTCGTCGAAGATGAGCAGGATGCCGTGCTTCGTGCAGATCTCGCGCAGGCGCTGCAGGTAGCCGGCGGGCGGAACGAGCACGCCGCCGGCGCCGGCGACGGGCTCGACGATGACGGCCGCGATGTTCGACGCGTCGTGCAGCGGAATGATGCGGCTCTCGAGTTCGTCCGCCAGGTCGGCGCCGGTCGACGCAGCGCCGCGCACGAACGCGCGCGCGGCCGGATCGTGGGTGTGCCGCAGATGATCGGCCGCGAGCAGGTTGCCGCCGAACGCCTTGCGGTTCGCCGGCACGCCCGACACCGAGATGCCGCCGAGGTTGACGCCGTGATAGCCGCGCTCGCGCCCGATGAAGCGCGTGCGCGAGCCCTCGCCCCGCAACCGGTGATACGCGAGCGCCATCTTGAGCGCCGTATCGACCGCCTCGGAGCCGGAGTTCGTGAAAAAGACGTGATCGAGCCCCTCGGGCGCGATGGCGGCGATGCGCCGCGCGGCCTCGAATGCGAGCGGGTGCCCGAGCGAGAACGAGGAGCAGAAGTCGAGCTTCGCGGCCTGCGCCGCGATCGCACCCGCGATCCGGGGGTGGCAGTGCCCCGCGTTGACGCACCAGAGCGTCGCCAGCCCGTCGAGAACCCGCTTGCCCGCGACGGTGGTGAAGTGCATTCCCTGCGCGGACGCGACCAGTCGCGGCGAGTGCTTGAACGTCCGGTTCGACGTGAACGGCATCCAGTACGGCTCGAAATCGAGCGTCGGGCGGGCAGTGTGCAGATCGTTCATGGGGCGCGCTCCGGAGGGCATTCCGGGAGCCGGGATTCTAGCCGGGCCCGCGGCGTGCGCGTCGCGACGCGCACGCGGCCTCGTGTCGGGGCGCGCCGACAGTGTGCGCTCCGCGAGTCGTTCAGACGGGGTCCGGCGGCGCGATCACGTCGCGGTAGGCGTGCCAGGTCGCGAGGCCGATCACGGGAAGCGCGACGACCAGACCCGCATAGAAGGTCGCGAAGCCGAGCCCGACGAGCGCGACGACGAGCGCGGCCCAGAGCAGCATGGGCGCGAAGTTGGCGCGCAGCGCGTTGAAGCTCGTGATCATGGCGGAGAGCGCATCCATCTTCGGCCGGTCGAGGAGCATCGGCAGCGAGACGACGGAGGTCGCGAACACGAAGAGCGCGAAGCCGAACCCGGCCGCCAGATACGCGAGCCCGAAGCCGATCACGTCGGGCGATTCGAGCGCGGCCTTGGCCAGCTCCTCGCCGGTTTTCACGCCCTCGGGAAAGAAGAGCGCCACCACGACCACCGAAATCCGCACCCACACGGCGAGCAGGAGCGCGAGCAGCAGCGCGTAAAAGCCGATCGCCGGCCCGTTCGCCTTCCACGCCGTCATGGTGTCGACGAGCAACGCGCGCTCGCCGAGCTGCAGCCGCCGGCTGGTGTCGTAGAGGCCCATCAGCAAAAAGGGGCCGACCAGCAGAAAGCCGGTCAGGAACGCGAGCTGTACGGCACCGGTGCCCGCCGTCTGCGTGAGCACCGCGCCCATGATGGCGAGCACCGTCCCGTAGAAGAGACTGGCGCCCGTCGCCCGGCGAAAGCACGCCCATCCCGTGCGCAGCCAACGCCAGGGCGCGTCCATGCCGATCGTGTTGACCCGCGGCAACCCGCTCGTGACGCTCAGATACTCGGGCTGCGGCCGCGCCGCGTCGTTGCGGATCTCGTCCGACATCGGTGTCTCCTCGATCTCGGGAGCGTGCTTGGCGCATCCCTCTATCCGCAGGCCGTGCCTTGCGGTCGATTCGCCCTAGAATCGGGCTGTTCGCGCGAAACCATAGCACGCCCGCCGCGGCGGGCGCGATCCCCGCGCGACACCGAGGAGAATCGTGTCCCGCAAGCCCCGTCCCACGCCCGCCCCGGTGCCGCAGTCGCGCCTCGGCCGACTGATGCGTATCGGCCTCGCCGCGGGCGAGCTCGCGCTCGGCGGCGCCGTCGAGGGCCTGCGCCGGCTCGGCGAGAACACGCCGGCCGACGCCGGGAGCGTGTTCCTCACCGGGGCCGCCGCGCGTCGCCTCGCGGAGCGGCTCTCGCGGCTGCGAGGCGCGGCGATGAAGCTCGGGCAGCTGTTCTCGCTCGAAGGCCGCGATCTCGTCCCGCCCGAGTTCGCGGAGGCGCTCGCCATCCTGCGCGCCGCGGCGACGCCGATGCCGCTCTCCCAGTTGAAGCGCGTGCTCGGGCGAGAGTGGGGCACGGGCTGGGAATCGCGCTTTGCCGAGTTCGATTTCGAGCCGGTCGCCGCCGCGTCGATCGGCCAGGTGCACCGCGCGCGCACCCGGGACGGCCGCGACCTCGCCCTGAAGATCCAGTATCCCGGCGTCGCGCGGTCGATCGACAGCGACGTCGACAACGTCGCGTCGCTGCTGCGGCTCGCGCGCCTCCTTCCTGCGCAGATCGACTTCCGCGACATCATCGCGGAGGCGAAGCGGCAGCTTCACCAGGAGGCCGACTACGAGGCCGAGGCGCGCTTCCTCGCGCGCTACCGCAAGCTCGTCGCCGACGAGCCGCGGCTCGTGGTGCCGCGCGTGCACCGCGACCTCACCACGCGCCGGATTCTCGCGATGGATTATGTCGAGGGCGAGCCGCTCGAGGCGCTCGCCGCGAGGGACGTCACGCAGGCCGAGCGCGACGCGATCGGCGCATCGCTCGAGCATCTGCTCTTCCGCGAGCTGTTCGAGTTCCGCGTGATGCAGACCGACCCCAACTTCGCCAACTATCTCTGGGACCGGCGCGGCAAGCGCATGGTGCTCCTCGACTTCGGGTCGACGCGCGAGTTCGCGCCCGAGTTCGTCGAGAAGTATCGGCGCATCTGCCGCGCGATCCTCAGGCACGACCGCGCCGGCGTGCGGCGCGGCGCGATCGAAATCGGATATCTCGAGCCCGATGCCTCCGCCGCACAGGCAAACGCGGTGATCGACGTGATCCTGCTCGTGTGCGAGCCCCTCACGCATCGCGGCCCATACGACTTTCCCCAGTCGGACCTGCCCTCGCGCGCACGCGCGCTCGGGTTCGACCTCGCGATCCGCAAGGGGCTGCTGCGGCCGCCGCCGCCGGAGACGATCTTCCTCCATCGGAAGCTCGTCGGCGCGTTCTTCATCCTCGCGCGCATCGGCGCGCGCGTGAACGCCCACGCGCTGGTGAAGCCGTTTCTCGAAGAGCGGTAGCGAAGAGGGCCGCTTCGGACCCGGGGGAGGCATGCCCCCCGACGCGCTATCCCGCTAGCCGAGCGTCGGCATGGTGAAGCCGGGCGCCGGCGTGTCCTGGTGCGGCCAGCGCGTGGTGACGACCTTCGTGCGGGTATAGAACTTCACGCCCTCGATGCCGTGAACATGCAGATCGCCGAAGAGGGAATGCTTCCATCCGCCGAACGAGTAGTAGGCGACGGGAACCGGGATCGGAACGTTGATCCCCACCATGCCGACCTGGATCTCGTTCTCGAAGCGCCGCGCGGCGCCGCCCGACTCGGTGAAGATCGCCACCCCGTTCGCATAGGGGTTGGCGTTCACGAGCGCGATCGCGTCCTCGAGCGTCGCGACGCGGAGCACGACGAGAACCGGACCGAAAATCTCGTCCTGGTACACCTTCATCGTCGGCGTCACGTGGTCGAAGAGCGTCGTGCCGAGGAAGAAGCCGTTCTCGTT
Source organism: Burkholderiales bacterium (assembly GCA_025458245.1). GTDB lineage: Bacteria > Pseudomonadota > Gammaproteobacteria > Burkholderiales > SG8-39 > JAOAEA01. The sequence goes on from JALOSW010000010.1 coordinate 6,485, forward strand.
GCCCTTTACCGTGAGGCCGCGGCCGTCGACGACGCGCTTCGCCCCCTCCTTCACGCCGAGGTCGACGTAGCTCGCTACCTTGTCGCGGTGTTCCTTGGTAATGAGCGGCCCCATGTCGACGCCCTCGCCGGCGCCCGGCCCGATCCTGATCGCGCGCGCCTTCTTTTCGAGCAGGTTCACGAGCGGATCCGCGGCGGCGCCCACCGCGACGACGGCGGAGATGGCCATGCAGCGCTCTCCCGCGGACCCGTAGGCGGCCCCGATCAGCGCGTCTGCGGCGAACCCGAGATCGGCGTCGGGCAGCACGACCGCGTGATTCTTCGCGCCGCCCAGCGCCTGGACGCGCTTTCCATTGCGCGCGCACGTCTCGTAGATGTAGCGCGCGATCGGCGTGGAGCCGACGAACGACACGGCGCCGATCCCGGGGTGCGCGAGGATGGCGTCCACCGCCTCCTTGTCGCCGTGCACGACGTTGAAGACGCCGTCGGGCAGACCTGCCTGCTTCAACAGCTCGGCAGCCCGCATCGACGCGGTGGGCACCTTTTCCGACACCTTGAGGATGAAGGTGTTTCCGCAGGCGATCGCGACCGGGTACATCCACATCGGCACCATCGCCGGAAAGTTGAACGGGGTGATGCCGGCGCAGACCCCGACCGGCTGGCGTACCGTGTGCGTGTCGACCTGCGTGCCCGCGTTCTCGGAGTATTCGCCCTTCAGCAGATTCGGGATGCCGCACGCGAACTCGACGACCTCGAGTCCGCGCTGCACTTCGCCTATCGCATCCGGGAGCGTCTTGCCGTGCTCGGCGGTGATGATCTGCGCCAGCGCGCGCTGGTTCTCCTGCAGGAGAGCCAGGAACTTCTGCATCACGCGGGCGCGGCGCAGCGGCGGCGCATCGCGCCACTCGGGCAGCGCCTTCTGCGCGGCGGCGACCGCCGCGTCGACGTCGGCCGGGGCCGCGAACGTCACGCGCCGTGTCACCTCGCCCGTCGCCGGGTTGTAAACGGGGCCGCTGCGACCACTCGTGCCGCCAACCGGCTTGCCGCCGATCCAAAGGGGCACGGTGCCGGCGGCTTCTTCGACGGGCTTGTTCATTCTGGTCACCTTTCGATCCGAGTCCCAAAGTTTGGACGACACGGTGCCCGATGACAACCGCGCGCCGCGATCCTCGTGCCGGAGCGGGTGGCGCGGCGTAGAATCGGCGGGCCCATGCCCCGCCCGGGTGCTCCGAGGCGCCGGCGCGAACGAAGACTCAAGAACGGGAGCGATCGATGCCGATGCAAAAACTCATGAAGAGCGCGTGGTGGGCGATGCTGATCGGCGGCATCGCGAGCGTGATTTTCGGGATCATGGCCTTCGCGTGGCCGAAGCTCACGCTCCTCGTGCTCGCCATCTTCTTCGCGGCGTCGGTATTCGTCGACGGCGTGTTCTCGATCGTCGGCGCGATCCGCAACCGGGGCGAGGGAAGCTGGTGGCTGGTGCTTCTGTTCGGAATCGTGGGAGTCGTCGCCGGCGGGTACGCGATGTTCCAGCCCGAAGCGGCGGCGCTCGCGCTGCTCGTCCTCGTCGCGACGTACGCGATCGTGAGCGGTGCGCTGCTCGTCGCAACGGGATGGAAACTCCGCGAGGAGATTCGCGGCGAGTGGCTGCTGATCCTCGCGGGGATTCTTTCGGTCGCGTTCGGCGCGCTGCTGATCGCGCGCCCCGGGGCAGGGTTGCTGTCGCTCGTATGGCTCGTCGCCGCGTGGTCCGTCGCGACCGGCGCCCTGCGCATCGCCTTTGCGTTCAAGGCGCGCCGCTTCGTCGACCGAGCCGGCGAGAAGCTCGCTGCGCTGAACCCGCGCTGATCGCGCCCGGCCGGGGAGCGCGGACGAAAAAGGGGGCGCGGAGCCCCCTTTTTCGTCGCATCAGCAGCTGCCGCAGCGGGCGCTTCTCAGCGCGGAAGGATTTTCACGCCCGCCAGCTTTTCCTGCGCCTCGACGAGCGACGGCACGAAACTCGCGCCGAATCCGAGCGCCGAGGCTTGCACGAAGCACTGGTGCACGGCGTCGCCGATCGGGCTCGGCATCGCCAACCCCTCGGTCAGGTGGGTGTAGTAGCGCATGTCCTTCCGCGCATTGTCGAGCGCGAACTTGAGCGCCGCGAGGTCACCGGAGAACGTTTTGTACATCGCCTGGAAAATGCCGTTGTTGACCGCGCCCGCGCCGATCACCTGGGCGAGCTTGTCGGCACCGACGCCCGCGCGGGTGGCGGCCGCGAACGCTTCGGCGCTCGCCGCGGCAATGGTCATGGCGATGAAGTTGTTGAGGAGCTTCACGATGTGACCGCTGCCGGGCGGGCCGACGTGAAACACGTTCTCGCAGAACGCTTCGAGCGCGGGCTTGATCGTGGCGAACGTCGCGGCGTCCGCGCCGACCATCGTGTTGAGACGCCCCTCCTCCGCTTCCTTCGGCGTGCGCGTCAGCGGCGCGTCGACGAACTTCACGCCGGCAGGCTCGAGCTGCTCGCGAATGCGCCTGGTCGAATCGGGCTCGCTGGTCGAGCAATCGACCACGATCAGCCCTTCGCGCGCGCCCTCGCACAGGCCGTGGTTGCCGAACACGACCTCCTCGACTTGCGGCGAACCGGTGACGCACACGAACACGATGTCCGAGTTCTTCGCGACGAGCGCGTTGGTCGCAACCTCCGTCGCACCGGCATCGAGCAGATCCTGCGCGCTCGAGCGATTGCGGTGCACGCGCAGGGTGAGCGGAAAACCCTTGGCGACCAGGTTCTTCGCCATGCCGTGGCCCATGAGGCCGATGCCGATGAAGCCGATGCGCTGCGCCATGGGCGGTGGCCTAACGCTTCTTGCGTGCCGCGTACAGTTCCCGGAACGTGCGTCCCGGTCCCGAGGGGAACTCGCGGCCGTCGGTCCAGCCCCCGGCGAACGGCAGATGGCTCACCATCCGGTCGCCGCCGCCCAGCATCCGCAGAAACCGCGCCGCGAACTTCGTGCCGAGCGCGTACACCGTCGGCCGCTGGGCGGCCCACGCCCAGGCGCGCAGCGCCAACCGCTCGATCGGCGGCCGCAAGCCGCGGTCGACCTGCTTCTCGCGCAGTGTGCGCAGGAGGTCCGGCAGCGGGATCTTCACCGGACAGACCACGCCGCACTGGTTGCAGAGCGTCGCGGCGTGCGGCAGGTCGAGCGCTTTTTCGAGCCCGACGTACGAGGGCGTCAGCACCGAGCCCATCGGCCCGGGATAGACCCAGCCGTAGCTGTGGCCGCCGACCGTCTTGTAGACGGGACAGTGGTTCATGCAGGCGCCGCAGCGGATGCAGCGCAGCATCTCCTGCATCTCGCCGCCCAGCAGGCCCGTGCGCCCGTTGTCGACGAGGATGAAGTACATGTGCTCGGGCCCGTCGGCGTCGCCGGCGCCCTTCGGTCCCGTGAACACGCTCACGTAGTTCGAGATCGGCTGCCCGGTGGCGGAGCGCGTGAGGACACGCATCAGGGTCGCGAAGTCCTCGAGCGTCGGGATCACCTTCTCGATGCCGGTGATCGAGACATGCACCCGCGGGAGCGTGGTCACCATGCGCCCGTTCCCCTCGTTCGTCACGATCGCGCCGGTGCCCGTTTCCGCGATCAAAAAGTTCGCGCCCGAGATGCCGAGGTCGGCGGAGAGGAAGTGGCTGCGGAGCACCTCGCGCGCCTCGCGCGTGAGCGCCGGGATGTCGGTCTTGCGCTCGGTCGCGTGGAACTTCACGAACAGGTCCGAGACTTCGTCCTTCGATTTGTGCACGGCCGGCGCGATGATGTGCGACGGCGGCTCCTCGGCGAGCTGGATGATGTACTCGCCCAGGTCGGTCTCGATCGGCTCGACGCCGGCGCCTTGGAGCGCGTCGTTGAGCGCCGCCTCCTCCGACAGCATCGACTTCGACTTGACGGCCTTTTTCAGGCCGTGCCGCGCGGCGATCTCTAGGACGAGGTCGCGGATCTCGGTACCGGTGCGCGCATAGAGCACGGTGGCGCCGCGGCGCGTGGCTTCGCGCTCGAAGCGCTCGAGAAGCGCGGGGAGATTGTCGAGACCGCGGTCGCGGATTGACGCGGCGGCGTCGCGAAGCTGCTCGAACTCCGCGGCCCCGTATTCGACGACCGCGCGCGCGCGAAGCGCCGCGAGTCCAGCCGAGCCGAACTTGTGCAGATTGGCCTGGAGGGTCGCGTCGGCGAGCGCTTCGCTGGCGCGCGCCTTGAAATGCATCGACTGGACTTGCATCGCGGCGGGGAGATCCGGGTCAGAGGACAGGCGACATGGTCATTCACTGCGTCCGTCGCGCCCGGCCAGCACCTCGGCCACGTGCAGGACCTTGGTCTTCCGGTTGCCGCGCCGGCGCAGGCGCCCCTCGATGTTCAGCATGCAGCCGACGTCGCCGAGCACGAGTGCATCCGCGCCGCTCGCCTCGACGTCGTCGCATTTCCGGTCGGCGATCGCCGCCGAGACCTCACCGAACTTCACCGAGAAGGTCCCGCCGAAGCCGCAGCACTGCTCGGGGGTCGCCATTTCCTTCACCGCGAGCCCGGGCACCTTGGCAAGCAGCGCGCGTGGTTGCGCCTTGACGCCCATCTCCCGCAGCCCCGCGCAGGAGTCGTGATACGTGACGGTGCCGTCGAAGCGGCCGGGCACGCGCGCGAGCTTGGCGACGCTGGCGAGAAAATCGGTCAGCTCGTAGGTCTTCGCCGCGAGCCGCTCGGCGCGCTCGCGCATGCCGCGATCGTCGTCGAAGAGGTGCGGATAGTGCGTCTTGATCGTGCCGCTGCAGGAACCGGACGGCGCGACGACATAGTCGAAGCCCTCGAACTCGGCGATCACTTTGCGCGCGAGCGCCTTGGCGGCTTCGCGATCGCCCGAGTTGTAGCCGGGCTGGCCGCAGCAGGTCTGGGTGGCGGGCACGGTGACGTCGCAGCCCGCGGCTTCCAGCAGTTCGAGCGCGGCGAAGCCGACCGAAGGCCGCACGAGATCGACGAGACAAGTGACGAAGAGGCCGACGCGCATGGGTGCCTTCTTGTTGTGGTCGCGCTCGCGGGTCGCAGCACCGGGAATCGCGCCGCGGATATTAGCACGCACGCTGCCGGCGACGCCGAGGATTCCGGATGGTGGGGTATCATTTCGGAATTCGAATCTTCACCGTAACGCCGTGGCCACCTCCGAATCCAAGAACTCGATCCAGGTGATCGAGCGGATGACGCGACTGCTCGACGTCCTCGCCGGGAGCCCGGACGCGGTCGGGCTCAAGCTGCTCGCACAGGCCACCGGCCTGCATCCGTCCACGGCCCACCGCATCCTCACTGCGCTGGTCAGCGACCGGCTCGTCGAGCGCGTGGACCCCGGAAGCTATCGCCTCGGCATGCGGCTGCTCGAGCTCGGCAACCTCGTCAAGCAGCGCATCAGCGTGCGCGAGCACGCGCTGCCGTTCATGCGCGATCTGCACGCCGCCACCGGCGAGGCGGTCAACCTTTCGGTGCGCCGCGACGACGAGATCGTCTACGTCGAGCGCACCTCGAGCGGTCGATCCATGATGCGCGTGGTCAACATCATCGGCGCCCGCGCGCCGCTTCACATCACGGCCGTGGGCAAGCTGTTCCTGCTCGACGACGGGCCGGAGGGCGTCGAGCAGTACGCCGCGCGCAACGGGCTCGCCGGCTTCACGAAGAACTCGATCAACTCGCTCCCGGCGCTCGAGAAGGAGCTGGAGAAGGTGCGGCGCCTGGGCTACGCGATCGACAACGAGGAAGCCGAGGTCGGCGTTCGCTGCATTGGAGCGGGAATCCGCGACGAGACCGGCGCACTCGTGGCCGGGCTGTCCGTGTCGGCCCCGGCGGACCGGATGCGCCCGCAATGGTCGACGCTCGTGAAGGAAACCGCCGAGCGCATCTCTCGCGCGATCGGCTGGCGCGGGCAGGCCGCCTGACGCGCTGAACCCTCCCCTCACGATGGCTCTCCCTGAAGACCCGCGGGTCTGCTTCGCCGCCGAGCGCATGTTGCTCGCGCGCGACCGCCGCGGACTCGGTGCCCGCGCAGCGGGTGGGCATCGCCCTTGTCGCGGTCGGCACGGCCTCGACCTGGCTTGCAGCGCGCCAGTTCCGCCGGTTCGCGCGTACGCTCTCGGGGCCGCAATTGCCGGCGGCGTATCGCATCGGCCGCGGGCCGTGGCTCGCCCACGTGCTCACGGCGCTCGGGGTTTCGCTCGCCGCCTGTCTCATCCTCAGCTGAAGCGGCGATCGCCAACAGGAGTCATCCCCCATGCGCACCCACCGCATCGCCGCCATTCCCGGTGACGGGATCGGCACCGAAGTCGTCGCCGCCGGCATCGAGGTTCTTCAGGAGCTCGCGCGCGTCGACGGGACCTTCGAACTCGCGTTCGAGCATCTCCCGTGGGGCAGTCGCTACTATCGCGAGCGCGGCACCTACATCCCCGAAGGCGGACTCGAGCGCCTGCGGGCCTTCGATGCGATCTACTTCGGCGCCGTCGGCTCGCTCGACGTGCCGGATCACGTTTCGCTGTGGGGATTGCGCCTGCCGATCTGCCAGGGGTTCGACCAGTACGCGAACGTCCGGCCGGCACGCGTCCTGCCCGGACTGAAGAGCCCGCTCGTGAACGGCGGCGACATCGACTGGGTCATCATCCGCGAGAACACGGAGGGCGAGTATTCGGGAAGCGGCGGACGCGTGCATCGGGGGCTCCCCGATGAGGTCGCCACCGAAACCTCGGTGTTCACGCGGCGCGGCGCCGAGCGTATCCACCGTTTCGCCTTCGAGCTCGCGTCGCGGCGGCCCGCCAAGCATCTGACTCTCGTCACCAAGTCGAACGCCCAGCGGCACGGCATGGTGCTCTGGGACGAAGTGTTCTTCGCGGTCGCGAACGATTACCCCGACGTGCGCTGGGACCGCGAGCTGGTCGACGCCGTGACCACGCGCATGGTGCTCAAGCCGAAGAGCCTCGACGTCCTGGTCGCGTCGAATCTGCACGCCGACATCCTTTCGGATCTTGCGGCGGCGCTCGCGGGCAGCCTGGGCGTCGCACCGACTGCGAATCTCAACCCCGAGCGCGCGTTTCCGTCGATGTTCGAGCCCATCCATGGCTCGGCGTTCGACATCGTCGGCAAGGGCATCGCAAACCCGATCGGCACCTTCTGGAGCGGTGCGATGATGCTCGAGCATCTCGGCGAGTCCGCGGCCGCGGCGCGCCTGCTCGCCGCGATCGAGCGCACGACGGCGAGCGCCGACATGACGCCGGATCTCGGCGGGAAGGGAACCACGGCGAGCGTCACGCGCGCGGTCTGCGACGCGCTGCGGAGCGCATGAGCGGCCGCGCGTAGGCTGAAGGTGGGGTTGCGCGCGCCCCCCGGACGTCTAGAATCGCGCCAACAAGAACACCGACGAGGGGTTTGGAATGCTCGAGCGCATCCAGTCCGCGATCCGCATCGTCACGATCCGCGAGTTCCTGCAGTCGGACATGCGCACGGGCGAGATCGACCTCGATTGCACGCGGCGACTGCTCGCCGCGATCGTCAACGAGTCGATGCAACGCGGCGTGTATCGGGTGATGATCGACGCGCGCGGAAACCCGACCGGGCTCTCCACCCCCGACATCGTCGAACTGGTAGCGGGCGCCGAATCGCTCGGGTTCACCCCGCGCCATCGGATCGCGATCCTGCGCGTGCGCCCCGATGCGCTGCGGCGCGCCAAGTACATCGGCGCGCTGGCGAGCTCCAAGGGCTTGAACGTCCGCGCGTTCGACGACTACGAGGCTGCGTTGGCGTTCCTCAACGAGGGCCCGGACCCGCCACGGTAGGCGCGCGCGCCTCAGACGGCCATCATCGCGTAGACGGCGAAAAGCCGGTCCGGGTCGGTATAGACGGCCTGGGTATGGAATCGCGCCGCCTCGCCCATCGCGCGGAACTCTTCGATGGCGTACTTGCACGAGATCTCGGTATGGATCGTCTCGCCCGGCGCGAAGTCGAACCGCCGCCCGCCGACGCGCGCGAACTGCGCGTGCGTGCTCTCGAGGTGCATCTCGACCCGGCCCGCGGCCTCGTCGTAGAACGCCTTGTGGCGGAACCGGGAAAGCTGGAAGTCTCCGCCGAGCTCGCGATTGATCCGCCGGAGCAGATTGAGATTGAACTCGGCCGTCACGCCGCGCGCGTCGTCGTACGCGGCATCGAGCACCGCCTTCGACTTCTTCGTGTCGACACCGATGACCAGCACGCCGCCCGGTCCGAGCAGGTCATGCACCCGGCGCAGGAACGACAGCGCCTCTTCGGGCGTGAAGTTGCCGACGGTGGAGCCGGGGAAGTAGACCACCCGTCGGCGCACGGGCAGTGCGACGAATTCAGGCAGTACGAGGGGCTGCGCGAAGTCGGCGACGACGCCGCTTACGTTGAGCCAGGGAAACCGCTCGGCGAGCGCGTCGGCAGCGGTTCTCAGCGCGCCCTCGGCGATGTCGACCGGCACATAGAGGGACGGCCGCATCCGCTCGATGAGAATGCGCGACTTGATCGACGCCCCGGAGCCGAACTCGACGAGTTCGGTGTCGGGCCCGAGGAGCCGGGCGAGGTCGTCCATGCACTCGCGCATGATCGCGAGCTCGGTGCGCGTCGGGTAGTACTCGTCGAGCTCGCAGATCTGCTCGAACAGCGCGGATCCGCGGTCGTCGTAGAAGTACTTCGGGGGAACCGCCTTCTGCGGCCGCGCCAGCCCGGCGAGCACATCGCCCAGAAACGCGTCCGGGCGCGGGTCGAGCAGGCGGTAGATGCGGACGATGCCGGGCGTTGCGGCCTCGGGCGCAGCTTTGGAGGTCACGGGACTTCCACACGGGCAGAGCGGGAGCGCGAGTATAGCGCCCGCGCCCGGCCGTTCGGCGCTCGGCCCGGCGGGCCGCGCGGCGTCAGCGGGCTGCGGTCTTGAAGCGCACGCTGGCGCGCGGCGTCGCGCTCGCGGTGCGCGACTTCGCGACGGACTTCTTCGGAGCGGCGGCTCGCGGCTTCACGGATTCCGCGCGCACGAGGCCCGTCGGCACGCTGTAGCCGGGCTCCAGCCACTCGCGGATGCGCGCGGCGTCGACCAGCCGCGTGTACTTGCCCACCGAGTCGAGCAGGACGATCACGACCGGGCGCGCGGCGAGCTTCGCGTACATCACGAGACAGCGCCCGGCGGCACGGATGAACCCGGTCTTCTGCAGGCCGATCTCCCAGTCGCTCGAGCGCACGAGCGCGTTCGTGTTGCCGAACTGCGCGCGGCGGCCGTTGATCGTCACCTCGTGGCTCGGCGAAGTGGAGTACTCGCGGATGAGCGGATAGTCGTTCGCGGCGCGCACGAGCTTGGCGAGATCCTCTGCGCTCGACACGTTCTCGGGGGTGAGCCCGGTAGGATCCGCGAAGCGCGAATCGGCCATGTCGAGCAGCCGCGCCTTGGCGTTCATCGCGGCGACGAACGCATCGACGCCGCCCGGGTAGCTCGACGCGAGCGCCGCGGCGGCGCGGTTGTCCGAGGCCATGAGCGCGAGATGCAGCAGGTCGTCGCGGGAGAGCGTCGCACCGCGCGGCAGCCGGGCCTTCGCGCCGGAGCCGCGCGTGATGTCGATTTCCTCGGTGGAGATCTCGATCTGCTCCATCAGGTCGAGGCCGGCATCGAGCGTGACCATCGCCGTCATGAGCTTCGTGATCGACGCAATCGGCACGATCGCGTCGGTGTTCCTGCCGTAGAGGATCTCGCCGGTCTGCTCGTCCATGACGAGGACGGCGGAGGATCTGAGCTTCAGGTCGTCGGCGCCGGCCTGCGCGGCAACCACGGGCGCGGCCGCGACGGCGGTCAACGAAGCCGCAAGCGTGAGCATGGCTGCCGCCCGCGCGAGTCGTCTGATCATGGTTATTGGCCCTCCCCTCCCCGAACGCCTGCAGTCTAGCGGCGGCCCGGCCAGATGTCCAATGAAAATAGAGGGATAGACACCAAACTTTCCTGGGTGACTGAGAAATTGTCACGGTTTAGTGACAATCCCGCGGATCGGGCCGGGGACCCGCTGCGACCGACGCGCTTGCTCGGAACTCGAACCGCCGGCTACGCGGCCGGCAGCGTGCTCTCGCGCGGGTCGTCTGCACCCTCCTCCTCCTGCTGCTGGAGCGCCCACATCTGCGCGTAGGCGCCGCCGTGGTCGAGCAGCATGCGGTGGGTGCCGCGCTCGACGATGCGACCGCGGTCCATGACGAGGATCTCGTCCGCATCCATGATGGTCGACAGACGGTGGGCGATCATGAGCGTCGTGCGGCCGCGCGCGATGCGGTCGATCTCGGCCTGGATCGCCTTCTCCGACTTCGAGTCGAGCGCGCTCGTCGCCTCGTCGAAGATGAGGATCTTCGGCGCCTTCAGGAGCGCCCGCGCGATGGCCACGCGCTGCTTCTCGCCGCCGGAGAGCTTCAGCCCGCGCTCGCCGACGCGCGTCTCGTAGCCGTCCGGGAGGCCGCGGATGAACGCATCGATGTGCGCCGCGCGCGCGGCTTCCACGACCTCGTCGCGCGTCGCGCCGGGCCGGCCGTACTCGATGTTGTAGTAGATCGTGTCGTTGAAGAGCACCGTGTCCTGCGGAACGATGCCGATCGCCGCACGCAGGCTCGCCTGGGTCACGTCGCGAATGTCGATGCCATCGATGGTGATCCGCCCGCCGCTCACGTCGTAGAACCGGAAGAGCAGCCGCGCCAGCGTCGATTTGCCGGAGCCCGAGTGCCCCACCACCGCCACCGTGCGCCCGCCGGGGATCTCGAAGCTCACCCCGTCCAGCACCTGCCGGCGCGCGTCGTAGCCGAAGTCCACGCCGTCGAAGCGGATGGTCGGATTCCGCGCCGCGAGGGCGGGCGCGCCGGCCCGGTCCTCGATCTCGCGGTTCTCGCCGAGAAGACGGAACATGCGCTCCATGTCGGCGAGCGACTGCTTGATCTCGCGGTAGAGGACGCCGAGGAAGTTGAGCGGGATGTAGAGCTGGATCATGAAGGCGTTCACGAGCACGAGGTCGCCGAGCGTCATGCTCCCGTCGACCACGCCGCTCGCCGCCTTCCACATGACCGCGGTCGCCCCCGCCGCGATGATCAGGCTCTGGCCGGCGTTCAGCATCGAGAGCGACGTCGTGCTCTTCACCGCGGCGCGCTCGTACCGTTGCAGGTTCTCGTCGTATCGGCGCGCCTCGTGGGCCTCGTTGCCGAAGTACTTGACGGTTTCGTAATTGAGCAGCGAGTCGATCGCGCGCGTGTTCGCCTTCGAATCCTCCTCGTTCATCAGGCGCCGGAACTTCGTGCGCCACTCGGTCACGGTGACCGTGAACCCGATGTAGAGCGCGAGCGTGAAGAAGGTGATGAGCGCGAACGCGACGTCGTACTTGTAGAGGAGGATCCCGGTGACGAGCGCGATTTCGAGGAGCGTCGGCAGGATCGAGTAGAGCGTGTAGCTCATGAGGCTCGAGATCGCCCGCGAGCCGCGCTCGATGTCGCGCGACATGCCGCCGGTCTGCCGGTCGAGGTGGAACCGGAGCGCGAGCGAGTGCAGATGCTGGAACACCTCGAGCGCGATGCGGCGCACTGCGCGATGCGTGACGCGCGCGAACACCGACTCGCGCAGTTCGGTGAAAAGCGTCGTCGAGAAGCGCAGGACGCCGTACGCGGCGAGGAGCGCCACCGGCACGGCGAGCGCCGCGCGCTCGCCGGACAGCGAATCGACGATGTCCTTCAGCACCAGCGGGACGGCGACGTTCGCGAGCTTGCCCGCGACGAGGAACACGATCGCGAGCGCAACGCGCCCCTTGTATTCCATGAGGTAGGGCAGCAGCGTGCGAATCGCATGCCACTCGCTTCGGGGCTGCGCGCCACCCTTGGGGGGCGATACGAACAGGGCGTCGGTCGGGGCGTGGCGCCTCAATGCTTCTTCCTCGCGCGGACGTTGCAGGTGACTTCCGAGTATCTCCCGGAGCGTGGGAGATGGGGGCGGCACCCCCGGACGCCAAGGGACGCTTCGGCGCGATCGTGCAGGGCATCGCCCGCGCGGAGTCCGCGCCCCGGCGCTCGCCAACCGCGGAACGACGACAAACGGCGGGCACCGCGGCGCTCGCGCCTGCCGGCCCGGCACGCGCCGGGCCGTAGCACCGCGACTAGAAGCGCCGCTCTAACTGCTCGACGCGAATTCCCGAACCAACGCCAGCGCAAGCACTTAGGCTATTTTGACGCGCCGCAACAAAGACTTGGCGCCGACCTCCAATCGCGGTGTGCCGCCTTGACAGGCATCTACGCGAACGTATGCTTCAAACGCTCGTTTGAATCCCGACCCCGGAGCGATACGCGACGATGCCGGCCGCCAACGGCGAGAAGACAGCGAACCCGACCCGCGAGCGCACTCTGCGCGCCGCGGAGGCGTTGTTTCTCGAGCACGGCTTCGACGGCACGTCGCTGCGCATGATCACCGCGAAGGCGAAGGTCAACCTGGCCGCGGTGAACTACCACTTCGGCGGCAAGGAAGGCCTCTTCCACGCCATGCTCGCGCGCCGTCTCGACGTGATGAACGAGGAACGTGTCCGGCTTCTCGCCGAATACGAGAACGAAGCCGGGGTCGCGCCGCTCTCGTGCGAGCGGATCCTCGCCGCGATGTTCATCCCCGCGCTCGCGCTCGCGCGCGACACGCGCCGCGGCGGCAAGGATTTCCTCAAGCTGCTAGGCCGCGCATACGTCGACCCGTCGCCGGTCCTGCGCGGCTTCCTCTCCGAGCGCTACGCGCCGATGGTCGTGCGCTTCAAGGACGCGTTCGTGCGCTCGCTGCCCGAGATCGAGAAGCACGAGCTCTCCTGGCGCCTGCATTTCATGCTCGGCGCGCTCTCGTACACGCTCGCGGGCGCCGACGCCTGGAAGCTGATCGCGCAGCTCAACCCGGTCGAGACCGAGAACGACGTGCTGCTGCTGCGGCGCCTCACGCCGTTCCTGATCGCCGGGCTGAAAGCGCCCCTGCCCGACCTCGATTCGCCGGGCCTTCTCGAAACCCTTCCCGCACCGCGCGGCGCGAGCCGCGCGCGTGCAGACACGACGCGTCCCGAGACCGCCCGGGCCGCGCCCTCGATTTCCAAGGCGGCCTAAGTGGAGCTGACCATGACAGTCCTCGCAGTCATTCTCGCCACGCTCGTCGCGATCCTCGCGATCGCCTACCTCCGCGCTCCCGGCTGGGCCTGGGCCGGCGTTCTCGGCGCCGGCCTCGTCGCCCTCGCGGGCTCGGCCGGCCTGGCGCCGATCGCGACCGCCGCTCTGCTCGGCGTGTTCGCGGTGATCGCCGCAGTGCTCAACTTCACGGGTCTGCGCCGCGCGCTGGTCTCCGACCGTCTGCTCGGCGCGTTCCGCAAGGTGATGCCGCCGATGTCGCAGACCGAAGCCGACGCCATCAACGCCGGCACCGTCTGGTGGGACGGCCAGCTCTTTTCCGGCAAGCCCGACTGGGCGAAGCTCCTCGCAACGCCCAAGCCGACGCTGACGCCCGAAGAGCAGAGCTTCGTCGACAACGAGACCGATGAGCTGTGCCGGATCGCCAACGACTGGGAGACCTACGCGATCGGCGACCTCCCGCCGCATGTCTGGCAGTTCATCAAGGACAAGGGTTTCCTCGGGATGATCATCCCCAGGGAATACGGCGGCAAAGGCTTCTCCGCGTACGCGCACTCGCAGGTTGTGACCAAGCTCTCGACCCGCTGCAGCGCCGCGGCGATCTCGGTGATGGTGCCGAATTCGCTCGGGCCGGCCGAACTGCTGCTCCACTACGGCACCGACGAGCAGAAGCGTCACTACCTGCCGCGCCTCGCCAGGGGCCTCGACATCCCGGCGTTCGCGCTGACGAACCCCAATGCCGGATCGGACGCGGCTTCGATTCCCGACTTCGGCGTCGTCTGCAAGGGCATGCACGAGGGCAAGGAAGTGCTCGGCATGCGCGTGACCTGGGACAAGCGCTACATCACGCTCGGGCCGATCTGCACCGTGCTCGGGCTGGCGTTCCGGCTGCATGACCCGGACCATCTCCTCGGCGACAAGGACGATCTCGGGATCACGTGCGCGCTCGTCCCCACGAACACGCCGGGCGTGCAGATCGGCCGCCGCCACAACCCGCTGAACGGCGTCTTCCAGAACGGGCCGAACTGGGGCAAGGACGTGTTCATGCCGCTCGACTGGATCATCGGCGGGCCGAAAATGGCCGGCCAGGGCTGGCGGATGCTGATGGAGTGCCTCGCCGCGGGCCGGTCGATCTCGTTGCCCTCCTCCGCCACCGGCATGGCCAAGATCGCAGTGCGCGGCACCGGGGCCTACGCCCGCGTGCGCAACCAGTTCAAGACGCCCATCGCGAAGTTCGAAGGCATCGAGGAGCCGCTCGCTCGCATGGCCGGCAACCTCTACATGATGGACGCCGCACGCACCATGACGGCGGGCGCCGTCGACCTCGGCGAGAAGCCCTCGGTGATCTCCGGCATCGTGAAGTACCACCTGACCGAGCGCGGTCGCGTGGTCGTGAACGACGCGATGGACATCCAGGGCGGCAAGGGCATCTGCCTTGGCCCGAACAACTTCATCGGCCGCGCGTACCAGCAGGTGCCGGTCGCGATCACCGTCGAGGGCGCGAACATCCTCACCCGCAGCCTGATCATCTTCGGTCAGGGCGCGATCCGCTGCCACCCGTACGTGCTGAAGGAGATGCTCGCGACGCGCGAGCAGGATCGTGCGAAGGCGTCGGTCGACTTCGACCGCGCGTTCTGGGGTCACATCGGCTTCACGGTCGCTAACGGCGCGCGCGCCCTGGTCACGGGCCTCACCGGAGCGCGCTTCGTCGGCGTGCCGGCCGGGGCGGCGCCGGAGGCGCGGCGCTACTACCGCCAGCTCACCCGCTACTCGGCCGCGTTCGCGTTCCTCGCCGACGTTTCGATGCTCGTGCTCGGCGGATCGCTGAAGCGCCGCGAGAAACTCTCGGCCCGGCTCGGCGACATTCTCTCCATGATGTATCTCGCTTCCGCCACGCTGAAGCGCTACGAGGACGAGGGCCGCCAGCAGGCCGACCGCCCGCTGCTCGACTGGTCGATGCAGGACGCGCTCCATCGCGCGCAGGGCGCCTTCGAGGGCGTGCTGGAGAACTTCCCGTCGCGGACGCTCGCAGCGGTGCTGCGCCGCGTGGTGTTCCCGCTCGGCAAGCCCGAGCGCGCGCCGTCGGACCAGCTCGGGCACCGGGTCGCGAAGCTCGTCGTGGAGCCTTCTGCGTCCCGTGATCGACTCACGGCCGGCATGCATCTCACCCGGGGCGAGACGGACATCGTCGGCGTGCTGGAAGCGGCCCTCGACGCGACCATGAAGGCCGAAGCGGTCGAAGCGAAGGTTCGCGCGGCGCAGAAGGTGAAGCGCATCGCGGGCCGCACGCCCGAAGAGCTCGTTCAGGCAGCGCTTGCGGCGAACGTCATCTCGGCCGCAGAGCAGGCGGTGCTCGTGCGGGCGGCGAAGCTGCGCGATCAGGTGGTGAAGGTCGACGACTTTCCGCAGGACCTCGGCATGGCCGAGCCGGCGAAGCCGACCATGCAGCGGGCGGCGGCGTGACGACGCGCATGGCGATGATCGGTGGCGCAGGGTGCGCCGCCGCGCTCCTCGCGGGGTGCGGCTCCATGGACAGCCTCACCCCGGCCTCGATGCGGCCGTGGGAGAACACCGAGCCGAGCGCCCGCTACAGCGTACTGCCGGGGTCTTCGAAGCAATGCGAGACGGCCGCGAAGCGCGCTACCTACTTCTGCGAAGGCAAGATGACCTTCAGACAGCCGGGGCGGATCGACGACCAGAACATCACCGACTGCAACAACGCGCAGCAGGACTTTCAGCGCCACTGCCGCTGATCGAAGGCTGCGCGCGCCGCGGAGGCGGATCTCCGTGGCGCGCGAGCCGGGAACGATTGACGCGGGCCGCCGTGCGGCGGCTCGAGAATGCTTCGGCCGCGGGGCCGACCGCGCGGGGGCCGGAAACCGGGTCACGTACGCACACCCCGCACGGCGGCCCGGCGGTCGGGGCATTTCCCAGGAGAGCACGACATGACCACCAAACCGATTTACATCATCGACGGCGCCCGCACGCCGTTCCTCAAGGCGAAGGGCAAGCCCGGGCCGTTCATGGCGAGCGACCTCGCGACGCAGGCAGGCCGGGCGTTGCTGAACCGGCTGCCGTTCGCGCCGACCGATCTCGACGAGGTGATCCTCGGTGCGGCCTCGCCCTCGGCGGACGAAGTGAACATCGGCCGCGTCGTGGCGCTTCGCCTCGGGGCGGGCCAGCACGTGCCCGGCTGGACGGTGATGCGCAACTGCGCGTCGGGCATGCAGGCACTCGACTCCGCGATCGCGAACATGGAGGCCGGCCGCGCGAACCTGGTTCTCGCCGGCGGCGTCGACGCGCTCTCGCGCGCGCCGCTCCTCTTCTCCGAGACCATGGTCCACTGGCTCGCGAACTTCTACGCGGCCAAAACCTCGGGGCAGAAGGCCGCCGTTCTCGCGCGCTTCAAGCTCGCGAACCTCGCGCCGGTGATCGGCATCATGAAGGGCCTGACCGACCCGAACGTCGGCCTGATCATGGGGCAGACGGCGGAGAACCTCGCGTGGCGCTTCGGCATCTCGCGCGAGCAGCAGGACGAGTTCGCGGTGCGCAGTCACCAGCGCCTCACGAGGGCACAGGAGCAAGGCGTGCTCGACGGCAATGGGACCGGCGGCCACGCGGAAGTGGTTCCGGTGTTCGACGACCGAGGCCATCTGTACGCTCTTGACGACGGCGTCCGGCGCGACTCGTCGATGCAAGGCCTCGCAAAGCTGAAGCCGTTCTTCGACAAGAAGTACGGCACCGTGACCGCCGGCAATTCGTCGCAGGTGACCGATGGCGCCGCCTGGCTCGTGCTCGCGACCGAGGAGGGCGTGAAGCGCCACGGCCTCGCCCCGGTGGGCCGCATCGTCGACTCGCAGTGGGCGGGGCTCGACCCGACGCAGATGGGCCTCGGGCCGGTGCACGCCTCGACGCCGATCCTCGCGCGGCATGGCCTCGGCCTGAACGATCTCGACGCGTGGGAGATCAACGAGGCGTTCGCGGCGCAGGTGCTCGGCTGCCTCGCCGCGTGGAAAGACCCGGGGTACTCGGAGGAGCACCTCGGCCTCGACAAGCCGCTCGGCGAGCTCGACACGGAGAAGCTCAACATCGACGGCGGCGCGATCGCGCTCGGCCACCCGGTCGGCGCGTCCGGTGCGCGCATCGTGCTCCACACGCTCAACGTGCTCAGGCGCACCGGCGGCAAGCGCGGCATCGCCACCATCTGCATCGGCGGCGGCCAGGGCGGCGCGATGCTCGTCGAAGCCCTCTGAAGCGCAGGACTCCGTTTCGAAAGGACCCACATGCATCCCGCAGAACCGATCTTCAAGGGGGACGCCGCGATGAGCGCGAAGTACAAGCACTTCCGCCTCGAGACCGACCGCGACGGCCTCGTCTGGGTGACGATGGACAAGCAGGGCGCCTCCACCAACACGTTCTCGAAGGACGTGATGGAAGAACTCTCCGCGCTCATCGACGACCTCGTCGCCATGAAGCCGCGCGCCATGATTCTCAGGTCCGGCAAGGACTCCGGGTTCATCGCCGGCGCGGACGTGGAGGAATTCAAGGCGGCGCGGTCGGTCGACGACGCGCTCGCCATCGTGCGCCGCGGCTGGGACACGTTCAACAAGCTCGCCGCCGTGCCCTTCCCGACGGTCGCGCTGGTGCGCGGCTTCGCCATGGGCGGCGGTCTCGAGGTCACGCTCGCGTGCAAGTACCGCATCGCGGTGGACGAGCCCGCGACCCGGTTCGCGCTGCCCGAAGTGATGCTCGGCATCCTGCCCGGCTGGGGCGGCGTGATGCGGCTGCCCAGGCTCGTCGGCCCGACCGCCGCGCTCGACATCATGCTCACCGGCAAGACCGTGGACGCGCGCAAGGCGAAGCGCATCGGCCTCGTGGATGCGGCCGTGCCGCCGCGCGTCATGGAGAACGCTGCGCGCATGATGGCGCTCGAGGCGCCGCCGCAGAAGAAGCTCCCGCTCAAGGAACGCATGATGGCCGGCCCGCTGAAGGGCATGGTCGCCAACATGGCGCGCAAGCAGGTCGCGAAGCGCGCGCGGCCCGAGCACTATCCGGCGCCCTACGCGATCCTCGATCTCTGGCAGAAGTACGACGGCGATCCGTTCGCGCCGCCGGCCGGGAGCGCGGCGTCGATGGCGACGCTCGCATCGCATCCGACCACCGCGAACCTCATTCGCGTGTTCGCCCTGCAGGAGCGCCTGAAGTCGCTCGGCAAGGAAAGCGATTTCACCGCGAAGCACGTCCACGTGATCGGCGCGGGCGTAATGGGCGGCGACATCGCCACGGTCTGCGCGATGCGCGGTCTCACGGTGACGCTGCAGGATCAGAACGCCGAGCGGCTCGCCCCCGCGGTGAAGCGCGCCCACGATCTGGTGAGGAAGCGGGTGAAGGACAAGTACCGTGCCCGCGACACCATGGACCGCCTGATCCCGGACGTCGCCGGCGACGGCATCCGCCGCGCCGACGTGATCATCGAGGCGATTTTCGAGAACCTGGAGGTGAAGCAGAACCTCTTCGCCGAGGTCGAAGCGAAGGCGAAGCCCACGGCGATTCTCGCCACCAACACGTCGAGCCTCAAGCTCGCCGACATCTCGAAGAAGATGAAGGATCCCGCGCGGCTCGTCGGCATCCACTTCTTCAACCCGGTGCCGCAGATGATGCTCGTCGAGATCGTCAAGGGCGACGCGACGCGCCCCGAGCTCGCGAAGGACGCCGCGGCGTTCGTGCGGCAGATCGACAAGCTGCCGCTGCCGGTCAAGGATGCGCCCGGCTTCCTGGTGAACCGCGTGCTGGGGCCGTACATGGCGAACGCATTCCGGCTGATCGACGAAGGCATCGCACCGGAGACGCTCGACAAGGCGGCCGAGCAGTTCGGCATGCCGATGGGCCCGATCGCCCTTGCGGACACCGTGGGCCTCGACATCTGCGCGGCGGCCGGCAAGTCGCTCGCCGGCGCGGACGCGAAGCCGCCGGCCTGCCTCGTGAAGCGGCTCGAGGCGAACAAGCTCGGCAAGAAGTCGGGCGAGGGCTTCTATCGCTACGAGAAGGGCAAGGCGGTGAAGGGTCAAGCCGGTCCGGTGACCGACGACCTCATCGAGCGCCTGATCGCGCCCTATCTCGCCGAAGCGAGGAAGACGGTCGACGAGAAGATCGTCGCCGACGCGGAACTCGCCGACGGCGGTCTCATTTTCGGGACAGGCTTCGCGCCCTTCCGCGGCGGGCCGATGCACTATCTCGCGGAGCGCGGCAGGGCCTGACGGCGGGCGGTCGTAGGAAAGCGAACGGGGCGCTGCGGCGCCCCGTTCGCTTTCGTGCAAGCCCGATAGCCTTGCCCTCCTCGAGGCGAAGGCGCAATGCGGCTTGACGAACCGAGGGAGCGGCCGTATACCCCGGGGCCATGAGCACAGCCGCACAACTCCCGAAAGGCAAGGAACCGGTCCTGCGCGTCGTGCCGATGCCGGCCGACGCGAACCAGCACGGCGATATTTTCGGCGGCTGGATCATGGCCCAAGTCGACATCGCGGGAGGCGTGCTCGCCGCACGGCACGCCCGCGGCCGCGTGGCGACGGTCGCCGTGAACCAGTTTCTCTTCAAGCAGCCGGTGCTGATAGGCGACCTGCTCTCCTTCTATGCGGAGATCGTGCGCGTGGGCAACACGTCGATCACCGTGAACGTCGAGGTCTACGCGAGCCGCAATCCCGAGGACATCGAGGTCGTGAAAGTCACGGAGGCGACACTCACGTACGTTGCGACCGACGGCAATCGCAAGCCGCGACCGGTCGCGCGAGGCATCTGACGGCGACGCGCGCCGACTGCACGACTGCGTCGGGGAAGCGGGCCGCCGTTCGCCAAGCGGATCCTGAATCCTGCATCCCGAGTCCCGGACTCCGAATCCTGGAGCCCGGTTCCCGAATCCTGAATCCTGGGTCCTGAATCCTGGGTCCTGAATTCCGACTCCCACCTCCGATGTACGCCGCCATCACGCTCGACCTCGACGACACGCTCTGGCCGCTCCGCCCGGTGCTCGAGCGCGCCGAGCGAGCGCTCGCGCAGTGGTTCGCGGCGTCCGCGCCCGCAGTGCTGGCCGCTTACCCGACACGCGAATCGATGTGGGCCCTGCGCACCGAAGTCGCCGCAGCGATGCCGGACGGCGCACATGACGTCACGCGCATCCGTCGCGCCACGATCGCGGCGGCGCTGGCGCGAAGCGGCGAGGATGCGTCGCTCGCCGACGAGGCGATGCGCCTGTTCCTCGCCGAGAGGAACGCCGTCGAGCTCTTCCCCGATGCGCTGCCGGCGCTCGAGAGAATTGCGCGCCGTTATCCGGTTGCGGCGGTGTCGAACGGCAATGCAGACCTCGCGCGCATCGGCATCGGGCATCTGTTCCGCTTCTCGTACTCGGCCGCGGAGGCCGGCGTGGGGAAACCGGACGCCGCCATCTTCCTGACCGCGGCGGCGCGTCTCGGCGCTCGGCCCGCTCAGGTCCTGCATGTCGGCGACGATCCCGAGCTCGACGTGCTGGGTGCGCGCCGTGCCGGGCTCGCCGCGGCGTGGATCAACCGGCGCGCCGAGGCATGGGATCGGGACGAGGCGCCCGACCAGGCATTCGACGACCTGGAAGCGCTCGCGCGCTGGCTCGGGGCGTGAGCGTCGACCGTCAGCGCGCCGCCAGCGCCTTGGCTGCGGCGACCGCCGAGGCGCGCACGGCCGCCTGGCGCGCCGGGTCCGCGCGCCCGCAAACCAGCTCGCAGAGCCCGTCGGTCGGCGACTCGAAGTCGCAATGCGACGCGTCGGGCACGACGCGATTCTCGACCACGGCAGGCAGCCGCTCGATCATCGCGAGGCTGTTCGAGCGGGCGTTGCACGCCGCCGGCGGCGCGCGCAGCACGTATGCCGGCGCCGCGACGCGCGGCGCAGCAGCGACGCCGCGGTCGGCGCGATCCACCGGATCGAGCCCGATCCACCCGAGCGCCCTGGGGTAGCCCGCGGCCCCGAGCAGCGCCGCGAGCCCGCCGGCCGAGAAGCCCGCGAAAATCACCTGGCGGGTGCCGAAATCGAGATCCGGCTCGTCCGCTCTGGCGATGCGCTCGGCGAGCCGCGCCAGCACGCGGCCGTTCCCGGTGTGGTCGACGAGATAGGGGAGATTCGGCACCACCGCGACAAAGCCGGCAGCCGCCAAGTCGCGTCCGAGATCTCCGAGGTTCAGACGCGAACGCGTGAACCCGTGCGCGAGAATGACCGCGGCGCGGGGCTCGCCGGCAGACGGCCGAAAGAGGTCGACCGCTTCCGGACTGCCGTCGAGCTCGATCGAAACCGTGCGCTCGACCACGCCCGGGCGACTGGCCGGCGCGTCGGCAGCGACCGCCCCCGACGCGGCGAACGAGAGGGCAACGAGCAGGCAGGCGACGCGCGAGGTCATGCGATGCGGCGTGTGCGGGGTGGCGATGGTAGCGCGCCTTGGCAGGGTCCCGCGACCGGGAGGAACAAATCGGGCCACGCGGACTCTCACGGTCACCGGGGCCAAAGGGGCGTTGCCGGCCCGCCCCCGGCCAGAGCCGCGTTTGCACTAATTTGTTTATTTAAATCAAATTGTTGTGATATCGCCACCGCCATTGAATCTGCGCCCTGCGCCCCCACGTAAGACTCACTTAAGGGATCACCCGGATAATTCCGCCCCATGACCGAACTCCGCCACGTCGCCGACGCCCGCATCGCCATCGAGGGCGAGGAACTGCTTCTCGTCCCCGAGCGCGCCGTGTATTGGCCCAGCCAGCAGACGCTGCTCGTCGCCGACGCGCACTTCGGCAAGTCCACCTCACCGCGCGGCCGGGGGCCGGGGCGCGACGGCACCGCCGAAAGCCTCGCGCGGCTCGATGCGATTCTCGCGCGCCACGCGGTGCGCCGCATCGTCTTCCTCGGCGACTTCTTCCACGACCGCAACAGCAAGACCGAGGCGACGCTCGCCCGGCTCGCCGCATGGCGCGAGGTGCACGACCGGCTGGAACTGGTGCTCGTGCGCGGCAACCACGACGGCCGCGCCGGCGACCCGCCAGCCGAGTTGCGCGTACGCGTCGTGCCGGAGCCGTTCCGCGTCGACCCGTTCTCGCTCTGCCACGAGCCGTCCGAGTCGAAGAAGGGCTTCGCCATCGCCGGCCATCTGCATCCCGCCATCGTGTTGCGCGGGCGCGGCGACGACCGCTCTCGCCTGCCGTGCTTCTGGGTCGCGTCCGACTACGCGGTTCTGCCCGCCTTCGGCGATCTCGACGGTACCTACCTCATCCAGCGCCGTCCCGGCGACCAGGTCTTCGTGGTCGCCGACGAGCACGTGCTCCCGGTCTGACCGTTCTCGCGGCACACGACCGCGTCGCTGCGCTTCTGGCGCTGACGTTTCGCGGCGATAATCGCGCGGTCCGGGCGCGCCGTCGCGCGCGCGCCTCGTTCCCTCCGCGCGAAACCGCGCATTGCCGGCGACACTCATCATGAAAATCTTCAAGGACAAGGTGGCCGTCGTGACCGGCGGCGCGAGCGGGCTCGGCCGGGCGATGGCCGAGCGGTTCGTGCGCGAAGGCATGAAGGTCGTGATCGCCGACGTCGATGCCGGCGCGCTCGGAAAGGCAGAAGCCGAGCTGAGAGCCGCGGGCGCCGACGTGCTCGGCGTGCGCTGCGACGTGTCGAAAGCCGCGGACGTCGAGGCGCTCGCGAAGCAGGCGCTCGACCGCTTCGGCGCCGTGCACGTGGTCGCGAACAACGCGGGCGTTTCGCCGGTCGGGCCGATCTGGGAGAACACCGTGCGCGACTGGGAGTGGGCGCTCGGCGTCAATCTCTGGGGCGTGATCCACGGCGTGCGCGTGTTCACGCCGATTCTGCTGGCGCAGGGCGAGCCGGGCCAC
>JALOSW010000091.1 GCA_025458245.1 Burkholderiales bacterium
TCACCGCATCCGCGCCTTCGCGACCAGCGCCAGCAGCGCCGGGCCGCAAGGCCGCTCGGCCTCGTTCGCCACGCTTCGCCGCCATTCTTCCGCGAGCAGACCGCAGGTGTCACGCACGAGGCGCGGAACGTCGGAGCGCTCCGCGAGAATCTCGAGGTGGCACTGGATCGATACGGCGAGGCGCGAGCAGGTCGTGCCCTGCGCCGCCGCTGCCGCGTAGCGCGAGATCAGGTACAGGGCGGCGCTGAGTAGGACGTCGACGCGCTGGGCGTCCTGGTGGGGATGGCGATCCATGGGGCTTTCTCCGGTGTCACCGTCGGAGGGGCCCACGCCCCGCATCCCGCGGCATGCCTCAAATGATAATGGTTCTCATTTGCATGTCAAGCGGTCGGCCCGGCGCGTTGCCTCGCCGTTGCGCGCGCCGCCTAGGCCGGGAGCGGGCGCGCCGGACGGCGCAACCACTGCAGGAAGATGACGAACAGGAAACCGCCGACGCCGACGATGTCGGTGCCCTGCGACGGATAGACGATCGCGACCCCGGCGGCGATCAGGATCCACTTCTCCAGCCGCGACGTCTTCTTGAACAGCCACCCCTGCAAGCCGGCCGCGAGGGCCGTGATGCCGATCGCGGCAGCCGCGGTGACGAGCAGGATGGACGTCCAGTCCGCGCTCTCCAGCGTCTTGAGAGAGCCCGTCAGGAGCAGTCCGGTGCCCGCCGGATCGAGCACGAACATGAACGGCACGAGGAATGCGGGCATCGTGTATTTCCACGACTGCAGCGTCGTCTTGTAAGGGTCGCCGCCGGTGATCGCGGCGGCGGCGAACGGCGAGAGCGCGGTCGGCGGCGATACTTCCGAGAGCACGGCGTAGTAGAAGATGAACATGTGCGCGGCGAAGTCCGGCACGCCCAGCCTGATGAGCGCCGGCGCGGCGATCACGGCGCAAATGATGTAGCTCGCGGTGACCGGCACGGCGAGGCCCACGATCCAGACGATCAGTGCGGTAAAGAGCGCGGTGAGCAGGAGCTTCATCTGCGCGAGCAGTGCGGCGGTTGCCGCGACGCCGAAGAGGCCCCAGAACTTCACGAGCGCCTGCGCGCCGCCGTCGGCGTAGGCGAGGACGATCGCGCTGAACTTGAGCCCGAGCCCGGTGAGCGTGACGACGCCGACGATCACGCCCGCCGAGGCGCAGGTCGCCGACACGTTGAGGATGCCGGTCGAGCCGCTCTCGAGCGCTTTGCGCAGACCCGAGCCCCAGAGGCCGCGAACCAACGGGACGCGGCGCGCGAACACGTCGTAGTCGATGAGCGCGGTGTCGCGCTGGATGAAGGAGAGCGCGAACACCACCAGCACCGCCCAGAACACCGACATCATGGGCGAATAGCCCATCAGCATGAACACCACGATCGCCGCGAGCGACAGGAAGTGAAAGCCGTAGCGGCGCGTGAGCGTCGCGAGGCTGTCGTGCTCGCCGAGCGGCACGTCGTGCATGGCGTACTTGCGTGCGTCCATCTCGACCATCAGGAAGATCCCGAAGTAGTAGAGCAGCGTCGGGATGGTCGCCATCAGGATCACGTCGAGATACGAGATCTTGAGGAACTCCGCGATGAGGAACGCGGCGGCGCCGAGCACCGGCGGCGAGAGGATCGCGCCGAGTCCGCCCGCGGCGAGCAGCCCGCCGGCGGCGTTGCGCTCGTAGCCGGACTTCGAAAGAAGCGGGTAGGCGACCGACCCGAGCGTCACCGTGGTCGCGACCCCCGAGCCCGACGGCCCGCCGAGCAGGAAGCTCCCCAGCACGACGGCGCGGCCGGCCGAGGAGGGCTTGCCGCCCATCGCCGCGAACGAGAAATCGATGAAGAACTTGCCCGCCTTCGAGAACTGCAGAAACGCGCCGTAGATGGTGAAAAGAATGATGAGCGTCGCGCACACGTCGATGGCGACGCCGAAAATGCCCTCGAGCGTCATGTAGAGCTGCCCGACCAGCCGGCTCACGTCGTAGCCGCGATGCGTCCAAGGCGGCGGCAGGTAAGGGCCGGCCATCGCATAGACGACGAACAGCACCACCACGAACGGCATCACCCAGCCCGAGCTGCGCCGCGTGGCTTCGAGAATGAGAAGGATCAGGATGACGCCGAAGACCTGGTCGAGCGTCGTGGGATCGGTCGCGCGGTCGCCGAAATCGTCGCCCCAGTAGAGCATCCACCCGATCACCGCGAGTGCGAGCACGGCCGCGACCAGATCGAACCATTGCAGGCGGTCGCGATAGCGCTTCGCGACCGGGTAGAGGAGGAACGTCAGCACGAGCGCGAAGCCGACGTGGATGCCGCGCAGCTGCATCGCGGGCACGATCCAGTAGGCCGCGTACAGATGAAACAGGGACATCGCGATCGCGCCGAGCGCAACCGCCACCCCCAGCGCGCCGCCGAAGCGGTTGAGCGCGCCCTCCTCCTCCTCGACGAATTCCTCCGCCTTGGCGAGCGCATCGTCGCTCACCTGCGGCAGGGCCGCGTCGAGTGCCTCCCCGTTTCCTGTTGTCTGCCCCATCCGTGTCGGCCCCGGTGGTGGTTGTCGTGGCCGCGCGCAACGCACGCGCGGCGCGGCCATTGTACGGGACGGTCCGAAGACCCGGCGAGCCGCTAGAATCGCGCGCACGAGTCGATGCGGCAGACAGCGCGCCGGATCCGCCGTCGCACTGCGGCATCGATTCCCCGTGGAGACCTCCGTGGCCGGCCCTCTCTCTGGCGTGCGCATTCTCGACCTGACCACCGTGGTGATGGGTCCGTTCGCGACGCAGATCCTCGGCGACCTCGGCGCCGACGTGATCAAGATCGAGACGCGCGAGGGCGACAACATGCGCCACGTCGGTCCGTTCCGCAGCCCCGGCATGGGCCACATCTTCCTGCACGCGGGGCGCGGCAAGCGCAGCCTCGTGCTCGATCTCAAGACGCCCGAGGGCCGCGCAGCGATGCTCAGGCTGGTCGCCGGCGCCGACGTGCTCGTGTACAACGTGCGGCCGCAGGCGATGGCGCGCCTCGGGCTTTCGTACGAGGAAGTGAAGCAGGCCAACGCGAAGATCATCTACGTCGGCGCTTACGGCTACGGGCAGCGCGGGCCCTACGCCGCGAAGCCCGCCTACGACGACCTGATGCAGGGCGCCGGCGGCGTCCCGGCGCTGTTCCGCGAACAGGGCAATCCCACGCCGCGCTACGCGCCCGTGACGCTCGTCGACCGGCTGACGGGCCTGCACGTCGTGTACGCGGTGAGCGCGGCGCTCTTCCACCGCGAGCGCACCGGCCGCGGGCAGTCGGTCGAGGTGCCGATGTTCGAATCGGTGGTGCAGTTCGTGCTCGGCGACCACATGGGCGGAGAGACCTTCGATCCTCCGCTCGGGCCGCCGGGCTACGCGCGCCTGCTCGCCGAGCATCGCCGTCCCTATGCGACGAAGGACGGGCACGTGTGCGTCCTCATCTACAACGACAAGCAGTGGAAGAGCTTCTTCGCCGCAATCGGCGAGCCCGACAGGATGCAGCGCGACGCGCGCTTCGCGACCCACTCCAACCGCGCCGCCAACATCGGCGAGGTCTACGCTTACGTCGCCGAAGTCATGGCGACGCGCAAGACCGCAGAGTGGCTCGAGCTCCTCGAGCGGGCGGACATCCCCGCGGCGCCGATGAACACCGTGGCGGACCTCCTCTCGCATCCGCATCTCGAGGGGGTCGGCTTCTTCGCATGGGAGGAGCACCCCACCGAGGGCCGCATCCGCCGCATGGGCGTGCCGACGTCGTGGTCGGACTCGAAGCCCGAGCCCGGCGGCCCCGCGCCGCATCTCGGGGAAAATTCGCGCGAAGTGCTGCGCGAGGCCGGCTATTCGGACGCCGAGATCGACGCCCTGGTCGCGAAGGGCGTCACAGCCGCGCCGCCGCGCTGACGGGGCCGCCCCGTCGCCCGGAGCGCGGAACGCGCCCGGTCGCGCGAAAAAAGGAAGCCCCGCGCGCGGCGGGGCTCCTTCCGATGCGGCGCGCAGCGCGCCGTGCGCTCACTTCAGCTCGATGCCTTGCTCCTTGAAGTAGCGGATGGCGCCGGGATGGTAGGGGATCGGCGACGCGTTGTTATTCTGGTACTTGAAGTCGATGTTCGTGGCTTCCTTGTGCACGGCGATGAGCTCCGGCTTCTTCTCGAACATCGTCTTCACGATGTTGTAGGCCGTCTGCTCCGACATCTTGTCGGACGCGACGAGGATGTTCCACACGCTCGCGATCTGGTTCGACGCATCCTGCCCGGCGTACGACCGGGCCGGGATGTCCGCCTTCACGTAGAGCGGCCCCGACTTCTTGTTCATCGCGTCGACGAACTCGGCGTGGTCGAGCAGCTTAATCTTCGTGCCAGGCGTCGCCGCCAGATCAGTAACCGCCGCCGTCGGAATGCCGCCGACCCAGAAGAACGCGTCGATCTTCTTATCCTTCAGCGCGTTCACGCTCTCCGCGACGCCGAGGCGCTCGCGCTTAAGGTCCTTGTCCCGGTCGAGTCCGGCCGCCTCGATCAGGCGGAATGCCATGACCTCGGTAGCGCTGCCCGGCGAGCCGGTGGAAACGCGCTTGCCCTTCAGGTCGGCCATGGTGTTGATCCCGGCCCCTTCGACGGAAACGACGTGCATGCGGTTCGGGTAAAGCACGGCGAGCGTGCGCACCTGGACGGGGCTGCCGGTGAACTTGTCCTGGCCCTTGTAGGCGTCCCAGCCCGCATCGGCCATGGAGAAGCCGACGTCGGCCTTGCCGTTGCCGAGCAGCTTGAGGTTGTCCACCGATCCGCCGGTGACCTCGGCCGTGGCCTGCATTCCGTTCACGTACTTCGAGAGGATGTTGGCGAGACCGCCGCCCATAGGGTAATAGACGCCGCCGGTACCGCCGGTGCCGATCGATATGTTCTGCGCAGCGGCGGGCGCGGCCAGCGCAACGCCCGCGGCGAGCGCGATCGAAAGCAATGCTCGTTTCATGTGGACTCCTCGTGGTGGCAGGGGGCTCGCGCGCAGGGCACTCGTGCTTCGCGCCGCACCTCGGGGGATCGAGCCCTCGCGGGACTTCTTGTACGGGCGGCGCACCTTGCGGCGAACGTGCGCCGATTATAGCGAGCCGCGCCGGGAGCCGCGGCGCGCTACTTCGCGAAGAGCCGCCCGATGTCCTTGAACGCCTTGAACTCGAGCGCGTTGCCGCAGGGATCGAGAAAGAACATGGTGGCCTGCTCGCCCACCTGCCCTGCGAAGCGGACGTGCGGTTCGATCACGAACTTCGTGCCCGCCGCCTTCAGCTTGCCGGCGAGCCTCTCCCATTCCTCCATGGAGAGCACGACTCCGAAATGGCGCACCGGCACGTCGTCGCCGTCGACCGCGCTGGTCCGGCGATGCCCGGCCTCCTCGGGTGCGAGATGCGCGACGATCTGGTGGCCGTAGAAGTCGAAGTCGACCCAATCGTCCGACGAGCGGCCCTCGGGGCAGCCGAGCACACCGCCGTAGAACTCGCGTGCCTTCGCGAGGCTGGTGACGGGGAAGGCGAGGTGGAAGGGATGCATGAGACAGGATTCAGGATTCAGGATTCAGGATTCAGGATTCAGGATTCAGGATTCAGGATTCAGGATGGGACGGCGCGCATCCGGTAGGTTCCTCGACCCTCCATGCCGACTCCGTCCCGCGGCGCTTCAGCTCGCGCCCAGCAACGCCTTCTTCAGGTTGTCCTGCACCGGCTTGTCGCCGAGCCAGATCTTGAGGAGCGCACGATAGAAGTCGGCGCCCGCAATGGGCTTGCCCACTTCCTTGCCGTTGACGCCGATGCGCGTGCCGACCTCAGGCACGAAGTCGAGCGTGATCAGGTCGCCCTTCTTGGCCTGCCCGACCGCTTTCATGGTCGACATGAGCTCGTCGAGCTGGGACTTCATCTTTTCCAGCTCCGCGGCCGAGCTGTTGAGCTTGATGCCTTCGCTCAGGCTTTCCGCGAGCTGGTCGGCGCCGACGTCGCGCATCATGGTGAGCGACACGCGCTTCGGACCGGCGAGGGCGAGGACGTCCGCGGCGCTCGACTTCTTCTCGGCGAGATAGAGCCCGGCCGCATACACGTCGAACATCATGCGGCTCCGGACGCCCGCGCCGTTCAGCACCAGCTCCGGCCCGGCGCCGACGCGCGCGGTGTCCGCGATCTTGACCCCCGAAACGTCCGCAGCCTGCGCCGCGCCGATGCCGAGCGCTACCGTGAAGGCAAGCGTCGCGATAATCCTTTTCATGCCGTCTCTCCCCTCTCGTCGTGTCGGCTCGCGCCGGTCCGGGCTGCGGCTGCAGCCGGTAGCGAGGCATTGTCGCCTCCGCGGGCGGAACGTTCAAGACGGAGTCAGGACGATCTTGGCTGCCGCCGAGCGCCCCTTGTCGAGATCGGCGAACGCGCGCGCACCCTCGGCCAGGTCGCGCGTTTCCACCCATGCGAGGTCGCCGAACGCGCCCTCGTGCAAGGCTCGCACCGTCGCGCGCAGGTCGGCGGTCGAATAGGTATAGGTGCCGATCAGCGTGATCTCGGCGAGCGTGAGCTTGCGCATGTCGATCTCGCTCGACCAGTCCTGCAGCCCGATGTGCAGCACCACGCCGCCGGGCTTCACCGCCGCGAGCGCCGCTTTTCGGGTGGCCTTCCCGCCAACCGCGTCGATCACGAGGTCGATCGAGTTCTCTGCCGGGCCGCCGCCGGCGAGCGGGTCGAACACGCGGCAGCCCGCGGCCTTCTCCGCGGAGGCACGTCGCAGCGGGTTGGTCTCGGCGAGCAGCACGTCCCGGCAGCCGTAGCTGCGCGTGAGGAGCGCCATGAGGAGTCCGATCGCGCCGCCGCCGATGATGTAGAGCTTCGACTCCGGCAGCGGCCGCCGCGCCGCGCGCGTCGCGAGGTCGAGCGCGTGCAATGCGGTCGCGGCGGGCTCCGTGAGCGCGGCCTTGACCGGGTCCATGTCCTGCGGCATTTCGACGAGACTCGCCGTTGGAATCGACATCCACTCCGCGAACGCGCCGGCGCGGGTCATGCCGACCATGGTCCGGTTCGCGCACAGGTTGTTGCGTCCCTGCACGCAGTACTCGCATGTCCCGCAAGTAATCAGCGGATTGCCCGTGACCCGCGTTCCCTTGCCGGGGCCCGCGACGATCGTGCCGCAGAACTCGTGGCCGAGAATGAGAGGCGGGTTCCGGCGCGGGTCATGGCCGTGATAGGCGTGCATGTCCGAGCCGCAGATGCCGACGGCATCGATCCTCAGGACGACCTCGCCGTCGGCGAGCGTCGGTTCGGGCTCGTCGCGATAGGTGACTTCGTTGGGTGCGGTGTAGACCAGCGCTTTCATCTCTTTGCCCGTCCTATTTGGCGGTGAATCCGCCGTCCACGTACAGGGTCTGCCCCGTGATGTACCCCGAGGCGTCGCTCGCGAGAAACACGGTCGCGCCGTAGAGATCGGTCATCTCGCCGTTTCGACCCATCGCCGTCTGCGCGGCGTTCGCGGCCGCCTTCGCCGGATCGGCGAATACCGGCGCGGTGAGCGCAGTCGGGAAGAAGCCCGGCCCGATGGCGTTGGCGGTGATGCCGTGCTTCGACCATTCCTCGGCGAACGCACGCGTCAACTGCACGATCCCGCCCTTCGCCGCGCCGTAGGGCGCGCTGTTCGCGAAGGCGCGCTGCGACTGCAGCGAAGCGATGTTGATGATCCGGCCCCAGCCGCGCTCGCGCATGAAGGGCGCCAATCCCTGGACGAGGAAAAACGGCGCCGAGAGATGGATCGCGATCTGCCGGTTCCACGTTTCCGGCGTCACCTGCATGAACGGCTCGCGCAGGTTGATGCCGGCGGCGTTCACGAGGATGTCGACATGCCCGGCGAGCGTGCGCGCGATCCCGAGGCAGCGCCTGATCGCCTCGGGATCGGCGAGATCGCACGCCACGTAGGTCGCGCCGATGCCGTCTTTCCCCAGCGCGGCGGCGGCGCGCGCGAGTTCCTGCTCGCGGCGGGCGACCAGACACACTCGCGCGCCGGCAAGCCCGAGCGCGCGCGCCATCGCCTCGCCGACACCGGAGTTGCCGCCCGTGACGAGCGCCGTCCGGCCCGAGAGGTCGAAGAGCTTCGCGATGTTCATCGGCTCTGGCGTACGTCGATCGGACGCGAGATCACGTCGTCACCGGCGCGCCCTTGTCGAACTTCTCGCTCGGGAAGTACTTCGCGAGCCGGTCGTCGGCGGTGCGCGCGTGCGCTTCCATGCCCTCCAGACGCGAGATCCGCGCGGTGACGAGCGCCATCTGCCTGGCCGCATCGCGGGTCATGCGCTGCCAGGTGAGCGTCTTCATGAACTTGTGCACCGAGAGCCCGCCCGAGTAGCGTGCCGCGCCCTTGGTGGGAAGAATGTGGTTCGGGCCGGAGGTCTTGTCGCCGAACGCGACCGTGGTCTCCTCGCCGAGGAACAGCGAGCCGTAAGTGGTGAGGTTCGCGAGCCACCAGTCGAGGTCGCGCGCGTGCACCTCGAGGTGCTCGGATGCATACTCGTCCGACACGCGGGCGACCTCCTCGCGCGTGTCGCAGACGATCACCTCGCCGTAGTCGCGCCACGCGGCACCCGCTGCGTCGCGCGCCGTCGGCGGCAGCTTGGCGATGAGCCGGGGCACGAGCTTCATCACGTCCTCGGCCAGGCTGTGCGACGTCGTGAAGAGCCAGGCCGGCGACTCGTGGCCGTGCTCCGCCTGCCCGACGAGATCCGAGGCGACGATGTATGCGTCCGCCGAGTCGTCGGCGATGACCGCCACTTCCGACGGGCCGGCGAACACGTCGATGCCGACCTTGCCGAACAGCATCCGTTTCGCTTCGGCGACGAACTTGTTGCCGGGGCCGACGATGATGTCGGCGGGCTTGCCGGTGAAAAGGCCGTAGGCCATGGTCGCGATCGCCTGCACGCCCCCGAGGGTCATGATCACGTCGGCGCCGGCCACTTTCATCGCGTAGAGGACCTGCGGGTGGATGCCTTCGCCGCGGTACGGCGTCGAGCAGGCGATCACGGTCGGCACGCCGGCGGCCTTGGCGGTGGCGACGCTCATGTAAGCGGACGCGATATGCGCGTAGCGCCCGGTCGGCACGTAACAGCCGGCCACGTTCACCGGGATCAGCCGCTGCCCGGCGGTGACGCCGGGATGCAGCTCGACCTCGAACTCGCGGATGGATTCGCGCTGGGCGAGCGCGAACGCCCGCACCTGATCCGCGGCGAACTCGATGTCGCGCTTCACGGACGGGGGGATGTCGCGCGTGCGGCGCTCGACCTCGTCCGGCGTGACGACGATCTCGCCGGTCCATTTGTCGAGCTTCTCCGCGTAGGCGCGCACTGCCGATTCGCCGGTTTTCTCGATCTCGGCGAGCATCGCCGCGACCACCTGCTGCGCCGTCGCGGTTTCGGT
>JALOSW010000241.1 GCA_025458245.1 Burkholderiales bacterium
CTTGAGCCGCACCACGACGTCGTGCGTGCGCGCCGCGTCCACGAGCTGCTTGTTGATGAACCGCTGCGCGGTCGAGTGCCGGTGGCAGCGCTTGCCGACCGCGACCTTCTCGGCTCGCGCCGCGAGCGCGACGGTCTGCGGGTGGACGAGCGCGTCGTAGAAGACGATGTCCGCACGCTCGAGCAGCCGCGCGGCCCTCAACGTCAAGAGTTCGGGGTCGCCCGGCCCGGCTCCGACGAGGAACACCTTGCCCATCAGTCGGCCCGTTCTCTTAGGGGATCGACTCGGCGCCCCAGCGCCCGCTCCGGGGTCGCACCTCCCGCCTGCAGCGGCAGCCTCGACGGGAAGCATCTAGCCCGCGCGCCGCGCACGATTGACGCCTGCGGCCGCGGCAAGAAACTCCGCGAGCGTCGTGCCCGGATACCAGTCGATCCGGTCGCCCCGCGAGACGACGTTGTCGCCGAACCACGCCGACACCGGGACAACGGCGATGCCGTGCGCGCTGTGCTCCGCTGCGGCGTCGGCGACCTCGGCGCGCACGCGCTTGAACACGTCGTATTCGTAACCGACGAGGTCCATCTTGTTCACCGCGACGATCAGGTGCGGCACGCGCGCGTCGCCGGCCTCGGCGATCGCGGCGCGGGCGTACGCGTCGAGCCCCGTCCGGGCATCGACGACGATCACCGATCCGTCCGCGCCGAGCGCTTGCGAGCGCGCCGCACGGTCTTCCAGCACGAGGGTGTGGCCGCGCACCGACACGAGATGCTCGGCCGCGGCGGCATCGTCGATCCCGGCGAGCGATGCGGCGAGCGTGCCGTTGCCGTAGAAGACGCGATCCGCTTCGCCAGGACGCGCGAGATCGTGAACGATCCGCGCCGCGAGCGAGGTCTTGCCCGCGCTGGCGCCTCCGGCGATGTGGAATCGTGCCGCGCGCCGCTCGATGTCGCCGATCAGGGCCATCGGTCTCTCCTCAGTGCGCGATGCGACGGCGAAAGAGCGGCTGCGGCCGCTCCACCGACGCCTGGTACGCCTCGCTGAAGTCGGACAGCGCGGCCACCGCGCTCTCGGCGTCCTGATCGTCGCGCAGCGCGAAGGCGTCGAACCCGACCCGCGACAGGTAGAAGAGCTGGTCGCGGAGCACGTCGCCGACCGCGCGCAGTTCGCCCCGATAGCCGTAGCGCTCGCGCAGCAGCCGCGCCGTGGAGTAGCCGCGCCCGTCGGTGAACGTCGGGAAGTGCACCGAGACCACGCCGAGCCTGGCGAGGTCGGGCGCGAGGACGGCCGGCTCGTCGTTGGGAAGCAGCATCACCCCCACGCCGCTCTCGCGAGCGAGGAGCGCGTCGCGCTCGGCGAGCCACACCACCAGCGGGACGACGACGTCCCCGGATGCAGGCAGGGCGCCGCTCGCGTCGAGTGCATGCCACCGGTCGGCGAGAACGCGACCGTTCTTGATGAGATTCGCCATGGGATTTCCCGGATTCGAACGCAATGAGTCGGACGGCGGCGCTCAGGCGGCTACGGCCTGCTCGGGTTCCCGACGCGCACCGCCTGCGTCCGGCCCGCCATAGACGCGATGCTTGAAGGGTTCGACGCCGATCCGCTGGACGGTGTCGACGAACCGCTCGGCGTCGCTGTCGCGCCGGTCGAGGTAGCACTCGATCAGCCGCGCCACGACGTCGGGGATTTCGTCGCGGGCGAAGGAAGGGCCGATCACCTTGCCGATCGAGGCTTCCTCGCCTGCGCGGGTGTGGCCCTGGTGGCCGCCGATGGTGATCTGGTACCACTCCTCGCCGTTCTTGTCGACGCCCAGGATGCCGATGTGCCCGACATGGTGGTGGCCGCAGGAGTTGATGCAACCGGAGATGTTGAGGTCGAGCTCGCCGATGTCGTGCAGGTAGTCGAGGTCGTCGAAGCGCTCCTGGATCGCCTGCGCCACGGGGATCGACTTCGCGTTCGCGAGCGAGCAGAAGTCGCCGCCGGGGCACGCGATGATGTTGGTGAGGAGCCCCACGTTGGGCGTCGCCAGCCCGAGCGCGCGCAGCGCCTGCCAGAGCGCGAAGAGGTCGCGCTTCGCGACGTCGGCGAAGATCAGGTTCTGCTCGTGCGAGACGCGCAGCTCCCCGAAGCTGTAGCGATCGGCGAGGTCGGCGACCGCGTCCATCTCGTCGGCGGTCGCATCGCCCGGCGGCACACCGGTCTTCTTGAGCGAGAGCGACACGGCAGCGTAGCCTGCGACCTTGTGCGGATGGACGTTGCGGCGATGCCAGGCGGCGAAGGCGCCGCTCGTCGCGAGCGCGGCGTCGAAACCGGCATCCCCGGCAGGAAGCGACAGGTAGGCCGGCCGCGTGAAGCGCCGCGCGATCCGGTCGATCTCTGCCTCGACGAGGGTCGCGGGACCGTCCCTGAGCTCGGCCCACTCCGCCTCGACCTCGCTCGCGAAGGCGGCGGGCGTGCGCTCCTTGACCAGGATCTTGATGCGCGCCTTGTATTTGTTGTCGCGGCGCCCGTAGCGGTTGTACACGCGCAGGATCGCCTCGAGATAGGTCAGCAGGTGCGGCCACGGCAGGAACTCGCGGATCACGTGGCCGACGATCGGCGTGCGCCCCAATCCGCCGCCGACCATCACGCGGAAGCCCACCGCGCCGTCGTCGGCACGCACGGCTTGCAGACCGATGTCGTGCACGAACGTCGCCGCGCGGTCGTTCGCGGCGCCCGTGATCGCGATCTTGAACTTGCGCGGCAGGTAGGCGAACTCGGGATGGAACGTCGACCACTGGCGCACCACCTCGCACCAGACGAACGAATCCACGATCTCGTCGGGCGCGACGCCGGCGAAGTGGTCGGTCGTGATGTTGCGGATGCAGTTGCCGGAGGTCTGGATGGCGTGCATCTGCACTTCGGCGAGCTCGGCGAGGATGTCCGGGCCGCTTTCGAGCTTCGGCCAGTTGAACTGGATGTTCTGCCGCGTCGAGAAATGGCCGTAGCCGCGATCGTAGACGCGCGCGATGCGGGCGAGCTTGCGGAGCTGCCGCGACGAGAGCAGGCCGTAGGGGATCGCGACGCGCAGCATCGGC
>JALOSW010000092.1 GCA_025458245.1 Burkholderiales bacterium
CGCGGGACGATCGGGCGGCGCGACGTCATCGAGTCGGCCCGGCCGGGCACCTTGACCTCGCGCAGCGCCGCGAGCGACGCGTCGACGGCCGCGAAGTTGCGGTTCAGCACCGTCTCGCCGCGCTTGCCGTAGGTCTTACGGATCGCCTCCTTGATCTTCGCGATCGCCTCCTCGCGCGGCAGGATGCCGGAGATCGCGAAGAAGCACGCCTGCGTCACGGTGTTGATCCGGCCCGCGAGCCCCGCCTGCCTCGCGACCGCGAGCGCATCGACGACGTAGAAGCGCAGCTTCCTCGCGAGGATCTGCTCCTGGGTTTCTCGCGGCAGCTTGCTCCAGACCTGCTCCGGCCCGAACGGGCTGTTCAGGAGAAACGTCGCGCCGGGCCGCGCAAGCGCCAGCACGTCGAGCTTCTCCATGAACTCGAACTGATGGCACGCGATGAAATCCGCCTGCCGGATCAGATAGGCCGACTCGATCGGCTGCGGCCCGAAGCGCAGATGCGAAACCGTGATCGCGCCGGATTTCTTGCTGTCGTAGACGAAGTAGCCCTGCGCGTGAAGCGGCGTGTTCTCGCCGATGATCTTGACCGTGTTCTTGGTCGCCCCGACCGTCCCGTCCGCGCCGAGTCCATAGAACACCGCGCGCGTCACGCCGGGCTGCTCGGTGTCGAAGCTCTCGTCCACCTTGAGAGAGAGCCGCGTGACGTCGTCGACGATGCCGACGGTGAAATGGCGTTTCGGATGCGGCACCGCCAGCTCGTCGAGCGCGGCCTTCGCCATCGCCGGCGTGTATTCCTTCGACGAGAGCCCGTAGCGCCCGCCGATCACGCGCGGCCTGGGTGCCGGCTCGGGCCACGCCTCCGCGAGCGCCGTCACGACGTCCTGGTAGAGCGGCTCGCCGATGGCGCCGGGCTCCTTGGTGCGGTCGAGCACCGCGATCGCTCGCACGGTGTGCGGCAACGCTGCGATGAACGCTTCGGTGTCGAACGGCCGGTACAGCCGGACCGTGACGAGCCCGACCTTCTCGCCCGCCGCCGCGAGGCGTCCCACCGCCTCGCGCGAAGCGCCCGTGCCCGAACCCATCTGCACCAGCACCCGTTCGGCATCCGGCGCGCCCGCGTAGTCGAAGAGGCCGTAGCGTCGTCCGGTGAGCTTCGCGAAGCGGTCCATCGATTCGCGCACGACCCCGGGCACCGCCGCGTAGAAGCCGTTGCAGGCCTCGCGGGCCTGGAAGAACACGTCGGGGTTCTGCGCCGTTCCGCGGATTACCGGATTGTCCGGATTGAGCGCGCGTGCGCGGTGCGCCCGCACGAGTTCCTCGTCGACGAGGGCGCGGACGTCTTCCTCGAACAGGAGGTCGATCTTGTTCACCTCGTGACTGGTGCGGAAGCCGTCGAAGAAATGCAGGAACGGGACGCGCGCCTTCAGGGTCGACATGTGCGCGATCATCGCGAGGTCCTGCGCTTCCTGGACGCTCGCCGACGCGAGCAGCGCGAAGCCGGTCGTGCGCGCCGCCATCACGTCGCTGTGGTCGCCGAAGATCGACAGCGCATGGGTGGCCACGGTGCGCGCGGCGATGTGGAAGACCGCCGGCGTCAGCTCGCCGGCGATCTTGAACATGTTCGGGAGCTTGAGCAGCAGGCCCTGCGATGCCGTGAAGGTCGTCGTCAGCGCGCCGGCCTGCAGCGAGCCGTGCACCGCGCCGGCCGCGCCTGCTTCGCTCTGCATCTCGATCACCTGCGGGACCATGCCCCAGATGTTCGTGACGCCGGAGGCCGACCAGGCGTCGGCGAGCTCGCCCATCGTCGAGGACGGCGTGATCGGGTAGATCGCGATCACCTCGCTCGTCAGATGGGCGATCCGCGCCGCCGCTTCGTTGCCGTCGAGTACGTGGGAGCGTTCGGTCATGGCTTTCCCGGAGTGGATGGGTCGCAGTGCCGGCGGCTTTCGGTCAGAGCAGGCCGGGCTTGCCGGCCTCCCAGCGCCGGAATTCGGTGGTCAGCAGTTGCACGTGCTCGCGCTCCTCCGCCGCGAGTTCCCGATAGAGCTCCTGCTCGACCGAGCCCGCGGGCGCCTGCTCGCCTTCGCGCGAGAAGAAATCCACGGCGCGCTGTTCGAACGCGATCGCGATGCGGAAGAGGTTCGCCGGATCCTCGGGCTTGCGGTCGACGCCGGCGAAGATCGCCGCCCGATCGATCTGGAAATCGGCCGCGGCCGCGGGAAGCTCGGCGTGATAGCGCCGCGACAGCGTCTCCATGTGTTCCTGTTCCATCGCGGCGAGCCGCCCGAACAGATCGCGAAGCTCGGGGTCCTGCGCCTCGCGCGACGCGCGCTGGTAGAAAGCGTGCCCGCCGATCTCGATCTCGAACGCCTTGCGCACGGCCTCGAGGGCGCGGTCGTCTTCGACGGCGCCGCGCTCCAGAAGCTCCAGCTTGCCCTTGCAGTAAGGGCAGAGGCCGTAGGGGAAGGCGAAGCCTTCGGCCACCTTGTGACACGACGCGCAGCGCCAGCGCAGCTCGACGCCGGCACAGCACACATAGGGCTCCTCGTCCTCGAGCGGACGCTGGCAACGGGGGCAGATGCTCATGACTCGACCTCGGTGGAAACGGCGTCGGTGCCCGGCGCCTCGCTCGGCCTGGCGAACGCGTCGGCGTGCTCTTGCGTGACGGGCCAGAATGCCTTTCCGCCGGCGAGCCACGCCGCGATCGCGCGCGCCGCCCGGCGGCCCGCGCCCATCGCGAGAATGACGGTCGCCGCGCCGGTGACGATGTCGCCGCCGGCGAAGACGCCCGGCACGCTCGTCGCCTGCGTCGCCGGGTCGGCGACGATGTAGCCCCATTTGTTGAGATCGAGGCCCGGGGTCGACTTGGTGACGATGGGGTTCGCCTTCGTGCCGAGCGCGTAGATCACGGTGTCGCACTCGAGCTCGACGAACTCGCCGAGC
Source organism: Burkholderiales bacterium (assembly GCA_025458245.1). Taxonomy (GTDB): domain Bacteria; phylum Pseudomonadota; class Gammaproteobacteria; order Burkholderiales; family SG8-39; genus JAOAEA01. The sequence goes on from JALOSW010000092.1 coordinate 2,944, forward strand.
GGCACGGGCTTCCGGCGACCTTTCTCGTCGGGTTCGCCGAGCTGCATTTTCTCGACCTTCATGCCGCGCACGCTGCCCTCGGCATCGGTGAGGATCTCGACCGGCGTGTGCAGGAAGAAGAACTCGATGCCCTCTTCCTTCGCATGGCGCAGCTCCTCGACCCGCGCCGGCGCTTCGGCCTCGGAGCGGCGGTAGACGCAGCGGACGGTCGGCGTGCCGAGCCGCTTCGCGACGCGCAGGCAGTCCATGGCCGTGTTGCCGGCGCCGATCACGACCACGCTCTTGCCGAGGGTGATCGGCGTGTCGAGATACGGGAACTTGTCCCCGCCCATCAGGTTCACCCGGGTGAGGAACTCGTTCGCCGAGTACACCTGCCCTGCGAACTCGCCCGGTATCCCGAGGAACGCCGGGGCCCCCGCGCCCGCGCCGACGAACACGGCGTCGAAACCCATGTCGTTCATCAGCTTCGGCACGGAGAAGGTCTTGCCGACCACCTTGTTCGTCTCGAAAACGACACCCATGCCCTTCAGGTTGTCGACCTCGCGCGCGATGATGTCGCGCGGCAGTCGGAACGAGGGAATGCCGTACTGGAGCACGCCGCCCACGACGTGCAGGGCCTCGAAGACGGTGACGTCGCAGCCGTACTTCGCGAGATCCGCCGCCACCGCGAGGCCCGACGGGCCCGAGCCGACGACCGCGACCTTGCCGAGCCGTCTTTCGGGACGCGGGGTCGCGGCCTTCGCCGCGCGCGCGTTATCGCCGATGAAGCGCTCGAGCCTGCCGATCGCGACCGGCTCCATCGGCAACTTCTTGTTCCGGCCGACGACGCACTGCGCCTCGCACTGCGACTCCTGTGGGCACACCCGCCCGCACACGGACGGGAAGAGATTCGACTCGTTGATCGCCGCCAGCGCGCCGTCGAGGTCGCGCACCAGGAGGTGCCGAATGAAGCGCGGGATGTCGATGCTCACCGGGCAGCCTTCGATGCAGGTCGGCTTGCTGCACTGGATGCAGCGCTCGGCCTCGGCGAGCGCGTCGGCCATCGAGTAGCCGAGGTTCACCTCCTTGAAGTTGCGCGCGCGCTCCGCGGCGTCGCGCTCGGGCATCTTCACCGCGTGCGGGGGCAGGTCCTTGTACTTCTTGTAGTTGCGCTTGCCCTGGTCGAACAGCTGCTTCTCGACGTTGCAGACATGCGCATAGTCGTCCGTCGCGCGCGACTCCTCGCCCTTGAAGCGCCGCTGGCGGAGCATCAGCTCCTTGAAATCGACCTGGTGGCCGTCGAAGTCCGGGCCGTCGACGCATGCGAACTTGATGTCGCTGCCGACGGTGACGCGGCACGAGCCGCACATCCCGGTGCCGTCGACCATGATCGCGTTGAGCGACACCATGGTCTTCACGCCGGACGACCGCGTCGTCTCGGCACATGCGTTCATCATCGGCAGCGGGCCGATCGCGATCGCGAGGTCGGGCCGGTCGGTCGCGACGACGTCCTTGAGCGCCTCGGTCACGAACCCCGCCCGGCCGTAGCTCGCGTCGTCGGTGCAGACGATCAGGTTGTCGCAGTAGCGGCCGAACTTCTCTTCCCAGAAGACGAGATCCTTGTTGCGAAAGCCGATGATCCCGGTGGTGCGGTTGCCCGCCTCCTTGAAGGCGCGCAGTTGCGGGTAGACCGGCGCGACGCCGAGCCCGCCGCCGACCAGCACGACATGCCCCACCTTGTCCACGTGCTGCGGCAGGCCGAGCGGGCCGACGAAATCGGCGAAGCTGTCGCCTTCCTTGTAGTGGTCGCGCATCTCCAGCGTCGTCTTGCCGAGCGCCTGGATCACCATGGTGATCGTGCCCCGCTCGCGGTCGAAATCCGCAACCGTCAGCGGGATGCGCTCGCCACCCTCGCGCAGCCGCAGCATGACGAAATGCCCAGGCTCCGCGGATCGCGCGACGTCCGGCGCGAGGACTTCCCAAAGAAAGGTGATCGGCGAGAATTCCTCGCGGCGAATGATCTTGTACATGTGCCGCCTTCGCGTTCGTTGTGACTTCCGACCGGCGGGCTGCGCGCCCGGGCCTCGCGGCCCGCCGGCGAGGTGCGCCGGCTCCTCCTCCCCGCTTGCGCCGATCATCGATCGCCGCGGCATATCGTCGGCGCAGGACGCGCCGGGGGGTTTGACGCATGTCAAGAGTCGCGGGGGCGACGGGTCAGCCGGGCGCCGCATCGGCTCGCCCATGACCGGGACGCTGCGACGGACGACGAGCCCGGCGCCGGGAGCGCGCCGGGCGAACGGGCGACGCTAGGCCGCGATCTGCGCCGCAGGCGCGAACGTCTGTTCCATCTCGCGCCGGAAGCGCACGGCCGCATCGCCCGCGTCGTAGGCGACGTCCGCCCATCGCACGGGCTGGCCGGCCGCAACCGGGTTGAGCAGCCGAACCCCGTGCGCGAGGCCGAGAGGCAGTCCGCCGAGCGCGAGCGAGGCCTCCGCCGGGAAGAGCTTGCCGTAGACCGTATAGCCCCCTTCGCCGTCGAGGATTTCGCCGGGCTTGAGGTCGCGCTTGGCGGCCGCGACCACGTCGGCGCGGAACCCCGTGGCGCAGCCGGTGGGCTCCCGGCGCAGGCCGACCGAGGCCACCGAGATGCCGACCTCGAGGCCGATCAGGTGCCAGCGCTTGTACATCGTCGCGTAGCGTCCGCTCGGATCGGTGCGAACGCCGTACTCCGTGAAGCACCGGCGCACGTACTCGGTGTCGCCCTCGAACACGACCCAGACGCCCATGCGAATGTCGTAGGGAACGACGCGGCCGTCCGCTTCGAGCGACGACACCACCTCGACCTGGCCCTTGTGGTGCAGGTGCCCGCCCTCCTCGCGCGGCCGCATGACGAACGGCAGGTCATCGATGCTCGCCGGCGGAAACGCGAGCCCCCACGGGGCGGGCGTGAGGCCCGTCGCGTTGCACACCGCGGTGCTTTCGATGGCGGGCTTCGAGCCGTCGAGGAACGAGTTGAACATCTTCGGGTTGAGGCCCCCGATCCGCGCCTGTTCGGCGGTCAGGCCCCAGTGGTTCCAGACGGTGTCGGGCGTCGACTGCGAGAAATGGGGCAGCCACTTGTGGCCGCGCCCGGCCGCGACCACCGTGAAGCCGGCAGCGCGCGCCCAGTCGACGAGGTCGCAGATGATCGCCGGTTGGTCGCCGTACGCGAGGCTGTACACGACGCCGGCCTGGGCCGCGCGCTGCGCGAGCAGCGGACCGCACATGGCGTCGGCCTCGACGGTGACCATCACCACATGCTTGCCGTGCCGAAACGCGCCGAGGGCGTGGGCGACGGCGGCGGACGGATTGCCCGTCGCCTCGACGATGATTTCGACATCCGGGTGCGCCACGAGCGCCTCCCAGTCCTCGGTCACGAACGTGCGCCCCTGCGCGAGGGCCGCGTCGAACGACGGAGCGTCGTACGCGCCCGGCTTCCAGCCGATGCGCTCGAGGTTCGCCCGCGCGCCGGCGGGCGACAGGTCCGCGATCCCGACCAGGTGCACACCCGGGGTGTTGGGCACCTGCGCGAGATACATGGCACCGAACTTGCCGGCGCCGATGAGGCCGATCCGCAGCGGCTTGCCTGCGACCGCGCGCTTCTGGAGCATCGCGTGGAGGTTCATGTCGGTCTCCCCGATTTCAGCGCGCGGGTGCCGCGTCGGCCGGCCGCCTCGCGTCGGGCTTCACGATCTGGAAGAAGATCTCGTCCTGCCGCACCATGCCGAGCTCGTAGCGGGCACGCTCCTCGATCGCGTCGAGGCCCTCCTTGAGGTCGCGCACCTCGGCGTCGAGCGCAGCGTTGCGGGCCGCGAGCTCGGCGTTCTTCGCCTTCTGCGCGGCGAGCTGGCGGTCGATCTCCCAGACCCGCACCCACCCGCCCTTCCCCAGCCACAGCGGATACTGGATCGCGGCCAGCAGCGCGGCGAGGACGACGGCGAGTACGCGCATCAACGCAGGTTGCGGAACGCGTCCCTGCCCGGATAGCTCACCGTGTCGCCGAGGTCTTCCTCGATGCGCAGCAGCTGGTTGTACTTCGCGACGCGGTCGGAGCGCGAGAGCGAGCCCGTCTTGATCTGCAGCGCGTTGGTGCCGACGGCGATATCGGCGATGGTGGTGTCCTCGGTCTCGCCGGAGCGGTGCGAAATCACCGTACCATAGGCGTTGCGCTTGGCGAGCTCGATTGCGGCGAAAGTTTCCGTGAGCGTGCCGATCTGGTTGACCTTGATGAGGATCGAGTTCGCGACGCCGAGCCGGATGCCCTCGCGCAGGATGCGCGTGTTGGTCACGAACAGGTCGTCGCCGACCAGCTGGACGCGATTGCCGAGCCTCTCGGTGAGGAGCTGCCAGCCGTCCCAGTCGGACTCGGCCATGGCATCCTCGATGGAGACGATCGGATACTTGTCGCACCACGCGGCCAGATACTCGGTGAACTCCGCGGCGGTGAGCTCGCGCTTTTCCGCCGCGAGGCGATACTTGCCGTCATGGAAGAACTCGGAGCTCGCACAGTCGAGTGCGATCGCGACATCGCCGCCCGGGAGATAGCCCGCTTCGGCGATCGCCTGCAGCACGAGCTCGATCGCCTTTTCGTTCGACGGCAGGTTCGGCGCGAATCCGCCCTCGTCGCCCACCGACACCGACATGCCCTGCGCGTCGATCAGCGTCTTGAGCGCCTGGAACACCTCGGCGCCGCAGCGCAGCGCCTCGCGGAAGCTCTGCGCCCCGATCGGGACGATCATGAACTCCTGGATGTCCAGGCTGTTGTTCGCGTGGGCGCCGCCGTTGACGACGTTCATCATCGGCACCGGCATCTGCATCGGGCCCGAGCCGCCGAGGTAGCGGTAGAGCGGCAGCCCCGCCTCCTCCGATCCGGCGCGCGCCACCGCCATCGACACCGCGAGGGTCGCATTCGCGCCGAGGCGCCCCTTGTTCTCCGTGCCGTCGAGGTCGATCAGGGTCTGGTCGATGAACGTCTGCTCCGAGGCGTCGAGGCCCATGATGGCCTCGGAGATCTCGGTGTTGATGTTTTCGACCGCTTTCAGCACGCCCTTGCCCCGGTAGCGGCTCTTGTCGCCGTCGCGCAGCTCGAGCGCCTCGCGCGAGCCCGTGGATGCGCCGGAGGGCACCGCAGCGCGGCCCATGACGCCGGACTCGAGCAGCACGTCGGCCTCGACCGTGGGATTGCCGCGCGAGTCGAGGATCTCGCGGGCGACGACATCGACGATGGAGCTCATGGTCTTCTCGCTCTCTTTCTCTGGGTTCGCTAATGCTGGATCCGGTTTTCCGCGAAGCCGCACCGCTTCACGAGCGCGTCGAGCGCCTTGAGCGTCTCGAGCAGTTCCCGCATGAGCGGCAGGGGCCACGCATTGGGGCCGTCGGAGAGCGCCTTCTCGGGGTTCGGGTGGGTTTCCATGAACACGCCCGCGACACCCGCCGCGACCGCCGCACGCGCCAGGACCGGCACGAACTCCCGCTGGCCGCCGCTCGCGGTCCCTTTGCCTCCCGGGAGTTGCACCGAATGCGTCGCGTCGAAGACGACCGGGCAGCCGGTCTCGCGCATGATCGCGAGCGAGCGCATGTCGGAGACGAGGTTGTGATACCCGAACGAAACGCCGCGCTCGCACACCATGATGTTTCGGCCGGCGTCCGGGTCGTCCGGACGCGCCTCGCGCGCAGCTTCGCGGGCTTTGTCGACGACGTTCTTCATGTCCTCAGGCGCGAGGAACTGGCCCTTCTTGATATTGACCGGCCGTCCGGCCGAGGCCGCCGCGCGAATGAAATCCGTCTGCCGGCAGAGAAAGGCGGGCGTTTGCAGCACATCCACGACCGCCGCCGCCGGCGCGATCTCCGGGGTGTCGTGCACGTCGGTAAGAACCGGCACCCGGAGCGCTTTCTTCACGTCTTCGAGGATCGCGAGGCCGCGGTCCATGCCGAGGCCGCGGAACGACTTCGACGAGCTGCGATTCGCCTTGTCGTAGGACGACTTGTAGATGAACGGGATGCCGAGATCGTCGCATAGCTCCTTGAGCGCCCCGGCGGTATCGAACGCGAGATCCCGCGACTCGACGACGCACGGGCCCGCGATGAGAAATAGCGGATGCTCGAGCCCGACTTCGAAGCCGCAGAGCTTCATCTGCACCTCCGCAGCGCGGACCCGAGTGCGCCCTGCCCGCCCCCGCGCGCTGCGCCGCCGAGTCCGGGCGCCGGTTCCGCAAGCACCTCCGCAACGCCGTAGCACCACGACTC
>JALOSW010000242.1 GCA_025458245.1 Burkholderiales bacterium
CTTGATCAGCGACACCTTCAGGCCGCGCGCCACGAACCGCGGAATCAGCCGTTCGATGAGCGTGGTCTTGCCGCTGCCGGACCAGCCGGCGAAGCCGAAGACTTTCATTTTCCTCTGACGGGATCGGCGGCCGGCGCTCGGAGCGAGCCGGCCTGACGAATCCGCAATTCTATCAGCGCGCGCGAGCCGCTCCGAGCAGGGCGTGCCACCAGCGGCGCCGGCCCTGCGGTGCGGCGTCGGAGGCGCCGAGGGGCTCGGGTCGGTCGAGGCTGAAGATCCACCGCGGCGGGTACTGGCCCGGCGTCCCGTGGCTGCAGCTCGATCCGAGATTGTTCGGGTCGTAGACCTTGACGAAAGTGGGGTCGGCGAGGTCGTCGACATAGACGATCCCGCAGTAATCCTCGTCGTGGTCTCGGCGCAGCAGCACTCCGAGCTCGGCGAGCATCGGCGCGAGCGTCGCGGGCGCGACCGGCTCCGCCGGCGCAGGCTCGCTCACCATGTACGCATACCAGCCCGGCTTCGCAAGCATCGCGCTCCAGAGCGCGTCGAGGTCCGTCCAGCGCATCACGCCCCGCAAGCGGCCTCCCATCTTCGTGGCGAAAGCGGTCATGGGCATCGACGCCGGCTCGGGCACGCCCCGATCACTGCGAGGCAAGCCGCTCCCTCGCGCCCGCCGCGCCTGACGGCGCGCTCGCGCCGGGAACGGGACGCCGATAGAGCCACGCCAGCGCGATCAGCATGCCTGCGACGATCGCGACCACCACGATGAGCGACTTGAGCGACAGGGCGGCGAGCCCCGTGAGACCGTGGCCGATATTGCATCCGCCGGCGAGCCCGCCGCCGAGCCCCATGAGGACGCCGCCGACGACCGAGTGCGCCGCCTGCTCGCGCGTGGGCCGGACGAAGCGAAAGCGACCGCGCACGACCGCAGCCCCGAACGCGCCGAGCATCGTCCCGGCGAGTAACCCGATGCCGAACAGGCCGCCCGGGAGCGAGCCGGTCGCGAGCGCGCGCGCGGCGCGCGCGAGCGGGCCCGAAAAGCTGATCGAATCGGGACGCACCGCCGCCATGCTTGCGGGGCCGAGCACGCCGGTCACCCACCACCCCGCGATCACCAGAGCGCCGATCAGGACGCCGGCGACGGCCAGCGAGGCGTCGTTGCCACGGCGCCAGAGATACGCGGCGATGCCGGCGAGCGCGATGCCGGCGCCAAGCGCCGCAGGCGCGAGCGGCACGCCGACCGCCTTCGCGAGCGACGCGTCGCCTGCGGGTAATTCCAGCGCGGTGCGCGTGACGAGCGCGATGCGAGCAGGCTCCAGCGCGCCGAAGAGGACGAGCCAGGCGCAGAGCGCGAACGCGACGAGCGCGAGCAGGCTGCCCAGGTTGCCTTCGGAGGCGCCGACGAGCGTACGCGCGGCGCAGCCGCCGGCAAGCATCGAGCCGAGTCCGAACAGAAGCCCGCCGAGCGCCGCACCAGCCCAATCGAGCCGCCCGGCGCGGTATCCCGACTCGGCCAGTTCGACGAGCCCGCGCCACTCGAGCCACTGCGTGCCTGCAAGGGCGACCGAGAGCGCCAGAAGCCACCCGATCACCTGTCGGAAGTCGCGTACGAGCGTCGCGTTGGCGACCGCCGCGACGAGGCAGAACCGCGAGGTCTGGATTGCAGCGCCGAGCACGAGGCCGATCGCGAGACCGCCTGCCACGAGGCCGTCGAACGGAAGATCGGTGAACGTCAAGGGCTTCGCATCGTCCGAGACGAAGGGGACGGCGACAAGGGTAGCGGCCGGCGCCTGCCGTCGATTTGACCGGGCTCAAGGCGGTGCGCAGGGCCCGGAAACGCGGTCAGCGCGCGCCCGGCGCGACGGTCGGCGCGGCCTCGCGCAGTTCCGGTTCGGCGAGGAGCCAGACCGTGAACGCCGCCCCCTCCCCCGGCCGACTGTCGACCGTGATCTCCCCGCCGTAGCGCTCGACCAGCGTATGCGATATTGAGAGCCCGAGGCCGGTGCCCTCGCGCTTCTTGGTGGTGAAGAACGGGTCGAACACGCGCGAGAGATCCTCTTCGCGGATCCCCGCGCCCGTGTCGCGCACCGTGACGGTCGCGCCCCGATCGGCCCAGTCCGCAGTCGCGACCGTGAGCGTGCCCCCGTCGGGCATCGCGTGGATCGCGTTCACGAAGAGGTTCACGAGCACCTGCTGCAGCTCGCTTCTCGCGATGCGAACCCTGCGGGTCGAGTGGAGCGACTCGACGACCTCGATCCGGCCCTTGCCGAGAAGATGCCGGACCAGCACGAGCGTGTCGCTCGCGGTCACGTTGACGTCCACGTCTTCGAGATAGCCGGCGTACTCGCCGGGCCGGGCGAACTGCAGGAGCTTCGTGACGATGAGCCGGATCCGGTTGACCTGCTCGTCCGCGAGCCGGAACTCGGCGGCGACCGGCGCGACCCGCTCGCCGAGCAGCTCGCGTGCGAGGTCGAGGTTCCCCTGGATGACAGCGATCGGGTTGTTGATCTCGTGCGCCACCCCGGCGGTGAGCTGGCCGATCGCCGCGAGCTTCTCGGACATGAAGAGCTGCTTCCGCGCGACCTCGAGCTGCGCCGTCCGATCGGCGACCGTGCGATCGAGCGCCGCATTGAGCCGTTCGAGCTCTCCGGTCTTGGCGTGCAGCGTGTCGAGCAGGCTGTCGAAATGGCGGGCGAGCTCGCCGATCTCGTCGCGACTCCCGGTTTCGCCGACGCGCGCCGTCGCATCGCCCGCGGCCACCGCGTCCATGGTGAGGCTCATGCGCTCGAGCGGCGCGAAGATCGCCCGCGCCGCGCGCAGGAAGAAATAGCTCGCGGCGAGCGCGAGCAACGCGAAAAAGGCTGCCATCACGCCGAGCGCGAACGTGCGCGCGCGGCCGAACGGCCCCTCGAGAAAGCCCACGTAGAGCATGCCGACGCGGTGCCCGAAGCTGTCGTAGAGCGGCTGGTAGCCGGACATGTACCAGTCGTTCACCACGAACGCGTTGTCGAGCCAGACG
>JALOSW010000243.1 GCA_025458245.1 Burkholderiales bacterium
CGTCGCGAGCCGGCTCGCCGCATGTGGCAGGAACACGGCGGCGCGCACCAGCGCGAGTCCTGCCTCGAACACTTCGGCATTGCCGGCGCCCTGAGGCGGATGATCATGGAACAGCACGACCCGCTCGGCGAGCACCATCGCGCCGGCCGACCAGGCTGCCACCGGCCGGGTGCGCAGCGCGCGCTCGAGGCCGAACAGCTTCAGGCGGTTGAGCAGCACGGCCACGTGACCGCCTGCGATGCACACCAGCCCCGCCCCGTCGACCAGTCGCTCGATCTCGGCGGCCTGTGTGGCGAGCACGGGACGCCGCGCCGGGCCCCAATCTGCATCGAAGCGGTGATGCAGCGTGCGGATGTCGCGCAGGTGCTCGGCGTCCAGGCGACGCAGGCCCTCGATCGCCGCGCGGACCGCCTTGCGAGCGAGCGGCGAATCGTCGCCGGACCCGAGCAACTCGCGCGCCGCCGCCTTGGCGTGATCGAGCCGTATGCGATAGAGATCCTGCAGCCGGCGCAGCTCGTTCTGGCGGGCCCGATAGGCGGCGTGCAGTTCCGGGTCGCGCGTGAACGCCGCCTCGGCACGCTCGTAGAGTCGCAGGTCGCGGGCTGGAGCCCCGAGGTGTTCCTCGAGCGCGCCGAGCTCGCCCTCGCGCTCCTGCCAGCCCGCGGTGATCGCGACCACGGGCCCATGCAGACCGGCGTGTTCAAGAGCCTCGCGAAGATTGGGTGAGCGGAATTGCGGGCCCAGCAGCAGGACGTCGTGCATGTGCAGATATTGGCCGAAGCGCGGCACGGTGGATACCATCGTCCACCCTTCCGAGCGGGAGCACCGAGCCCATGATCTTCGATACTCCCGCGTACCGTACGGCCCTTGTTGCCGGCCTCGCGTTGGCACGCCGGGCGATCGCGACCGTCGCCCTGGGTGGCATCGCACTGGCGGCGGGTGCCGAGGAGCAGGCGCCTGCGGCGCCGCCTGCCGGTCGCACCATGGCCGACGTGCTCGCAGCTGCGGCGCCGTCGGACTGGCGCCCGCTCGATGCCGCGCACACGCTCTACCTCGAGCTCGACTCGGGGCGCGTCGTCATCGAGCTCGCGCCCCGGTTCGCTCCCGAGCATGCGACCAACATACTGCGACTGGCCCGGCAGGGGTATTACGACGGGCTGGCGGTCGTCCGATCGCAGGACAACTTCGTCGTCCAGTGGGGCGATCCCGACGGCAAGCGTCCGCTCGGCGAGGCGCGAGCGACCCTGCCGCCGGAGTTCACGGTGCCCTTGACCGCGAGCTTGCCGTTCACGCGGCTTCCCGACGCGGACGGCTATGCGCCCGAGGTCGGCTTCTCCGAAGGCCTCCCCGTGGCCCGCGACCCGCGGGCGGGGCAGGCGTGGCTCGCGCACTGCTACGCGATGGTCGGCGCCGGAAGGGGCAACGAGGTTGATAGCGGAAATGGCGCCGAACTGTATGTCGTGATCGGCCACGCCCCGCGCCAGCTCGATCGCAACATCGCGCTGGTGGGCCGCGTGGTGCAGGGCATGGAGCGGCTTGCGACGCTGCCGCGCGGCGCCGGGCCCCTGGGGTTCTATGAGCAGCCGTCGCAGCACGTTCCGATCCGCCGCGTGCGCGTGGCGGCCGACGTGCCCGAGGCGGAACGCAGCCGCTTGGAGGTGCTGCGGACCGACACCGCCACCTTCGATGCCCTCGTCGAGGTGCGGCGCAATCGCCGCGACGACTGGTACAAGCGGCCTGCGGGGTACATCGACCTTTGTAGCGTGCCGCTCCCGGTACGCGCGCCCTGATCCGACTGCTGCGTCGCAACAAGCAGGCGCGGCCGGCGTTTCTGCGGATTGCGATCGCGCCCTGCGCAGGGCAAGTTAGCAGACGCGCGCAGGAAAATTCAGCTCTCGAACGGAGGGGAGATCATGGACCGCTTCTGGCTCAAGCACTATCCGCCCGGCGTTCCCGCCGACGTGAACGTGGCCCAGTACTCGTCGCTGGTGCAACTCATGGAGGAGGGCTTCGCGAAGTACGCGAACCGCGACGCGTATGCGTTCATGGACCGTCGCTTCACCTTCGCGGAGGTCGAGCGCCAGTCGGCTGCTTTCGGCGCGTGGCTGCAGGGGCTGGGGCTCGCGCGCGGCGCGCGCGTCGCGATTATGATGCCGAACGTCGTGCAGTACCCGATCGCTCTCGCGGGCGTGCTGCGCGCGGGCTACGTCGTGGTGAACGTCAATCCCCTCTACACGCCGCGCGAGCTCGAGCACCAGCTCAAGGACTCGGGTGCCGAGGCGATCGTGATACTCGAGAACTTTGCTGCGACGCTCGAGCAGGTGATCGCGAAGACGGCCGTGAAGCACGTCGTCGTGGCTTCGATCGGCGACATGCTCGGCTTCCCGAAGGGCGCGATCGTGAATTTCGCGGTGCGACGCATCAAGAAGATGGTGCCGACCTACTCGCTGCCCGGACACGTGCGCTTCGGCGATGCTCTCGAGGCGGGCGCCCAGCGCAAGCTCACGCCGGTGGCGGTGGGCCCGCAGGACGTCGCGTTCCTGCAGTACACCGGCGGCACGACCGGCGTTTCGAAGGGCGCGACGCTCACGCACCGCAACCTCATCGCCAACGTCCTCCAGCTCGAGGCGTGGGTGCAGCCCGCGCTGAAGGACACGAGCCGCGGACCGGTTCCAGAGCAGCTCGTCTATATCTGCGCGCTGCCGCTCTACCACGTGTTCGCGCTCACGGTGAATTGCCTCGGCGGCCTGCGCCTCGGCTCGTTGAACGTGCTGATCGCCAATCCCCGCGACATCCCGGGCTTCGCCAAGGAACTCGCCAAGTACCCGTTCAACGTCATCCCGGGCGTGAACACGCTGTTCAACGCGCTCGCCGAGAGCCCCGACTTCCAGAAGCTCGATTTCTCGACCATGCGCATCGCGAACGGCGGCGGCATGGCCGTACAGCAGGCGGTGGCGGAGAAGTGGATCAAGCTCACCGGGGTGCCGATCGTCGAAGGCTACGGCCTGTCCGAGAC
>JALOSW010000011.1 GCA_025458245.1 Burkholderiales bacterium
TCGACCGGGCGCGCCTTCGCCGCGTGGCAGCGCGATGCCGGCGAGCGGCTCGCGCGCAACTTCGCCGAGTATTTCACCGAGGAGAATCCGCTCCTCGCACGACCTGCCGAAGTGCGCCGCTTCGGCGAAGACGTGGATGCGCTGCGCGACGACGTCGAGCGGCTGGAGAAGCGCATCGCGCGGCTCCTCGAGCGGGGGGGACCGCGCTGAGTCCGCGCCCCTACCCGCAGGACCGCGACCGGCGCGAGGCCTGGGCGCTGCTCGTCGCGGCGCTCGCGCTGCTCGTCGCGTCCGGCGTTGGTCCGCACGACCGCGGCACCTGGCTGCTCGAGGTGTTCCCGGTGATCATCGCGGCGCCGCTGCTCGTTTCGACCTACCGGGCGTTTCCGCTGACGCCGCTCGCCTACCGGCTCGTCTTCCTGCACGCGTGCATCCTGATGCTCGGCGGCCACTACACCTACGCCGAGACGCCGCTCGGGTTCTGGCTGAAGGACCTCTTCGATCTGTCGCGGAACCCCTACGACCGCATCGGCCATCTGGCGCAGGGGTTCGTCCCGGCCATTCTCGTGCGCGAGATCCTGCTGCGGCGCTCGCCGCTGGGGGAGACGCAGCAGTCGGGCCCCGTCCGCGGCGGCAAGTGGCTCTTCTTCATCACGTCGTGCATCGTGCTCGCGATCAGCGCCTGCTACGAATTCCTCGAGTGGTGGGCCGCGCTCGCTCTCGGCTCGGGCGCAGACGAGTTCCTCGCCACGCAGGGCGACCCGTGGGACACGCAGTGGGACATGTTCCTCGCGCTCCTCGGCGGCATCGCCTCGCAGCTCCTCCTCGGCCGGACGCATGACCGCCAGCTCGCCGCACTCGGGCTGCTCCCCCAGGCGAGCGCTCGGTCGCGCCTGCAGCCTTCGCAAGCATGACTCGGCTCTTCCGCCTCGCGAAGATCGTCCGGGTAGCCTGGCGCTACGGACTCTACGAGTTCGTCGCGGCTGCCGACCCGACCGGCCGGCTCTCGCGCTGGACGACGCGCCTGCTCAGCTGGCGCACGTTCGGGGAGCCGCGCGCAGTGCGCCTGCGCACTGCGCTCGAGGCGCTCGGGCCGATTTTCGTGAAATTCGGCCAGATCCTCTCGACGCGGCGCGACCTGCTGCCGCCCGATCTCGCCGAAGAGCTCGCCAAGCTCCAGGACCAGGTGCCCCCGTTCCCCTCGGATCAGGCGATCCGCGAAATCGAGCGCGCGTTCCGCAAGCCGGTCGGCGAGCTGTTCGCGCGCTTCGATGCCGAGCCGACCGCGAGCGCGTCCGTGGCGCAGGTGCATTTCGCCGTGCTGCCCGACGGACGCGAGGCGGCGGTCAAGATCCTGCGCCCGAACATGCGCCCGGTGATCGCACGCGATCTGGCGCTGCTCGACACCGCGGCCGGGCTGGTCGAGACGCTCTGGCCCGACGGCCGGCGCCTGCACCCGCGCGACGTGGTCGCCGAGTTCGGCAAGCATCTCGACGACGAGCTCGACCTGATGCGCGAAGCGGCGAACTGCTCGCAGCTGCGGCGGAATTTTCTTCGCTCGCCGCTTCTCGCCGTGCCCGAGGTGTATTGGGACTGGTGCGCCGAGACGGTGATGACGATGGAGCGCATGCAGGGCATCCCGATCAGCCAGGTCGACCGGCTGCGCGAGGCGGGGCTCGACATTTCCAGGCTCTCGCGCGCCGGCGTGGAGATCTTCTTCACGCAGGTGTTCCGCGATGCGTTCTTCCACGCCGACATGCATCCCGGCAACATCCTCGTCGCCGCGGACGGGCGCTACATCGCGCTCGACTTCGGCATCATGGGATCGCTCTGCGACGACGACCGTCGCTTCCTCGCGCAGATCTTCCTGGGGTTCTTCCAGCGCGACTACCGGCGCGTGGCGCAGGCGCATCTGGACGCCGGCTGGGTGCCCGCGGGCACGCGCGCCGAAGAGTTCGAGGCGGCGATCCGCACCGTCTGCGAGCCCATGTTCGACCGCCCGTTCGCGGAGCTCTCGTTCGGGCAGGTGCTGCTGCGCCTCTTCTCGATCGCCCGACGCTTCAACTACGAAGTGCAGCCGCAGCTCGTGATGCTGCAGAAGACGCTGCTCAACATCGAAGGGCTCGGCCGCCAGCTCGACCCGCAGCTCGATCTCTGGAAGACCGCGAAGCCCTATCTCGAGCGCTGGATGCAGGGACAGGTCGGCTGGCAGGCATTCGACCGCGCGGTCCGCGAAGAGGCGCCGCGCTGGGCGCAGCTGGTGCCGCAGATCCCGCGTCTCCTGCACGAGCGGCTCACCGCGGGGCGATCGAGCGCCGCGCTGGGCGAAAGCATCGAGCGGCTCGCGGCCACCCAGTCGCGCCAGCAGCGCTGGCTGTACGCGCTCGCAGCGGCGGTCGCCGCGCTGCTGCTCGCGGAGGTCTGGTGGCTCTTCGGCTAGGCCGGGGGAGCGCGCGGGTCTTTTCGCTACAATCGCGCGCACTTCCGACCGCCCCTCGCGCATGACCGCGTCCGCCCCTCTCCTCTGGTTCGTCGCCGGTTACATCGCGGTCTCGATCGCGATCGGCCTCTTCGCCGGCGCGAAGGTCCACAACACCAAGGACTTCGTCGTCGCGGGCCGCACGCTGCCCTTCTACGTGGTCACCGCGACGGTGTTCGCGACGTGGTTCGGCTCGGAGACGGTGCTCGGCATCCCGGCCAAGTTCATCGAAGGCGGGCTCGGCTCGATCGTCGAGGACCCGTTCGGCTCGTCGATGTGCCTCGTCCTGGTCGGCGTGTTCTTCGCGGCGAAGCTCTATCGCATGGACATGCTCACCATCGGCGATTTCTATCGCCAGCGCTACAACCCGACGGTGGAGCTGCTG
Source organism: Burkholderiales bacterium (assembly GCA_025458245.1). Lineage (GTDB taxonomy): Bacteria > Pseudomonadota > Gammaproteobacteria > Burkholderiales > SG8-39 > JAOAEA01. The sequence continues at coordinate 2,865 of JALOSW010000011.1, forward strand.
ACCAGCCTCGCGATCGTGGCGTCGTATCTCGGGTGGGTGAGCGCGCAGATCGTGGCGCTCGGGCTCGTCTTCAACGTCCTTTCCGGCGGCGCCATGTCGATGCAGGCGGGCATCCTTCTCGGCGCGGCCATCGTGGTCCTCTACACGCTGTGGGGAGGGATGTTCTCGGTCGCGTGGACCAACTTCGTGCAGATGGTCGTGATCGTGCTCGGCATCCTGTACATCGGGTGGATCATCGGCGACAAGGCCGGCGGCGTGGACAACGTGCTCGCGCACGCGCGCGCGGCCGGCAAGCTCCATTTCTTCCCCGAACCGACGACGCGCGACGTGCTGTGGTTCCTCGGCGCCGCGGTCACGATGATGTTCGGCTCGATCCCGCAGCAGGACGTGTTCCAGCGCGTGACCTCCGCGCGCACCGTGAACATCGCGGTCTGGGGCGCGATCGTGGGCGGGGTGCTCTACTTCGTGTTCGCGTTCGTGCCGATCTTCCTCGGCTATTCCGCGTTCCTGATCGATCCCCAGCTCGTCGAGGCGCATCTCGCCAAGGACCCGCAGCACATCCTGCCGCACCTCATCCTCGCGAACACGCCGCTCTTCGCGCAGGTGATGTTCTTCGGCGCGCTCCTGTCGGCGATCATGTCCACCGCGAGCGGCACGCTGCTCGCCCCGTCGGTGACGTTCACCGAGAACGTGCTGAAGCGCTTTCTCAAGAAGGATCTCTCCGACAAGCAGTTTCTCTGGACCATGCGGCTCGTCGTCGCCGGCTTCGCCAGCATCGTGACCATCTTCGCGCTCAACTCCGAGTCGAGCATCTACGAGATGGTCGGCAACGCCTACAAGGTGACGCTCGTGTCGGCGTTCGTCCCGCTCGTGGCGGGCCTTTACTGGAAGCGGGCGACGGCCACGGGCGCGCTGCTCGCGCTGGTGTTCGGCCTCGGCACCTGGCTCGCGCTCGAGTGGATAAACCCCGAGGGCTTGGTGCCGCCGCAGCTCGCGGGCCTCGCGGCCGCCGTGGTCTGGATGGTGATCGGCTCGCTCGCGACGCAGGGCCGCATGCACGCCGGCGCACGGCATGCGGGCTGAGCCGCGCGCCCGGCGCGGATGACCGTTCTCGCCTGGTCGGTCGTCGCCTATCTCGCTGTATCGGTCGCGATCGGCCTGTTCGCGGCACGCCGCGTGCGCGGCGCGCGCGACTTCGCGGTCGCCGGGCGCCGCCTGCCGCTCCCGGTCGTCGTCGCGACCGTGTTCGCCACCTGGTTCGGCGCCGAGACGGTGCTGGGCGTCTCGTCCACGTTCGTCAGGGACGGCCTGCCCGCCGTGGCGGGCGATCCGTTCGGCGCGTCGCTCGCGCTCGTCCTCGTGGCGCTCTTCTTCGCCGCGCGGCTCTACCGGCTGAACCTCCTCACGATCGGCGACTACTTCCGTCAGCGCTACGACCGGCGTGTGGAGGTCGGGCTGTCGCTCGCGATCGTCGTCGGTTACCTCGGCTGGACCGCCGCGCAGTTCGCGGCGCTCGGGCTGGTGTTCAACGTCGTCTCCGGCGGCGCGATCCCGGTCGCGGAAGGCATGGCCCTCGGGGCGCTCGTCGTGCTCGTGTACACGTTGGCCGGGGGAATGTGGTCGGTCGCGCTCACCGATTTCTTCCAGATGATCGTGATCGTCGCCGGGATGCTCTTCATCGGCTGGACGGCGGCCGACCTGGCCGGCGGCGCCGAAGCGGTGATCGCGAGCGCGGCGGCGTCGGGCAAGCTCGCGATGCCGGCGCCGGCGAGCGCGCGCGAGGCGCTGGCGATCCTCGCGGCGATGGCGCCGCTCGCGCTCGGGTCGATCCCGCAGCAGGACACGTTCCAGCGCGTCATGTCGGCGAGGGACGAGCGCACGGCCGTCCGCGGCGCGCTCGTCGGCGGCCTCCTCTACCTCGCGCTCGCCGCCGTGCCGATGTTCCTCGCGTACTCGGCGCTGCTCGTCGATCCCGCGGCGACGGCGCGCTATCTCGACAGCGACCCGCAGCTGGTCCTGCCGCGGCTGGTGCTCGATCACATGCCGCTCGCCGCGCAGATCCTGTTCTTCGGAGCGCTGCTCTCGGCGATCATGAGCTCGGCAAGCGGCGCGCTGCTCGCGCCGGCGGTGGCGTTTACGGAGAACGTCCTGCGCCCGTTCGCGCGGCACATGGGCGACCGGCAGCTCCTCTGGGCGACGCGCGCCTCGGTCGCCACCTTCGCGGTGGTCGTCCTCGCGGTGGCGCTCGGCACGAACGCGACCATCTACGAGATGGTCGAGCAGGCGTACAAGGTGACGCTCGTCGCCGCCTTCGTGCCGCTGGTCGCGGGTCTTTACTGGAAGCGCGCCACGACGCGCGGCGCGATCGCCGCCGCGCTCGCGGGCACGGGCGTGTGGATCGCCTGCGAGATCCTCGTGTCCGGGGCGCTGGTGCCGCCGGCACTCGCCGGGCTCGGCGCGTCGACGGCCGGAATGCTGGTCGGGTCGTGGGCGGAGAACGCTCGCGCCCAGGGACGCGCCCGGGCGCCGCGCTGATCCTCGCCGGCACGCCGCCTTGCGGTAGCGCCGCGGCTGCGCTTCAATCGACCGCATGCCCGCCACCCTCGAAGCCCTCCGCGCCGACATCACCACGCTCGCCGTCGACGCGATCGTGAATGCCGCCAACACGACGCTCCTCGGCGGGGGCGGCGTCGACGGCGCGATCCACCGCGCCGCGGGCCCCGAGCTGCTGGCCGAGTGCCGCACGTTGGGCGGGTGCGCGACCGGCGATGCGAAGATCACCCGCGGCTACCGCCTGCCCGCCAGGTTCGTGATCCACACCGTCGGGCCCGTGTGGCACGGCGGCACGCGAGGCGAACCGGACCTCCTCGCCTCCTGCTACCGGAGGAGCCTCGCCCTCGCGCAGGCGCATGGGCTGCGATCGATCGCGTTCCCGGCGGTGAGCTGCGGCGTGTACGGCTATCCTCTGGAAGCAGCAGCCGCCATCGCGGTGCGCGAGTGCGCGGCGGTCGCCGCGACCGACTCGAAGGTCGCACGCATCGTGTTCGCGCTGTTCGGCGACGATGCGCTCGCCGCGTATCGCGTCGCGCTCTCGCGCTCGCCCGGGCACGGCCCCGGAGCGCGCGCGCCGGAATAGAATCCGGGGGCGGCGGCGCATCGCCGCGCAGAGGAGAACCTCGTGGATCACGAAGACTCGCACACGCGACCGGCCCGCGCTCTCGATCGCAGGCAGTTCCTCGCCCTCGGAGCAGGCGCGGTCGCCGCGGGACTTGCCGGCTGCTCGAGCGGGCCGCCGATCGTGTCGGAGACCGTGAGCGAGCCGCTCGTCACGCCGAAGGTCGGCGACACGTGGCGCTACCGGTACCTGAGCGGATGGTCGCAGGTGCCCGCGCGCGACTTCTCCGTGCGCGTGACGCAAGTCGCGACCAATGGCATCGCCGACACGCTCTCCGCCTCGGGCTACGCGGACCAGACGCACCTCTGGACCGGCCTGCTCGCGTTCGTCGACCGCTCGCTCGGCGGCTTCTCCGTGGCCGAGTTCTCGCCCTACCTCCTCGCGTTCACGCGCATCCAGACCGGACAGGGCTGGTACAACATCCCGCTGCCCTCGGGCGCCGCGCCGCTTACGCCGTGGAAGGCGCAGGCGCGCGTGCGCGGCCTCGACAGCGTGACCGTGCCGGCAGGCACGTTCGACGCAGTGCGCGTGGACCTCAGCGCCGAGCGCTTCGGCGCGGGCGTGTCGCCGAGCGCGGTCGCCGCGCAGCTCTCGTCGACCGCGTGGTACGCCCCGGCGGTGAAGCGCATCATCCGCTTCCGGCATCAGACCTGGACGCTCACCATGCTGCCGATCGACAACGACGGCTACGAGCTGCTGGAGTACAAGCCGGCCTGATCGGCGCGCCGCGCTGCCGGCGAGCGCCCGGCGCGAGGCGGCCGGTTCCGATTCGCGCCTGCGAGCGGCCATAGCGCCTGCGATCGCACGCGCTGCCCATGCGAGAATCGGCGCGATGCCCGACTCGCCACGCCCCTCGCGGCTCGCGCGATACCTGCTTCTCGCCTACGCGGCGCTCGTGGCGTACGCGAGCCTGTATCCGTTCGCAGGGTGGCGCGATCCGGGCGTGGGTGCGCTCGCGTATCTCGCGGCCCCGCTGCCCCGCTATGTGACGGCGTTCGACCTCGTCGCCAACTTCCTCGCCTATTTCCCCCTGGGGTTCCTCGCCGCGCTCGCCGCCTATCCGGTGCTGCGCGGATGGCGGGGTGCCGCATCCGGCGCACTCGTGGCGCTCGTCGTCTCCCTGTCGCTGGAAGCGCTGCAGAGCTTCCTGCCCGCGCGCATCCCCTCGAACCTCGACCTCGCGACGAACGTGTTCGGAGGCATCGCCGGCGCGTTCGCGGGCACCCTCGCCGCCGAGTCCCGCGCCCGCGAGGCACGATGGCGGACGTTCCGCGAGCGGCTGTTCCGAGAAGGGCACGCGACCGACCTCGGGCTGGTGCTGCTCGTGCTGTGGCTCGTCTCGCAGCTCGACCCGGAGACACTGCTCTTCGGCACCGGCGACGTACGGGATCTCTTCGCCGCGCCGACGACGACGCCGTATCCGCCTGCGTTCTTCGTGCGCGTCGAAGCGGTGGTCACCGCCGCGAACCTGGGCGGCGTGGCGATTCTCGCTGCCGGCACGCTCAAGTCCGGCGAAACGGCGAGGCGCCTCGTGCTGACGCTGGTCGTGGTCGCGATCGCAGTGCGTTCGCTCGCGTTCGCCGTGCTCTTCAGCCCGCAACAGATGTTCGCGTGGGCGACGCCCGGCGCGGGGATCGGGCTGCTCGCGGGGATTGCGGTCGCCGCGCTCGGCCTCTCGCTTCCGCACCGGATCGGCGCGGCGCTCGCAGCCCTGCTGCTCGTCGCCGCGATCGCGATCGTGAACATGGCGCCCGAGAACCCCTACGTCGAGTACTCGCTCGCAGTGTGGCAGAAGGGGCATTTCCTCAACTTCCACGGCCTGACGCGATTCGTCTCCTCGCTGTGGCCGTTCGCGGCGATCGCCTATCTCGCAGTCGCCATTCGTCGGCCGGGCGCAGTGCCGGGCTGAAGACACGAGCGCCGCGCCGCGATGGCGCGAGGATGCGACGCCGCGACGCGGATGAACGGACGGTGGCACGTGCTATAGTCGAATCGCGCCCCGACCCTCGGGGTGCGCCCTTCTGCATCTCCCGCGATGTCCCGCGCGACCCTGTCCGATCACGATGTGTACCTCTTCCGCGAGGGCAGCCACGCGCGGCTCTACGGCAAGCTCGGGTGCCATTTCGCCGAGCGCGACGGCGTCGCGGGCGCGCGCTTCGCGGTGTGGGCGCCGAACGCCGCGTCGGTCTCGGTGGTCGGCGACTGGAACGGGTGGAACCCCGACTCCGACCGGCTCGCGCCGCGTCGCGACGGCTCGGGGATCTGGGAGGCGTTCGCGCCCGGCGTGAAGCAGGGCGACGCGTACAAGTACCGCATCGTGTCGCACCACGCCGGCCATGTCGGCGAGAAGGCCGATCCGTTCGCGTTCTACGCCGAAGCGCCGCCCGCAACCGCCTCGCGCGCGTGGCGGCTCGACTACGACTGGGGCGACGCGGAGTGGATGGCCGTGCGCCGCGCGAAGAACGCGCTCGACGCGCCGATGTCGATCTACGAGGTCCACCTCGGGTCATGGCGGCGCGGCGAGAACGGACGCTGGCTCGGCTATCGCGAGATCGCGCACCAGCTCGCCGACTACGCCGTCGAGATGGGATTCACGCACGTCGAGCTGCTGCCGGTCACGGAGCATCCGTTCTACGGCTCGTGGGGCTACCAGACGACCGGCTACTTCGCGCCCACGGCCCGCTACGGCACGCCGCAGGACTTCATGTACTTCGTCGACACGCTCCACCGGCGCGGCGTCGGCGTGATCCTCGACTGGGTGCCCTCGCATTTCCCCAACGACGCGCACGGCCTGCATTACTTCGACGGCACGTTCCTCTACGAGCACGCCGACCCGAAAAAGGGCTTCCATCCGGAGTGGAGCTCGTACATCTTCAACTACGACCGCCACGAGGTGCGCGCGTTCCTCGTGTCCTCGGCGCTCTTCTGGCTCGACAAGTACCACGTGGACGGGCTGCGGGTGGATGCGGTGGCGTCGATGCTCTATCTCGACTACGGCCGCAGGCAGGGCGAGTGGATCCCGAACGTCCACGGCGGCCGCGAGAACCTCGGCGCGATTCACTTCCTGCGCTCGCTGAACGAGGCGGTCTACCGCGATCATCCCGACGTGCAGACGATCGCGGAGGAATCGACCGCGTGGCCGATGGTGTCGCGGCCGGTGCATCTCGGCGGGCTCGGCTTCGGGCTCAAGTGGAACATGGGCTGGATGCACGACACGCTCGACTACGTGTCGGAAGATCCGGTGTTCCGCCGCTACCACCACGATCGGCTGACGTTCTCGATCTGGTACGCGTTCTTCGAGAACTTCGTGCTGCCGCTCTCGCACGACGAGGTGGTGCACGGCAAGGGGTCGCTCCTCGGCCGGATGCCGGGCGACACCTGGCGGCAGTTCGCCGGCCTGCGGCTGCTGCTCGGCTACATGTGGGCGCACCCGGGCAAGAAGCTCCTCTTCATGGGAGGCGAGTTCGGCCAGCGCCGCGAGTGGGCGCACGAGGAGGCGCTCGAGTGGTGGGTGCTGCAGTTCCCCGAGCATGCCGGCACGCAGCGCTGGCTCGCGGACCTGAACCGCGCGTATCGCGAGCACCCGGCGCTGCACGCGAACGACTTCGAGTCCTCGGGCTTCGAGTGGGTGGACTGCCACGACGCGGAGGCGAGCGTGATCTCGTTCCTGCGCCGCGGCCGGCACGGCGAGACCATGCTCGTCGTCTGCAACTTCACGCCCGTGCCGCGTCCGAACTACCTGGTCGGCGTGCCGCAGGGCGGCTGGTGGCGCGAAGTGCTGAACAGCGATGCCGGCCTCTACGGCGGCAGCGGCATGGGCAACCTCGGCGGCGCCGAGGCGCGCGCCGCTCCGGCGCACGGCCGCTCGCATTCGCTCGCGCTCACGCTGCCGCCGCTCTCGGTGGCGTTCTTCGCGCCGGGGTGAACCGATGATCGCCGCAGAAGCGCTTCGCCGCCTCGCCGAACGCGCCGGCATCGGCCGCGGCTACCACGACATCTGGGGCGCGTATCACGAGACCGACGCGACGACGGCGCTGGCGCTGCTCGCGGCCATGGATCTCGCGCGCGGCGAGGACGATGCCGCCGCGGGCCTCGCGCGTCTCGACGACGCAGCGTTCGGACGGACCCTGCCGCCGGTCGCCGTATTCGACGTTGCCGCGGCCCCGTACGGATTTCCGATCGCGGTGCCCGTCGCCGAGGCGCACCGCGAGCTTCGCTGGACGCTCGACCTCGCGACCGGCGAGCGCTGGGATGCGCCGCTCGTGCCCGCGGCGCTCGAGCCGGACGGCGAGCGCGTCGTCGCCGGCATCGCGCGCAGGCGTTACCGCTTCCAGTGGCGCGATCGCCTGCCCGTCGGCGTGCACCGCTTCTCGCTGCTCGATCGGGACGGCGAGGTGCTCGGGACCATGGCGCTCGCGATCGCACCGTCGCGCTGCCACCAGCCCGATGCGCTGCTCGCGGGCGAGCGTGCGTGGGGGCTCTCGGTGCAGCTCTACTCGGTGCGCTCGCAGCGAAATTGGGGCCTCGGCGACTTCACCGATCTCGCGCACGTGGTCGAGATCGCGGCGGGTCTGGGCGCGGACGCCGTCGGGCTCAACCCCCTGCACGCGCTCTTCCCCGACCAGCCCGATCGGTCGAGCCCGTACAGCCCGTCGAGCCGGCTCTTTCTCGACGTGCTCTATCTCGACGTCGAGGCGCTGCCCGAGTTCGCGGAATGCGACGAAGTGCGCGGCATCGTGCACGGCGAAACTTTCCAGACGCGCCTCGCGGCGCTGCGGCGCTCGGAGCTCGTCAACTATCCCGGCGTGGCGCGGGCCAAGCTCGACGTGCTCGCGAAGCTCTACGCGCATTTCCGCGCGCGGCATGTCGCGGGGCGCACCGATCACGCGCAGGCGTTCGAAGCGTTCGCCGCCGAGCGCGGCGAGGCGTTGCAGCAGTTCGCGCTCTTCCACGCTCTGGAGGCGCATTTCCGGGCCGAGAGCCCGACGCCGCACGGCCCGGTGGCGTGGCCCGACGACTATCGCGACCCGTCGAGCGGCGCGGTCGCGGCGTTCGCGCGCGCGCACGAGGCCGAGGTCGACTATCACGCGTGGCTGCAGTGGCATTGCGAGCGGCAGCTCGCGCGGGCGGCGGCGCGGGCGCGCGAGCTCGGCATGTCGATCGGGCTGTATCTCGACCTCGCGGTGAGCGTGGCCCCGGACGGGGCGGACGCGTGGCGCTGGCGCGACTCGTTCGCGCTCGGCGTCGGCGTGGGCGCGCCCCCGGACGATTTCAATCCGAAGGGGCAGGACTGGGGGCTGCCGCCGTTCGACCCGTTCCGCCTGCGGGAGGACGCCTATCGCCCTTTCCGCGAAACGCTCGCGGCGAACATGCGCCACGCCGGCGCGCTGCGCATCGATCACGTGATGTCGCTCATGCGGCTTTACTGGGTGCCCGCAGGCGCGAGCCCGGCCGACGGCGCCTACGTCCACTATCCGCTCGCCGATCTCGCGAGCATCCTCGCCCTGGAGAGCGTCGCGAACCGATGCCTCGTAATCGGAGAGGATCTCGGCACGGTGCCCGACGAAGTGCGCGCGGTGCTCGCGCGCCTGGGCATCCTTTCGTATCGTCTGCTCTATTTCGAGCAGGACGACGAAGCCCGCTTCAAGCGCCCTTCGGCCTATCCGGCCGATGCGCTGGTCGCGGCGACGACCCACGATCTGCCGACGCTCGCCGGATGGTGGGTGGCGCACGACCTCGCGCTGCGCGAGCGCCTCAACCTCTTTCCCACGGCGGCGCTGCGCGCCCGACAGATCGCGGCCCGTCCGCGCGAGCGCGTCGAGTTGCTCGCGGCGCTCGCGCGCGAAGGGCTGCTGCCCGATGCCGCCGCCGATCCGGCGCGCGTGCCGCCGATGACCCCCGAGCTCGCCGCCGCGATCGAGGTCTTTCTCGCCCGCACGCCGGCGAAGCTCGTCATGGTGCAGCCCGAGGATGTCTTTGGACAACGCGAGCAGGCGAATCTGCCGGGCACCACGCACGAGCATCCGAACTGGTGCCGCAAGCTCGACGTTCCGCTGGAGCGCTGGCGCGCCCATCCGACCCTCGCGTCGCTCGCCGAACGCTTGTTCGAGGAACGCGGCGCGATCTCGCGGCGCGACGCGGAACCCGCGGCGCCGTGACCGTTTGCGCGCGCATCGCGGCACGCGGGTCGCGACGCCGGCCCGCCCGCTGACCGCGGCGAGATCGAGCCCACCCGGCCCCGCGCCCGTCCGCCATGGCATCGCTCCCGCGCCTGCGCCGTGTCGTGTCGGCGCTCGCGATCGCGGGCGCGCTGCTCCTCGCAGCGCTCGCGGCGCTCGCCGTCGTCGGCATCCCCATCGACGCGGCACCGTGGCGAGGCCAGCTCTCCGCCGCCGCGACGAAAGCGCTGGGGCGCAGCGTCGACTTCCAGGGGCCGCTCGAGCTGCGCTTCGCGCTGCATCCGTCGCTGCGCGTCGGCGGCATTCGCGTGGGCAATCCGCCGGGCTTCGACTCGAGCGAGTTCGCGAATCTCGCCGACGCGCGCATCGAGCTGGCCCTCGGGCCGGCGCTGCGCGGCGCGCTGCACCTTCGCGCGATCGAGGCGCGCGACGCGACGATCCGGATCGAGCGCGCATCCGACGGCCGCGTGAACTGGCAGTTCGGCGCACTCGGCGCGGCGAGAGCAGCCGATGCCGGCCCGGCGCAGCCGACCGCCGGCTCCCGCGCCGTGCGCCTCGAAGTGTCGCGCATCGACGTCCACAACGTCGCGCTCGAGTACTTCGACGCGGCGACGAATCGGAGCCGCTTCTTCGACCTGGACGAGCTCGTCGAGACCTCGCCGCCTGGTGAGCCGGTGAGGCTTTCCGTCCGCGGGCGCGTGGAGAAGACGTTTCCTTACACGCTCGGGCTCGAGGGCGCGGCCGCCGAGCGGCTCTACAGCGGCGAACCCTGGCCCTTCACGCTCGACTTCGCGTTCCTCGGCACGCGCCTGCACGCTACCGGGACGATCGACCGCGGGCGCGACACGAGCGAGATCGAATTCGGCCTCGGCACCGAAGACCTCGCCGAAGTCGAGCGTTTCCTCCAGACGCGTCTGCCGACGGTCGGCGTCGCCGCGCTCTCGGGCCTGATCGTCTCGCGTCCAGGACGCTTCGAGGTCGCGCCGCTGCGCGGCGTGATGGGCGAATCGCGGTTCGATGGCGCGCTCGAACTCGCCTCGCCCGGCGGACGTTTGCACGTCGGCGGCACGCTTTCGTTCGCCCAGCTCGACGTGCGGCCGTTCCTGGCGCCGGACCCTGCGCGCGCCGGCGCGCCGCTCGACTACGCCGATGTGGAGACGAAGACGATCGATCTCGCCGCGCTGCGCGGCGCGGATGCGGAGCTGACGCTTTCCGTGGCGCGGCTCGTCGGCGTGCCGCTCGACGTCCGCGACGCGCGTCTTTCCGTGCACCTTGCCGAGGGCGTGCTCTCCACCCCGATCGACACGACGCTTGCGGACGTGCGACTCACCGGTGCGCTCGCGCTGGACGCAAGCGCGGACGCGCCGGCGGTCTCGCTCGTGCTCGCGACGGCCGCGTCGCCGCTCGGCGATCTCGCGCAGGCGCTCACGGGGCTGCGCGGCATCGACGGCACGCTCGGCGAGTTCAGCCTCGCGCTCGGGGGCAAGGGCGCCACGATCGGGGCACTGGTACGCGACCTCGATCTGGCGGTGCGGCTCGGCGCGGCGAAGCTTTCCTACGGCAACGTCGCCGGCGGCGCGCCCGTCGACTTCACGCTCGACTCGCTGGAGGCCGTGATCCCCGCCGGCGGGCGGCTCGGGGCGAGCGCGCGCGGGCAGCTCCTCGGCGAGCGGTTCGCGGTGCAGGCGAAGGGCGGCGATCTCGACACGGCCCTGCGCACGCTGCGCTCGCCGCTCGACGTGACGCTCCGCGGCAGCGGCGCCGATGTACGCGTGACCGGATCGCTCGCGCGCGCCGCGTCGGCCTCGGGCACCGACATCGCGATTACCGCGACGGCGCCGCGAGCAGGATCCCTGTCGCGATGGCTGGGCGTGTCTTCCAAGGCGGCGATGCCGCTCTCGATCCGCGCCCGCGCACGCCTCGAACGCGACGAAGCGCAGATCGCGGACGCGGTGCTGAAAGTCGGTCGCAGCGAGATCGTCCTCGATGCGCATCAGACCGGGATTGGAACGAACCCCTTCGTGCTCGCTTCCGTGCGCAGCCGGCTCATCGACGCGGCCGAGCTGGAGACGCTGCTGCCGGGGCGCAAGGCCGGCGCGCGCGGCGGCGAGCAGGCCATGATCGACATCCCTGTCTTGCCGCGGGGCGTGAGCCTCGCCGACGCGGACATCGGCGTCGGACTGGAGCGCATCGCGTTCGCGCGTGTTGCGCTGACCGACGTCGCGTTCGCCGCACGCCTGCGCGACGGCCGCATGGGCGGCGCACCTTGGGCCGCGACGCTCGCCGACGTGCCGTTTTCCGGCGAGATGCGGCTCGACCTCCGCGGCGATTCCCCGGAGGCGGGGTTCACGCTCGCGACCGGAAAAGTGGACGTCGGCGCACTGCTGCAGCGGCTGGGCATCGCCAGCGGCATCGAGGCCCGCGCGGACAGCCTGCGCGCGCAGGCGGCGCTGCAGGGGAGCCGCCTCGGCGAGATCGCCCAGCGCTCTTCGTTCGAGGCGACCCTTGCGGAGGGGCGCCTGCGGATCCCGGGCGCGGCGGGCAAGCCGCTCGCCGACCTTTCCGTGCGCGAGGCGGCGCTCGGCGCCGCCCCGGGCGGCCCGGTGGCGGTCCGCGTGGAGGGCGCGCTCGATGCGACGCCGGTCACCCTGTACGCGTGGAGCGGTTCGCTGCCGGAGTTGCTGCGCAATGCGAGCACCGTGCCGTTCGCCGCGCGCGCCGAGGCCGCAGGCGCGAGGCTCGCGCTCGATGGCACGGCGCGGCTTCCGTTCGGGCAAGGCGGTGCGGATCTCACGCTCGAGGTGGCCGGGGAGCGGCTCGACACGCTGTCGCCGCTCGTGCGCGCCGACTTGCCGCCGTGGGGTCCGTGGTCGGTGCGCGGGCCGTTCCGCATCAGCGCGACCGGCTACGAAGTGCCGAAGCTCGCCGTCGCCGTCGGCACGAGCCGACTCGACGGCGAGGCGCGAGTGAACGTCGCGGGCGCGAGGCCGCGCATCGACGCGCGCATCACCGCGCCGCGCATCCAGCTCGACGATTTTCGCCTGCCCAAGCGCGAGCCCGACGCGACCGCGAAAGCGCTCTCCGCGGAGGCGCTTCGCACTCGCGCTCGTGAGATCACGGCGCGCGGCCAGAGCATCATGAGCGCCGAGGTGCTGCGCCGCTTCGATGCGTACGCGGACGTGCAGGTGCGCGAGGTCGTCTCGGGCAAGGATCGGCTGGGCGATGGGCGGCTCGTCGCGCAGGTGAACGACGCACGCGTGTCGCTCGGGCCCGCGATCGTGAACGTGGTCGACGGCGGCGCCATGACTTTCGCCGTCACCTACGCGCCTACGCCGGCCGACGTCTCGCTCGCAGTCGGCGCGTTCGTCGAGAAGTTCGACTACGGTGTGCTCGCCCGGCGGGCGAAGCCGGAAGCGAACATCGAGGGCTCGTTCAGCCTCCGCATGGAGCTCGCCTCGCGCGCGCCGTCGCTCGACCGGGTGATGGCGCACGCGGACGGGACGATCGATGTCGCCGTCTGGCCGAAGAGTCTCGCCGCGGACGCCTTCGACCTGTGGGCAGTGAACGTCTTCGTCGCGCTCATTCCCGAAGTCGATCCGGCGGCCACCTCGCGCGTGAACTGCGCCGTCGGCCGGTTCGACATCCGCGGCGGCGTGCTCAAGCACGACGCGATCCTCATCGACACGACCCGGATGCGCGTGACCGGCGAGGGCGGCGTGGACTTCCGCGACGAGACGCTCGGCTTCCGCCTGCAGCCGCGCGCCAAGGAGCCGCAGCTTTTCAGCCTCGCGACGCCGGTGCAGGTGAGCGGCACCCTCACCGACCCGAGGGTCGGGGCCGGGGCTGGCGACGTCCTGGGCACGCTCGCGCGGTTCGTCGGTTCGGCCGTCCTGTTTCCGCTCTATCTCCTGCCGCAGGGCAAGGTGCCGAGCGACGGTGCCGACATCTGCGCCGATCCGATCCGCGCCACGGAGGCCGCGAAGAAGTGAGGCGCATCGGCGTGGATCTCGGCGGCACCAAGATCGAGGCGATCGCGCTCGACGAGACGGGCCGCGCGCTGAGCCGGCAGCGTGTCGCCACGCCGCGCGACGACTATGCCGGAACGCTCGACGCCGTCGCCACGCTCGTCGCCGCGATCGAGCGCGAAGCCGGCACGTGCGACACGGTCGGAATCGGCACGCCGGGGGCCGTTTCGGCGCGAACCGGCCGCATGAAGAACTGCAACTCGACATGGCTCAACGGCCGGCCGCTCGCGCAGGATCTCGAAGCCGCGCTCGGTCGACCGGTGCGCATCGCGAACGACGCGAACTGCTTCGCGCTGTCGGAAGCCGTGGACGGCGCGGGACGCGGGGCGCGGATCGTGTTCGGCGTGATCCTGGGCACCGGCGTCGGCGGCGGCATTGTCGTCGACGGCCGCGTGCTGGAAGGCGCGAACGCCATCGCGGGCGAATGGGGCCATAACCCCCTGCCCGGGCCGCGCGAGGAGGAACGACCCGGGCCGGCCTGCTATTGCGGCCGGACCGGCTGCATCGAGACCTGGCTGTCGGGTCCGGGCCTCGCAGCCGATCACGTGCGTGAGACCGGCGAGCGGCTCACGGCCGAGCAGATCGCGGCGCGCGCATCGCCGGCCGATGCCGCGTGCAGCGCAACGCTCGCGCGTTACGAGGATCGCCTCGCGCGGGCGCTCGCACACGTGATCAACGTCCTCGACCCGCATGTCGTCGTCCTGGGCGGCGGACTCGCGAACGTCGAGCGGCTCTACGACAACGTGCCGCGCCTTTGGGCGCGCCACGTCTTCTCGGACGACGTCGCCACGCGGCTCGTGCGCAACGTCCACGGCGACTCGGGCGGAGTGCGCGGCGCGGCGTGGTTATGGGACGACGCGGACGGACGCATGCGTTGAGCCCGGTGCGCGCCAGCCGACGCGGCGACGCCGTCTCGTCGGCAACGCTGAACCGAACGCCGACCGCCCCGCGCTCTCGGCGGCACTGAAGGTGCGGGCGCGAGCCGAAGGGACGACTCGGGCGCCGCGCGCCTCAGGGCGTTCGCCCGACCGGTACGACGATCTCGTTCCGACGCAGGAACCAGGGCATGAACGGCGGATCGTAGCGCGCGAACACGGGCTCGCCCTCGGGAGAAAGCCCCCGGTCGGTCACGAACTTCGCGAGCGCCGCGAGCTGCTCGTCGTAGCGCGCCTCGCTCCACGTCCCGGAGTAGCGCACCGAAGCCATGCGCCGCGCGGGCATTTCGACCACGGTCACGCGCGGGTCGAGCGGCTTCGGCGCCGTCGCGAGCGTGTAGGACGCCGGCAGCACGAACGCGATGCGCCAGCGCGCGCCGACTTTCTGCTGCTCGACGGGCGCCGTCATCGCAATTTTCTCCGACGCGGCGCTTTGCTCGACCGGCGCGGTCATCGCAATCGACGCGGCCTTCGCGTTGTCGCCCGAGATGTAGCGGAAGAGACGCCGGAAGCCCTCGTTCCCGACCTCGCCGAACCCGCCTTCGACGTAGGTCTCGGCGACGAGATACGGCGCGTACTCGCGAATCTCGAACGGGCCGTCGGCCACGAGCGTCTTGAACGGGGCTTCCTCGATCGCCATGGCGGATCCGAGCGGGGCGAGCGAACCGGCGAGAAGGAGCGCAAGCGCGCGCAGGCCGCGCGAGATCGAGATCATGCGCCTTCGACCGTCGCCCGGCGGCGCAGTTCGCGGCACGGGCTCACTTGCCGCCCGGCGCCGTCGCCGCCAGAAAGGCGTCGGTGCGTGATTCGACGTACGGGAAGAACGGGTTGTGCCGCAGCCGGATCAGCTCGGTCGCGGGGACCGTGAGCAAACCCCGCTCCCCGAGCAGTTCCGGTCGCCCGAGGTAGATGCGCACCGGCTCTGCCGGGCGCGTCGCGCCGTACACCGGGTCGGTCGGCGAGAACGGCACGGCCACGTGCGAGAGCGAGAAGACGTCGAGCGGCCAGGCGAGCCCCGTGGGCGCGCGGGTCGATTCCGTCGCGCCGGCCGGCCGCCGCATGGCGACTACCGCGTCGCTCTCGGCGCTCTCGTTGACCAGGGCGGTCAGGTCGAACGCGAGCGGGGCGCCCTTGAACAGGTTCTCGCGCGTCGCGAATGCATCGGCGCGCAGGAGCGGCGCCGCCTCGGCGTGACGGTTGATGTCGAACATGACGAGTTCGTGCCCGCCCGGCGCGAGCCGCCGGAACAGCGTGTCGACCACGGCCTGGGTCGAGACCGTCGCGTCGGCGAGCGACTGGAACGCGAGAATCGGGGGCATGCCTTTCACCTGCCCGCTCGTGCCGAGCGCGGCGAGCTGCGATGCGATGCGCTGGGTGAGCCGGTGCGCCTGGTCTCCGGCGTTCACGGCGAAGGAAACGTACTTGTACGGATCGTACTCGGGCCCGACGTTCGTCCAGGCGAGCTTTTCGAGGCCCGGAATCAGCGACGCGCGTCCCTGCCAGACCGCGAGCGCCGCCGCCCGGGAGACGCCGATCGCGGGCGAGAAGAGCACGAGCCCATCGACCTTGGGCAGATTCTCGCCCTGCAGCCGCGACAGCGCGTATTCGACGGCGAGCGCGCCGCCGTTCGAGTATCCGAAGAGATAGAGCGGCTTGTCCGGGCCGATGCGTGCGGCGAGCTCGCGCGCGCCGAGCCGCACTGCCGCGGCGAAGTCCTGCCACGTGGCCCGCACCAGCCCGACCGGTGCCGTTCCGTGCCCCGGCATGCGCAGCGCGATGACGTAGTAGCCCTGCGCGTGCAGCCGGTCCGCCGCGGCCCGCAGCGAGTACGGCGAGTCCGAAAGCCCGTGGATGAGCAGGGCACCGCCGCGCGGGTTCGCGACCGGCAGGACGATGCTGCGATTCCAGTTCGGCTCGCGTGCGGCCGGGTCCGAGAGGCTTCCCGCGCTGAACCGGTTGAGCATGCGCCGCTCTTCGGGCGCCACCTTGTCGTAGACCTCGCGCTTCAGCTCGGCGAAGACCTGCGCCTCGCGCTCGAGGTAATCGTCGAGCGTCCTGACGGTCTCGGCATCGGCTGCCGTGAACTCCGACGCAAGGGACGCGAGATGCCACGGACGCGCGTCCGGCAGGCCGCGCAGGTGCACGATGTAGACGACCGCGAGGGTCGCGACCGTGCCGAGGAGGCCGTAGGCGAAGAAGTAACCGACGTGTTTGAGGAAGCGGGTCACGCGCGATAGAACCCGGCCGGTTCCTCGTAGCCGGCCTCGTGGAACGCCTCCCTGCGCTTCACGCATTGCGGGCAGCGTCCGCAATGGATCGGGTAGCCGAGCAGGCAGCTGTAGGTCGTCGCGTAGTCGACGCCGAGCGGCATGCCGCGCGCGACCACCTCGGTCTTGCTGAGCCCGACGAGCGGCGTGCGCAGCTCCACGTCGCCGACGAGGCCCGCGATCAGGCGGAACTGCGCGAGGAACGCATGCGACGACGCGGCGTCGTCGCGCGTGTCGTTCTGGTTGACCGCGAGATAGAGGCGCGTCGCGGCGAGGTTCGTCGCATAGGAGAGCCCGAGCGACAGCGCGACGAGGTTGCGATGCGGGAGCGGAATGTGATGCTTGCGTTCCTGCCCGGCGCGAAAGGTGTCGCCGACGCGCGCGAGGTCGAGCCGCACCAGCTCGATGCCCAGCCGGCTCGCATGGCCCTCCGCGGCGGCAAACTCGGGCGCCGCGCCGCGCTGCCCGTAGTCGATGAACAACGCCTGCAGCGGCTCGCCGGCATCGACGAGCTGATGAAGCAGCGTGACGCTCTCGACACCCCCGGAGAGGAGCAGCACACCGAGTGACAAGTCGCGGACTTTCTCGATCGGGAACCCGGCAGCGAGAATACCGCATCGGCAGCCTGCCAAGGCCCCGCTACGCAGAGGGAAATCCGCGCACGGTGGGCCGCTATAATCCCGGAACCCTCTGCACACGCGGCGCCCCGGCGGTTCCAATGAGCTACTACGACAAGCATGTCTTTTTCTGCTGCAACCAGCGCAAGCCGGGCGAGTCCTGCTGCGAGAACCACCACGCCGACGAGCTGCGCGATTACGCCAAGGGCAGGGTCAAGGCGCTCGGTCTCGCCGGCAAAGGCAAGGTTCGCATCAACAAGGCCGGCTGCCTCGATCGTTGCGAGGAAGGCCCGGTGATCGTCGTCTATCCGGAAGAGGTCTGGTACACCTACGTGGACAAGGCCGACATCGACGAGATCGTCGAAGAGCACCTGCAGAACGGGCGCGTGGTGGAGCGGCTCAGGATCTAGGGTTGAGGATCCAGGATCCAGGATCCAGGATTCAGGATCTGGATCTCAATCCTCGATCCTCAATCCTCACTCCTCGATCCTCAATCCCGACACGAAGCCCCATGCGCATGCCCGGCGAGCGAGTCGCGATCGACGGTCCCGCGGGAAAGATCGAGCTCGCCATCGACCATCCGACCGGGTTCGCCGACGAGGGCGCGCTCGAATCGGCGCGCGGCATCGCGCTCATCGCGCATCCGCATCCGCTCTTCGGCGGGACCCTCGACAACAAGATCGCCCAGACGCTCGCACGCACGTTCGCCGAGCTGGGCTACGTCGCGCTGCGCCCCAACTTTCGCGGCGTCGGCGCGAGCGAAGGACGCCATGATCACGGCATCGGCGAGACCGGCGATCTCGTCGCCGTCGTCGAATGGGGGCGCAGCCGCTACGGCGCCTTGCCCGTCGCGATGGCCGGATTCTCGTTCGGCGCCTACGTCGTGACGCGCGTCGCGGAGGTCGTGACGCCCGAGCGTGTCGTCCTCGTCGGTGCGCCTTACGGGCTCGTGCCCGGCGGGCGCGAGTACTTCACCGGAAAGGTGCCGGCGGACACCATCGTGATCCACGGCGAGAACGACGACACCGCGCCGCTCGCGAATCTGCTCGACTGGGCACGTCCGCAAGACCTGCCGGTGGTGGTGGTGCCGGGTGCGGATCATTTCTTTCACCGCCGGCTGAATCTGCTGAAGAGCATCGTGAAGGGCCAGTGGCGCCCGTGAGCGCATCGGCCGATCGCGAGTCGGCGGGCGAAGCACACGGTTCGGCGTCCGAACCCGTTCTGTCGGTCCGCGATCTGCGCAAGCGCTATGGCGACGCGTGGGTGGTCGACGGCGTCTCGCTAGACATCCGGCACGGCGAGTGCTTCGCGCTTCTCGGCCCGAACGGCGCGGGCAAGACCACGACGCTCCGCCTCTGTCTCGGGCTGGTCGAGCCCGACGGCGGGACGATCCGGCTCGCCGGCCACCCGGTGCCGGCCGCGGCGCGGCGCGCCCGTGCGAACGTCGGCGTGGTGCCGCAGTTCGACAATCTCGATCCCGATTTCACCGTCGCGGAGAACCTGCTCGTCTACGGACGATACTTCGGCATGTCGCGCGCGCAGATCGAATCGCGCATTCCCGCGCTGCTCGACTTCGCGGGGCTCGCGAACCGCGCCGACGCGCGCATCCAGACGCTTTCGGGCGGCATGAAGCGCCGCCTGACGCTGGCGCGTTCTCTCGTCAACGAACCCGACATCGTGTTCATGGACGAGCCGACGACCGGCCTCGATCCGCAGGCGCGTCACGTGATCTGGGATCGCCTGCGACAGCTCGTGGCGCGCGGCACGACGCTCGTTCTGACCACGCATTTCATGGAAGAGGCGGAGCGGCTCTGCAACCGCATCATGGTGATGGACCGCGGCCGGATCATCGCGCACGGCGCGCCGCGCGAGCTGATCGCGCGCGAGGTCGAGCGACACGTCGTCGAAGTCCACGGCGACGGCCTCGACGAGTGGGCCGAACGCCGTGCGCCCGCACTCGCCTCGCGCGTGGAGCGAAGCGGCGACACGGTGTTCCTGTACACGCCCGATCCGGCCGGCGCGCTGTCGGCGCTCGAAGCCGAGTCGGGACTGCGGTACATGCATCGCGCGGCCAACCTCGAGGACGTATTCCTGAAGCTGACGGGGCGCGAGCTTCGGGACTAAGGCACGAGGCTTCAAGGCAGAGGACGCAAAGGGTCGCAAAGAACTACTCGACGGGAACCCCCGGGCCGCGAAGGCCGCGGCGAGCGAGGTCCCGAATCCTGGAACCTGAACCCTGAACCCTGAATCCTGAATCCTGGATCCTGGATCCTTCATCCTGAATCCTGGCGCCTCGGGGAAATGCCAACATGACCAGCATGACCGCCTTGCCGCGCATCTCGATGCGCTTCGTCCCCGTCTGGCGCCGGAATCAGCTCGTCTGGCGGAAGCTCGCAATTCCCTCGATTCTCGGCAACCTCGCCGACCCGATGATCTACATGCTCGGGCTCGGCTACGGGCTCGGATCGTTGCTCCCGGACGTGCGGGGCGTGCCGTACATCGTGTTCCTCGCCGCAGGCACGATCTGCTTCTCGACCATGAACAGCGCCACGTTCGAGACGCTCTACTCCTCGTTCTCGCGGATGCACGTGCAGCGCACCTGGGACGCGATCATGAACGCCCCGGTGACGCTCGACGACGTCGTTCTGGCCGAGCTCGTCTGGGCCGCGACCAAGGCGTTCCTGTCGGGGATCGCGATCCTCCTGGTCGCCTGGGCGCTCGGCCTGACGCATTCCCCGATGGCGCTTTGGATCCTGCCCCTGCTGC
Source organism: Burkholderiales bacterium (assembly GCA_025458245.1). GTDB lineage: Bacteria > Pseudomonadota > Gammaproteobacteria > Burkholderiales > SG8-39 > JAOAEA01. The sequence goes on from JALOSW010000011.1 coordinate 22,829, forward strand.
CGCTCATCGGCCTCACCTTCGGCGCGCTCGGACTCGGCATCACGGCGGTCTCGCCGAGCTACGACTTCTTCATGTACTACTTCACCCTGTTCATCACCCCGATGGCGATGCTCTCGGGCGTGTTCTATCCGATCGAACAGCTCCCCGCGGCACTGCGCGCGCTCGCCCTGGCGCTGCCGCTCACCCATGCGATCGAGCTCGTGCGTCCGCTGTTTCTCGGTAAAGTGCCCGACATGATCGCCCTCCATCTCGCGGTGCTCGCGGCGTATGCCGTCGTCGGCTTTTGCGTCGCCGTGGTGCTGTTTCGCCGGCGGCTGCTGAAATGAAGCCGGGGACGCAGGCGCCGGTTTGCGCGGCTTCGGGGCGCGCAAGGGGGTGTCGCGATGCGATTTCGCCCCCTCGGCGCGCAGGGCGATGAGCGTCACGTTCGAGTCGGTGCGGGACGCCGCCGGCGCGATCGTCGGCAGCGTCGTGCTCACGCCGTTCCTGCACTCGCAGACGTTCTCGGAGATCACGGGCGCAGACGTCTGGATCAAGTACGAGAACGAGCAGTTCACGGCGGCGTTCAAGGAGCGCGGGGCCCTCTTCAAGCTGCTGTCGCTATCGCCCGGGGAGCGCGCTCGGGGCGTGCTGGCCGTGTCGGCGGGCAATCATGCGCAGGCGGTCGCCTATCACGCACGACGGCTCGGCATCCGCGCCGTGATCGTGATGCCGCGCTTCACGCCGCACGTGAAGGTCGAGCGCACGCGCGCGCACGGCGCCGAGGTCGTGCTCGCCGGCGACGGCTTCGACGCGGCGAAAGACGCGGGCCGCGCGCTCGCCGCCGAGCGCGGCCTCGTGTTCGTCCATCCCTACGACGATGCGAAGGTGATCGCCGGCCAGGGCACCGTCGCGCTCGAGATGCTCACCGCCAACCCGTCCATCGAGACGCTGGTCGTGCCGATCGGCGGCGGCGGCCTGGTCGCGGGGATGGCGACGGCGGCGAAAGCGATGAATCCCGACATCGAGGTGATCGGCGTCGAGACGGCAGGCTTTCCCGCCATGAAGTGCGCACTCGACGGCACGACGCCGCGGTTCGCGCGCTCGACCATCGCCGAGGGGATCGCCGTCAAGGAGCCCGGCGCGCTGACACTTCCGATCGTCCGCCGCCTCGTGTCGGACATCCTGCTCGTCGAGGAAGGCGACATCGAGCAGGCGATCGTGATGCTGCTCGAGATCGAGAAAACCGTCGCCGAGGGCGCCGGCGCCGCGGGCTTCGCCGCGATGCTCCGCCACCCCGAGCGCTTCCGCGGCAAGCGCGTCGGCGTGGTGCTATGCGGCGGCAACATCGATCCGCTGGTGCTCTCGGAAATCATCCAGCGCGGGCTGGTGCGCTCGGGGCGCTTGCTGCGCCTGCGCGTCGAACTGCCCGACCTGCCCGGCGCGCTCGCGGACGTCACGCGCTGCCTCGCCGATACGAACGCGAACATCGAGGAGGTGCATCACCAGCGCGCCTTCACGAGCCTGCCGGTGCTCTCCGCAGAAGTCGAGTTCGTGCTCCAGGCACGCGGCGCCGATCACGTGACGGAGATTCGCGACGCGCTCGCCCAGGCGGGCTACCGGTCAGAGCTGGTGCACGAGGCGGAGCGTCTCCGATGAAATTCCTGCAGGCCGTCCGGCTCGATGCGTCGGACGAGAGTCTTTTCAGATTCAGCGGCGCAGCGCGCGACGGCGAGTGGTGCGTCTCGGGGGGCTACGCGGTGTGCGATCTCGCCGCGGGCGGGTGCGGACGCGTCGGCTGTTCGAGGAACGAGGACGGCTCGCCCCGGTCGCCGGCATGTGCGAACTCGTTCGTGGGCGTGACGACGCACGGGCGCTGCAGCATCGCGGAAGTCGTCGAGATCGACGCGGAAAGCTATCGCCAGATCGTCGAGACACTGGTACGGCACTTCATCGAAGATCTCGGCGCGCCGACCGAAGCCGATGCCCGGCGCGTCGCGGAGGAGGAATGCGCCTACACGCGCGAGCTCTGCGAGGGGTTCTCCCCGGAGGTGTGGATCACGGTGCGGCGCACGCCGACCGAAGAGGGCATCGGCGAGCACTACCAGGTATTCGAGCGGCTGATGATCGGCAAGCACCCGATCTGACAGGCTGCCGAGGGCGGGTCGGCCGGAAAGTCGTTCGGGACACTCGCGCGGGCGTTCGCGACAGAAACCAGGTCCTGGCGGGCGCGGAAACGAGCGTTCGCGGGCCGGACCGCCGGTTCTTCGGCGATCGGCGAGCGCTGCCGCGGCCGGCGCGCGTCAGGCCGGCCCGTAGGTGAGCTCGACCAGCTCCTCGACGATCGGACGTAGGGCCGGTCCCTGCGCGCAATCCACGCCCGCCCGTGCGAGCGCCTTGCGCGACTGAATCGTCTCGACCGACTCGGCGATCGAGAGGATCCCCATTGCGCTGCACGCCCGGGCGATCGCGCCGACCCGAGCGGCGTGGGACGCGTCGCGGACGGCGCGCCGGCCGAGGTCGCCGTCGATCTTCACCACCGTAGCCTGAAGCTTCTGCAGCAGGCGCAGCGACTCGGGGCGCTGGCCGAAGGAACCGATCGACACGCCGCAGCCGAGCCGCCGCATGGCCGCGAGCGCGGCGCGCGCCGCAGGTTCGAGCGCGAGCGCTTCGTCCTCGGCGAGCTCGAAGCAGAAGAGCGACGCCGGCACGCAATAGCGCGCGATCTCGGCCGTGACGCTCTCGACGAAGCCCGCGCGGCGCAGCGCGCTCGGCGAGAGGCGGACGATGAACACGGGCTCCGCGTTGCCGGCAAAGAGCGCGCGCCAGTAGAGCACCTTGGCGACCACCCACTCGTCGAGCCGCGGCATGAGGCCGTGCGTCTCGAGGACCGAGAGAAACGTGCCCGGCGGCATGTGCGAGCGCTCTTCGTCGCTGAAGCGAAGCAGAACCTCGAAGTGCGTCCGGGGCGCGGTGCGCGCGAGCGGCTGTACTCGGCGGGCGTGCAGCACGAAATCGTCCGAGGACAGCGCGCGGTCGAGGCGCCCGGCGGGGTCGTGCCAGCCGGCACCCGACGCGACCAGCGGCATGAGAAACGACTTGCGCTCGGGTCCGGACGCGCCCGGACCGGGCAGCGAGGGGAAAGCGGCGCCCGCATCGATGGCGATGGACATGTCGGGGTACCTCCGGCCGGCGGCGCGCAATGTTTTGGGAATGGGCCGCGTGGGGCCAAGGCGTGCGTCGCGCACCCCATTCTGCATCGGAGTGCAGACGCGCACCGCCTGCGTGACAGAATTTCACATTCTGTCCGACCCGCCTGATCAGGATTCGATCAAGCGGTCTCGCCGTTGCCGTTCGTCGATGCCGGACGTGCGCGCGCAACCGCGCGCTTCGCCGCGCAGTGCCGGGTCGGCCCTGCGGATCGTGCTCCGCCTAGAGCTGAGTCGCGGCGAACGTGTCGCATTGCGACACGCTGCCCGTCTGGAGCCCGCGCTTGAACCAGCGCACGCGCTGCTCGCCGCTGCCGTGCGTGAAGGCGTCGGGCACGACGTAGCCCTGCGACCGCTTCATCATGCGGTCGTCGCCGATCTGCGCTGCGGCGTTCAGACCCTCCTCGATGTCGCCCTGCTCGAGGACCTTGCGCGCCTTCTGGGCGTGGTTCGCCCACACGCCGGCGAGGCAATCGGCCTGCAGCTCCATGCGCACCGAAAGCTCGTTCGCCTCGCGCTGCCCGACGCGCTGCTGGAGCTGGCGGACCTGGTCCGCGATGCCGAGCAGATTCTGGACGTGGTGACCGACTTCGTGGGCGATGACGTAGGCCTGGGCGAAGTCGCCCGGCGCCTTGAAACGGTTCTGCAGGTCCTGATAGAAGGCGAGGTCGATGTACACCTTCTGGTCGGCGGGGCAGTAGAACGGCCCCATGGCCGCCTGCGCATGGCCGCACGCGGATTGAACCGCGCCCGAGAAGAGCACCAGCTTCGGTTCGCGATATTGCTTTCCCGACTGCTTGAAGATCGCGTTCCAGGTCTCCTCCGTGTCGCCGAGGACAAACGCGACGAACTGCTTCATCTGGGCATCGGGGTCGGGCCGGCCGCCTTCGCCGGGCGCCGGCCCCGGAGCGGCCTCCTTCTGGGGGATCACTTTGTCGGCCACCGCGCCGAGACCCAACATCACCCGCGGATCGATGCCGAAAATCATGCCGATGATCACGAGGACGACGAGGCCGATGCCGCCGCCGAAAACGCCTTTGCGCACCGGCGATGCGCCGCGCCGGTCCTCGATGTTCGTGCTCTGCCGTCCTTCGTCCCACCGCATGGCGTTCTCCTCGATCCTGTGTGTCGCCGTGCCGCCCCGCAGGAGGCTGCGCGAGGCGAGTATACCGACGGCGCCCGGCGGCATCAGCAGCGCTAAAAATGCCGTTTCCGGACCTGCCAACTCGTGGAAAAATAGACCCGTCTCCAGAGAGAAAGCCGAACATGACCCGACTGCCCCGCACGCTTGCCGCCCTCGCCGCCGCGACGGCCCTCCTCGCAGCCTGCGCGACGGCCCCCGACCCGGGCGCCGCCCGCAGCACGAGCCCCGCGGCCGCGGTCGGGACGAATTGGGAGTGGCGCGGCACCGCCACGCCTCGCGGCGAATACGAACCGACCGTCGCGCGCACGTACCAGCTTCGACTGCGAAGCGACGGCGTCGCCCACATCGAAAGCGACTGCAACTTCGTCCGCGCGCGCTACGAGATCTCCGACGGGCGCATCAAGTTCGGCCCGCTTTCCACCAGCCGGCAGGGCTGCGCGCCGCCGTCGCTCGGAGATGTCTTCATCAGCGACGTCACGCGCTCCGACGCGTTCTACCTGCAAAGCGGCTATCTCTATCTCGCCCTGCCCGGCGACGCCGGGCAGATGCGTTTCGTGCCGGCGCCGTTCTGGCCGCCGTACGACTGGACCTGGTAGCTGCTGCATCGGCGCGCCCGTCCCGCACGCGCTGCGAGGGCGCGCGGGATGCGAACCGACACAGATTCCTGCCCGCCGCGTGATGCCGTCGCTCTTCCGCGCGCACGCTCTGCAGGCCCGATCGGCTTCGGCGCGCCGCCGCTCCCGCATCCTGTTTGCGTCGCTGCTGGTCGCGGCCCTGCTCGCCGGCTGCCAGACGCCCATTCGCCTGATGCCCACGCCGGTGAGCTTCCGCACGGGCGAGGTCGACCCGTTCGACAAGGCCGGCGCGACAGCGCACGCGACCGACGTGCCGGTGCTGTACGCCACCAATCGGGGCGCGGTGATCCAGGATCCGGTGCCGCTCTACACCATCCTGCCGAGCGAGCGGCTGCGGATGGGCGTCGCGCACGTGCAGATCGGCGACGGGACCCTCGATTGGGAAACGCTGCACCGGCTTTCCACGAGCGACGATCCCGACCAGCGCCCGATCGTCCAGCTCGATCGGCTGGATCCGATGGCGTCGCTGGAGCCCGGCGCGACCGGCGCCACGGCCGCGGATGCGCGGGCGTTCTTCGCGCTCGTCGACGAGGCGCTCGCCGCGAGTCCCAACCGCGAGCTGGTCATCTACGTGCACGGCTCCAACAACACGGTCGGGCGCGCGGCGGCGCAAACAGCCCAACTCCGCCATTTCGCCGGCCGGCGCGTCGTCATGCTTTCGTTCATGTGGCCCTCGGCCGGCTCGATCCTGCGTTACTTCACCGACGTCGCGAATGCCGAAGCGTCGGTCGATCCGTTCGTCCGGCTCATCGAGCTCATCGCCGCCAACACGAACGCGGCCGCGATCGACGTGGTCGCGTACAGCGCCGGCGCCCAGATCGCGAGCGCCGGGCTGGTCAAGCTCGGCGAGCCCAGCGGCGGCGAGTCCCGCGCGCAGCTGCGCGAACGGCTGCGGCTGCGGAATGTCTACTACGCCGCGCCCGACATCGATACGCGCCAGTTCACCGACGACATGAAGCGCTATGTGGACATCGTCGAACGCATCACGGTGGCGGGCAACCTCAACGACTCGGCGCTGCGTGTCGCCGCGCTCGTGCACCGCGCCTCGCGCGCCGGCCGGCCGAATCCCACCGAGCTC
>JALOSW010000093.1 GCA_025458245.1 Burkholderiales bacterium
CGTCGATGCGCCGCACTTCGCCGTCGGCGGTGCCGGCCATTTTCGCGCCGGCCGGCGCGCCGTGACCGGCGTGACCCTGCGCCGACGCGAGCGGCGGGATCGCCGCGAGCGCGGCGGCCATCGAAAAGACGGCAAGTGCGACGGAGAATTTCTTCATGCTGGGCTCCCTGAGCGAGTGGAACGGATCGGATGGTTGAAGCGGAGAAGTCATTTCGGGAGGACGCGTACCCTGCCGACCATGCCGGCCTCGAAGTGGCCCGGCACGAGACAGCCGAAGTGGAACTCGCCCGTTTTCGTGAACTGCCAGACGATCTCGCCGGTCTTGCCCGGCGCGACGTGCACCATGTAGTCCTCCTCGTGCTCCATGTTCGGAAACTTCCTCATGAGCTCGGCGTGCTCGGCGAGGTCCTTGCGCGTGCCGAGCACCATCTCGTGCATCACCTTGCCCGAGTTCTTCACGACGAAGCGCACGGTGTCGCCCTGCTTCACCTGGAGCTCGGACGGCGTGAAGCGCATCCGGTCGGACATGTCGATCGACACTGTTCGCGTCACCCGCTTCGGGTCGCCGGCGCGGCCGAACGACGTTTCCGCAGGCGTCGCCGTCGCGGAGGGCTTCGGCTTGTGCGCGGCATCGCCATGCGCGAGCGCGCCGGCGGCGGCGAAGGCGAGCAGCGTCGCGATGAGGCCGCTTGCGACGATCGGGTTCATGCGCGTCCCTCCCCTGCCGCGGTCGCTCGCAGCGCGGCCGCGGCGACGCGCGTCCGTTTGCCGATCTCGCGCCGGCGCATCAGGTAGTACGCGGCAGGCACGACGAGCATCGAGAGGAGCGGCGCGGACACCATGCCGCCGATCATCGGCGCAGCGATGCGTTGCATGATCTCCGACCCGGTGCCGGTCTCCCACAGGATCGGCGCGAGGCCGATCACGGTCGTTGCCACGGTCATCGCCTTGGGCCGCACACGCAGCACGGCGCCCTCGCGGATGGCGTCGCGCAGCGCGGCGTCGCTCACCTGCCCGGCGGCGATGCGCTCCTCCCACGCCTGCTTGAGGTACACGATCATCACGATGCCGAACTCGGCGGCCACGCCGGCGAGGCCGATGAAGCCGACCGCGCTCGCGATCGACACGTCGTGGCCGAGCCACCAGAGGAGCCACACGCCGCCCACCACGGAGAACGGCAGCGTCGCCATGATGAGCAGCGCCTCGTCCATGCGGCGGAAGGTGAGATAGAGCATCACGAAAATGATGCCGAGCATCGCGGGCACGACGACCTTCAGGCGCGCCGTGGCGCGCTCCAGATACTCGAACTGGCCGGACCACGCGATCGAATACCCGGGCGGCAACGCGACCTGCTCGGTCACCGCCGCCTGCATCGCGCGCACCGACGAGCGCAGATCGCGCCCGCGGATGTCGACGTAGACCCAACCCGACGGCCGCGCGTTCTCGCTTTTCACCATCGGCGGGCCGTCGGCGATCGCCACCGTCGCGAGATCGCCGAGCCGGATCTGCGCACCGCGCTCGGTGACGACCGGGAGATTGCGGATCCGCTCGAGCGAGTCGCGCGTCTCGCGCGGATAGCGGACGTTGATCGGGAAGCGCTGCAGGCCTTCGACCGTCTCGCCGATATTCTCGCCGCCGATCGCCGCGGCGACGATCGACTGCACGTCGGCGATGTTGAGCCCGTAGCGCGCGGCGCGTTGGCGGTCGATGCGGATGTCGATGTAGCGCCCGCCCTCGAGACGCTCGGCAAGCGCCGAGCTGACGCCCGGAACGCGCTTCACGGCGCGCTCGATCTCGGCGGCGACGCGGTCGATCTCGGCGAGATCCGCGCCGGACACCTTGATTCCGACCGGACTCTTGATGCCCGTGGCGAGCATGTCGATGCGGTTGCGGATCGGCGGCACCCACACGTTCGCGAGTCCCGGCACCTTGACGACGTTGTCGAGCTCCTCGACGAGCTTCTGCGGCGTCATGCCGGGACGCCACTCCCCGCGCGGCTTGAACTGGATGACCGTCTCGAGCATTTCGAGCGGCGCGGGATCGGTCGCGGTCTCGGCGCGGCCGGCCTTGCCGAACACGCGCGCGACTTCCGGCACCGACTTGATCATGCGGTCCGTCTGCTGGAGGATTTCGGCCGCCTTGCCCGCCGAGAGACCTGGCAGCGCGGAGGGCATGTAGAGGAGATCGCCTTCGTCGAGCGGCGGCATGAACTCGCCGCCGAGTCTGGAGGCGGGGTAGAGCGTGGCGGCCGCGAGCACCACCACCGCCGCGATGGTGAGCACGGGATGGCGCAGCACGGCCTCGATCATCGGACGGTAGACGGCGATCAGGAAGCGGTTGACCGGGTTGCTCGCCTCCGAAGGGATGCGCCCGCGGATCATGTAGCCCATCAGCACCGGCACGAGCGTCACCGAGATCCCTGCCGCCGCCGCCATCGCGTAGCTCTTGGTGAACGCGAGGGGCGCGAAGAGGCGCCCTTCCTGCGCTTCGAGCGTGAACACCGGCAGGAACGAGATCGTGATGATGAGGAGCGACGAGAAGAGCGCCGGCCCCACTTCGACCGACGCATCGCCGATCAGCTGCCAGCGCGTCTCGCCTTCGAGCTTCTCGCCCGGATGGTCCGTCTGCCACTTCTCGATCTTGCGGTGCGCGTTCTCGACCATCACCACCGCGGCGTCGACCATCTCGCCGATGGCGATGGCGATCCCGCCGAGCGACACGATGTTCGCAGTGATGCCCTGGTAGTACATGACGATGAACGCGGTGAGCACGCCGAGCGGGAGCGCCACCATCGCCACGAACGCCGAGCGCAGATGGAACAGGAACACGACGCAGATCACCGCGACGATCACGAACTGCTCGAGCAGCGTGTTCTCGACCGTGGCCACCGCGCGCTTGATGAGATCGGACCGGTCGTACACCGGCACGATCTCCACGCCTTCAGGCAGGCTGCGCGCGAGCGATTCGAGCTTGGCCTTCACGAGATCGATGGTCTCGAGCGCGTTCTTGCCGCTGCGCATGACGATGATCCCGCCCGCGACCTCGCCTTCGCCGTCCAGCTCGGCGATGCCGCGGCGCATCTCGGGCCCCACCTGCACGGTGGCGACGTCGCGCAGCGTGATCGGCGTTCCGCCCTCGCTCGTGCGCACCGGGATGGCACGAAAATCGTCGAGCGAGCGCAGATAGCCGGGCGAGCGCACCATGTACTCCGCCTCGCCGAGTTCGACCACCGAGCCGCCGGTCTCGCGGTTCGCCTTGTCGATCGCCTCGATCACCATCGAGTGCGGGATGCCGAACGCGCGCAGCCGGTCGGGGTCGAGCACGACCTGATACTGGCGCACCATTCCGCCTACGGTCGCGACCTCGGCGACGTTGGGCACCGACTTCAGCTCGAACTTGAGCAGCCAGTCCTGCAGCGCGCGCAGCTCGCCGAGGTCGTGCCGGCCGGTGCGATCGACGAGCGCGTATTGGTAGATCCAGCCGACGCCCGTTGCGTCGGGCCCGATCGCCGAGCGCGCGCCCGGCGGCAGCCGCGACTGCACCTGGTTGAGATACTCCAGGACGCGCGAACGGGCCCAATAGAGATCGGTGCCGTCGTCGAACAGGATGTAGACGAACGAGTCGCCGAAGAACGAGAAGCCGCGCACCGCCTTCGCGCCCGGCACCGACATCATCGTCGTGGTGAGCGGGTAGGTGACCTGGTTCTCGACGATCTGCGGCGCCTGCCCCGGCCACGTGGTGCGGATGATGACCTGCGTGTCCGAGAGATCCGGGATCGCGTCGACCGGCGTGTGCTTCGCGGCCCAGATGCCCCACGCGGCGAGCCCGATCGCCGCGAGCAGCACCAGCGGGCGGTTTGCGATCGACCAGCGGATGAGTTGCGCGATCATGGCTGTTCCCTCCGCTGCTCGGGAACGGCGAGCGGACGCGTTCGCAGACTCATTTCTGCGCTCCCGCGCCGGCGAGCTTCTCGACTTTCGTCGCCCGGAAGTCGCCCTCCGGCGTCATCGTGAACTCGAAGCGGATGCGGTCGCCGGCCTTCACGTCTTTCGGCAAGCCCGAGGGCGGCGTCGCGAACTCCATCGTCATCGCGCCCATGTTCGCGGTCGGAAGCGGCCCGTGCTTGATGATGAGCGAGTCCTTGTCGCCGCTCACGAGCACCCCCTCGCCGACATGCGTTGCCGGCGCGGCGCTCGATTTCGCGGGCGCCGGAGCGGGTTGCTTCGGCATTCCCGTGGGCGGCAGGATTCTGGTGACCCGCCACTCGCCTTCCTTCGCGCCCGGCGCGAACTCGAACTCGATGCGATCGCCGACTTTCGCGTCCCCCGGCCATCCGCCCTGCGGCGGCAGGAATTCCATCGTCATCGCCGGCCACTTCAGCGCCGGCACCGGCTCGTGACTGATGGTCACCGAGTCCTTGCCGACGCGCTCGACGCGCCCCGACGCACGGTGGGCGTCGCTCCCGCCCTCGAGCCGCGCGCCGGTGGCGCGCAGCGATGCCTCGGAATCGACGAGGAACTGGCCCGAGACCACCACGCGCTCGCCCGCCTTGAGGCCTCTCAGGATCTCGGCCTGCCCGCCGGATTCGGCGCCGATCTCGACATCGGCCGGCCGGAACCGGCCGTCGCCTTCCGCGAGCAGCACGACCGAGCGTGCGCCGGTGCGGATCACCGCTTCGGACGGCACGAGCACCGCCGGTTTCGCCGAAGGCGGCGCGAACGAGAGCGTCGCGTACATTCCCGGCTTCAGCTTTGCGCCGCGATTCGCCAGCTCGATTCGCGCCTTCATCGTGCGCGTCTGCGCATCGACCTCCGGCAGGATCGCGCTCACCTTGCCGCGGAACGTTTCGCCGGGCCACGCAGGCACGCGCGCCTCCACCTCGGCGCCCGGCCGCACCCACGCGGCGTAGGCCTCGGGCACTTCGGCATTCACCCACACGCTGCCGAGGTCGACGATGCGAAAAAGCGTCGCGCCCGGCATCACCGCCATGCCGTCGCGCACCCCGAGTTCCGCGACGATCCCGGATATCGGCGAGCGCAGGGTGACATTCGCCTGCACACGGCGGTCGCGCTCGAGCGCCGCGATGTCGTCCGCCGACATGCCGAGCCGCAGCAAGCGCTCACGCGCGTGCGGGCGGAGATCCGCAGCGCCAGGCGCGTCGGACCTGAGCAGCGCCAGATACTCCTCCTGCGCCGCGGCCCACTCGGGCGCGTGGAGCACGACGAGCGGCGCGCCTTTCTCCACCGGGTCGAGCGGCGCGCGGGCGTAGAGCTTCTCGACGAAGCCCGGCGTGCGCGCCTGCAGCACCACCACCGCGCGGTCGTTCCAGCCGACCGCGCCCACCGCCTCCACGCGGCGATCGAGCGTACCGGTCTTCGCCTCGACGGTGCGCACGCCGAGATTCTGGACGACGCGGGGGTTGATGGTGACCGACCCGCCGTCCGCCTCGTCCGCGTAGCGCGGCACGAGATCCATGTCCATGAAGGGCGACTTGCCCGGCTTGTCGAAGCGGTGCTGCGGCACCATCGGGTCGTACCAATAGAGGATCTTGCGGCCCGAAGCGTCGGCTGTTGCTCCGTCCGCTTTCGCCGCGTCGGCGACAGGCGCCGTCGGCACCGACGCGGGCAGGTGCATCCGCGAGCTCGCATACCAGTAGCCGCCCGCCGCGCCGAGCGCGAGCAGCACGATTCCCGTTAAGAACGCGGGGAAGGTCTTCATGACGCGCTCTCCTGCAGGAGCAGGTAGTTGAGGTTGGACCACGCCTTGCCGCGCTCGAGCAGCGCGTTGTGACGGCCGAGATTCGCTTCGGCCAGCGCACGCTGCGCCTCGAGCACCATCGCGAGCGTTCCCGTCCCGCCCTTGTATGCGGCGAGCGACGCATCGACGCGCTCGCGGGCGAGCGGGATGATCGACTTCTCGAACCGTTCCACACGCGAGTGCGCGACTTCCCAGTCGAGCACGAAGGTGCGCACCTGCGCCTCGTAGTCGCGCCGCGCCTGTTCGAGCTGCGCGCGCGCCTGGTCGACCTGTGCGATGCGCTGGGCGACGTCGCGGTCCTGCCGGCCCGACTGGAAGATCGGCAGATCGACGCTCACCATGAGCGTGATCATGTTCGAGAAGTTCGGCTCCCGCTGACCGTAGAGGAGCTCGACCGCCCAATCGGGCTTGCGCGACGCCTCGGCGAGCTTCACGTCGGCCTGCGCCAGCGCTTCGCGTTCGTTGAACGGCCGCAGCGCGGGATGCGCTTCCAGTTCCGCGAGCAGCTTGTCGGGAGCGAGCGGCAGCTTCGCGGTGTCGGGGGCCGCGCCGATCGGCCTCTCTGCCGCTTCCCGGCCGGTAAACGCCGAGAGCGCGATGCGGAACCGGGCAACCATGCGCTCCTGCTCGACGAGGCGATCGCGCGCCATCTCGATCGCGCCGCGCACGGCGAACGCCTCTGCGGGGCTCGCGCGGCCGCCGGCGATCGACGCGTTCACGGTGTCGCGCTCGAGCGCGTAGGTCTTGTCGAGGTCGACCAGCACCTGCCGCGACTGCTCGGCGTGGAAATACTCGAACCACGCGACCGCGACGTCGCGCCGCAGCTTCGCGCGATCGGCGACTAGGCTCGCCTGCTCGAACTGCCGCTCGGCGGCGGCGCGCTCGACACGCCGCTCGCGCTTGTCGCCGGAGGGCACCTCCTGCATGACGCCGATGCGCCGCATGGTCATGAAGTCGGCGTCGTAGCGCCAGGCATCCGGGCCGGTGATCGGCAGGTTGTCGATGCCGAAGCGCAGGCGCGGATCGGGAAGCGCGCCGGCGCGTTCGACGATCGCGCCGGCCGCGTCGACCGCCGCCCGCTGCGCCGCGATGCGCGGCGAGCTCTGCTCCGCTGCGGCGATCGCCGCATCCATGGTGAGCGGCGCACGCACCTGGGCGGATGCAGCCGACGCCGCGACGAGAGCGAGGATCGGAACGAAGCGAGCGCACCGCGAGCGGGCGCGCCGAGAGCGAGTTGCTGGCATGAGACCTCCGCGCAGGAAACGAACATCACGCGACCCGGGATGGGCCGCGCCGTTTCACGCGAGGTCTATAGAAGCAGGGAGCAGTGCCGTACGAGCGGCGGCGGTTCCGCCCGGCCCGCGAGGAGGAAGCGCTCGCGGACGAACCGGGTCACCGGCGCGGGGGCGGCGGCGAGCGACAGCGTGAGGAGCACGGGCGCGTCCACCGCCGCAACGGGGTGCTTCGCGGGGTCGGCCGCCTGCACGTCGTGGAGACACGAAGCGTGGCACACCGCCGAGGTGTCGACGACGTCTTCGACGTGCTCGCAGTGGTGATGCGCGGAGGCATCCAACTGCATAGCCGGTGCGACCGCATGCATCGGGCGCGCAACGTCGTCGACGGCGCAGGCGTGCGCCGCTACCGCCCCGCGCGCGAACAGGAGCGCCGCGATCGCGAAAATCGCGTAGAGGCGACGATGCGTGCGGAGCGTGCGGAACATCGGCTGTCGGCTGTCGGCTGTCGGCTGTCGGCTGTCGGCGGAAAGCTTAGGTCACCCGCGAGGACTCGTCAAAATCGGAGTCGGAGTCGGGGCCGCGGCGCCGGCCACGGGAATCTCGATCCCGAAACCGAGTCCGACGCAGCATGCGCCCCACCCGTCCCCGAAATCTTGAGCGCGGTCAAGAAAATCGAAGGGTTGTCAAAATCTTGTTGCAATTCGCTCAGAAGTTGCTATGAAATACCAACTCGTCTTTGGGAGGGGACGGTGGAGACCATAAGCGCTTGGATCGCGTGGGGTGGCGCACAGCCGCTCTTTCTCCAGATTTTCCTCGGGCTCCTCCTTTTCCTCGCCGCCTACACCATCGCATCGGTCGCGCTGTTCGCGCTCGTGCTCGGCGCGGCGTGGCTGCTGCGGTCGATCGGCCGGGCGCCGCACGGGTTCGTCGGTACCGATCGGCCGATGCCGGCCGCCGATTCGGCGCTCACCTCATGGATCGTGCACGCGGCCGGCGCCACGCTCATCGTGTGGCTCGTGGTGCAGGCGCTGATCCACTAGCGGCAGGAGCCGCACCCTGACCCTGGATTTACCCCTGCCCAGAGGGGAAGCGGCGCGCTACAACCCGATTCGCCGCACGAAATCGCCGAGCAGCTCGTACAGCGCGTAATAGCTGCCGAGGAGCGCGCTCATGCCGGGAACGAGGCTCCGCGGCCACTCGAAGCGCAGATCCGGAATGAGCGTCGGCGCGGGGACCACCGCGAGCCCCGCGGCCTCGAACTCTCCGCGCGCTCTCGGGATGTCGAAGGCATGCGCAACGAGCACGATTCGCGTCACGCCGGCAGCGCGCAGCATCGCCGCCGAACGCTGCGCGTTCTCGCGAGTATTGCGTGACTCGATCTCGGTCCAGCGCACGGGGACGGCGAACTCGCGCTCCAGCGCTTCCTTCATGAGCTCGGCTTCGGGCCGGCCTTCGTGCACCACGCCGCCGGTGACGAGAACGGGCAAGCCCGTTTCCTTCGCCACCTTCGCGCCGTAGCGAACGCGCTCGAGCGAGAGCCGGCCAACCGTGTCGCCGCCGTACTCCGGCGCGTCGCGTCGCACCCCGCCGCTGATGATCACGATCGCCTGCGCCTTCGCGGCTTCTTTCGCATCGAGGGGCGCCGTGTGCGAAGCCGCCACCAGCAGCGCATCGGCGACGGGATGGAACGAGAGCGCGAGCAGGGCGAGGACACCCGTCCACGCTAGCGTGCGGCCGAGACGCGGGGCGCGCCTCGAGAGCAGCAGTCCGACGACGGAGAGGAGCAGCGGCCCGACCGGCGGCAGCATGAGCGCGGTCGCGGCTTTGCGGAGGAAGAACAGAAACTCGTTCACGGGCGGAACTTTGCCATGGGGCCGGTGCAGCGGCGCAGCGGATGCGAAGCGGCGCGACGAAAGGGGCGACGGCAGCTCGAAAAGGAGACCCCCACCCTAGCCCTCCCCCTTCGCCCAAGGGAAGGGAAGTGCCGCTGCTTGCCCCCTTCACCGGGGAGAGCCGGGCGCTTCTCCGAGACTGTCTCCTTCCCCCTGCGCGGCAGGGGGAAGGTTGGGATGGGAGTGTGGCGCAGGAGCGCTACTTCACCGTGTCGAGCAGAC
>JALOSW010000012.1 GCA_025458245.1 Burkholderiales bacterium
TCAGAGCCCGAGGATCCAGGCGATGACCTGCTTGGCGACGAAGCCGAGTATCCCGAAGGCGAGCACGAAGAAGAGAATGAAGGTGCCGAACCGGCCGGCCTTCGAGTTCTTCGCCAGGTCCCAGATGATGAAGAGCATGAAGACCATCAGGCCGCCGAGGCCGAAGGTCACCCCGAACTCGGCAATCTGCTCTTCGGTGAAGCCGAACATGCGCGATTCGCCCTGCGGCCCTCAGCGGCGCAGCGGCAGGGACTCCGCATCGACCACGTCGCGATAGGCGTGCCAGGTCGCGTGCCCGATCACGGGAATCGTGACGACGAAACCGAGCATGCCCGTCGCCATCGAGAAGAGGGTCGCGAGCATGATGATCGTGGCCCAGAGCGCCATCGCGATCGGGTTGTCGCCCACGGCGCGGATGCTCGTCGCGATCGCCGAAAGCATGTCGATGTCGCGGTCGAGGAGAAGCGGCACCGAGACGACTGTGATCGCAAAAACGAGCGCGGCGCCGAGGCCTCCGGCGAGCACCCAGACCGTGAAGAGATGCGACCCCTTCGAGAGCACGATGTGCCGCAGGAAGTCCTGCAGTCCGGTGATCGACACCTGCACGAACAGTGCGACGAGCACCGCCGAGAGCAGCACCCAGGCCGTCGCGGCGATGGCGAGCAGCAGCCCCATCATGACGAGCGGCTTGGTGCCGCGCCGCCAGGCCTCGCGCACGTCGGCGAGCGACGCCTTTCCGCCCATTTCGATGCGGCGCGAGAGGGCATAGAGCCCGGTGGCGAGAATGGGACCGACGAGCAGGAATCCCGATACCGCGCCCGGCAGGAGCGGCCAGTAACGCAAGGCGAGCCACACGATCACGAATCCGCCCAGGGCGACGGCGAGACCGTGATAGCCGCTGCAGAAGGGCACCTGCTTGAAGTCGCGCCAGCCGAGCGCAAGCCAGCGAAACGGCCGCGTGACCGGCACCGCGCGAACCGGCGGGAGCGTGAGTCCTTCTGCGGGATCTTCGTAGGTCGGCGGCATCGGCACTCGAGCAGGCGATCGACTCGCGGATTCTCGGCTGCGCGGACCCGATGTGTAAAGCGATCGCTCGCACGTACAATCGGGGCGACCTGCCGCGCCCGATCATGACTCCGACCCTGCTCGCGCTGAGCGTCGCCGCGCTCGTCTCGGCGCTCCTGCACATCCCGGCCGAGTACGGCGGCCCGCGCTGGCGGGTGTACGTCTTCAAGCCGCTCACGACGACGCTGATCCTCGCGATCGCGTGCCTGCCCGCCGCGGGCATCGAGCCGCGCTATCAATGGGCGATCGTGGTCGGGCTTCTGTTCTCGCTCGCGGGCGACGTCTTCCTGATGCTGCCGCACGACCGCTTCATTGCCGGGCTCGTCGCCTTCCTGTTCGCGCACATCGCGTACATCGCCGCGTTCACCGTCGGCGTGCCGCTCGGCACCGCGCCGTGGATCCTGCTGCCCGTCGCGCTCGTCGCAGCGGTGATTCTCCGGATGCTGTGGCCGAACCTCGGGCGGCTCGCGATCCCCGTCACCGTGTACGTGATCGTGATCGTGGTCATGACTTGGACCGCCGCGGCGCGTGCGGTCGCCTTGCCCTCGACCGCCACGGCTCTGGCGGCAACCGGGGCCGCGCTCTTTCTCGCATCCGACGCGATCCTCGCGCTCAACCGGTTCGGCAAGCCGTTCCGGGCCGGCCGCGCCCTCAACCTCGCGACCTACTTCGCCGGGCAATGGCTGATCGCTCTCTCGGTCGCGCTCGGCGCTCGCGCTGCATAGGAGGCATGCCGTGGCACGCAAGAAGTCCGTGACGCTCGCCGGCGCCACCGGGCTGGTCGGCGGCGAAGCGCTGCGCCTGCTCCTCGCCGACCCCGCGTTCTCGCGCGTGGCCGCGATCGTGCGCCGACCGCTCGAGGGCGCGATCGCCGGGGAGCGCAAGCTCGAGCAGCGCGTCGTCGATTTCGAGAGGCTCGAGCAGCGCCCGCCGCCGCTCGACGTCGACACCATCGTCTGCGCACTCGGCACGACCATCAAGGCGGCCGGCTCGCAGGAAGCATTCCGGCGCGTCGACTACGACTATCCGCTCGCGCTTGCGCGCCTCGGTCTCGCCGCCGGCGCGAAGCAGTTCGTGCTCGTTTCGGCGCTCGGCGCCAGCGCGAAGTCGCCGGTCTTCTATAACCGCGTGAAGGGCGAGTTGGAAGACGCGGTGCGCTCGCTCGGCTACGCGAGCGTCGTCATCGTGCGCCCCTCGCTGCTGCTCGGCGCGCGGCGCGAATTTCGCCTCGGCGAAGAGATCGCCAAGCGCTTCGGCTTCCTCGCTCCGGGGAAGTACAGGCCAGTCGCGGCGCGCGACGTCGCGAACGCGCTCGTGACGGCGGCGCGCGACCCGCAGCCGGGCGTGCGGATCATCGAATCCGACGAGATTCGTGCCCTCGCCCGTTAGCGGCGGGCACGCTCAACGGGCGGGACGGTCGCGCGAGGGCACGCGGTAGAGCCACACGGCGAGCCCGACGCCGAACAGCGCGAGCGCGGCCTTCAGCCACAGCGGCCTGACGAAGAACACGATCGACGTCGCGAGCGTGAGGCTCATGAGCGTGATCGCCCAGAGCTTGGTGCGGTACGGGATCGCGCGATGCTGGCGCCACTCGCGCACCGTGGGTCCGAACACCGGGTGGTTCATCAGCCAGTTGTAGAAGCGCGGCGAGGCTCGGGCGTAGCAGCCGGCCGAGAGCAGGATGAACGGCGTCGTCGGCAGCACGGGCAGGAACACGCCGGCCACGCCGAGGCCGAGGAACAGCGTGCCGAGCCCGAGAAAGAAGATTCGCACCGCCGGCGAGTTGTGCCGGCGCATCTCGGCGGAATAATCGACGCGCTCGCGCACGCGAGGCTTTCCTGCGCCTTGGGTCAGCGAGCGGGCTTCGCGGCCGCCGCCGCGGCCGTCTCGACCCAGGCGACGAGCGGGTCGAGCGCCTCTGCCGTGGCGCGGTCGAAGCCCGCGACGGCGCCGCGCGCGTCGTCGCTCGGCAACGGCGCCGTCGCCGTGAACACGCGCCGGCCGAGCAGCACGCGGTTGCGCGCATCCACGAGCTCCGCCGCGATGGCAACGCGCACGACGCTCGGCGCGCCGGCGGTGTCGTGATAGAAGTCGACGAGAGCGACATTGAGGAGCAGGTCGCCGCTGACGCCCGAAGTCAACCCCGCGACGCTCGCGAAACCGCCGCGCGCCTCGATGCGGCGTTGCACGAGGAACGCGATGCGACGGGCAGGCCGCTCCGTCCAGCTCGCGAACTGGTAGTACTGGCGCTCGCCCGCAGCGCGGCTGAATACGAGGCTGTCGGCGTCGTAGAAAGAATCCACGGTGGTGCCGGCGACGAGGAGCGTCGCCTTCAGCTGTGCGGTCGGGCGCGGCGCGGCAGCCGCACCCGGCGCATCGAGCACGAAAAACTGGCGCGGCGGCACGGACGACGCGCCGACGCACCCGCCGAGCGCCAGCACCGAAACAACGGCAGCGAGAGCGCGCTTCATCGCAGCGCCTCGCCGGGACCCATCGCGGCCGGGTTCGGACCGAAAATCACGGCGCGTGGGTCGCGCAGACGGTCGAGCGTTCGATCGAGCAGGTCGGCGGTCGTGCGCAGTTCCTGCGCGGTCGCACGCAGCTCGAGCGCGGTACTGCCCGTCGCCGATTCGAGCTGCTGGGCGAGCGCATTCGCGTCGCGCTGGATCGACACCACCGTGGCGGTCACTTCACGGAGCGTCCTCTCGCCTTCTTTGGTGAGCGGGCCGACGTCGGCGGCCACGCGCTCGACCGACGCCGCGATGCGCTCGCCCGACTTCCCGAAGTTGTCCGCACTTCTGATGAGTGTCGTGACGGCATCGTCGATCCTGGCCAGCCGCTGGTTGAGGCCGGCCGTGAGGTCGCGCATGTTCGCGAGCGTGTCGGCGAAAGCCTTGCGGTTCTTGTCGTCGAGCAGCTCGTTCACCCGCTCGAGGGCGAGCGTGCCGGCCGCCGCGGCACGGCTGGCGGCGTCCTGCAGCTGCTCGGCCGCCGAGGTGCCCTCCTTGATCACCGGATACCGCTCGCCGGGCACCGCCGTGGTGAGCAGCGGCCCTGCCGGCAACGGCGTGACGACGCTGATCCGCGCCAGCCCGGTGACCAGGTTGCGCGAGACGACGGCATAGCTGTTGTCGGCGACGGGAGCGTCGCGGTCGATGCGGACGGTCACCCGGACCTGGTTGATCTGGGTCGGCGAGAGCTCGTAGCCCATCACCTGCCCGACCTTGATGCCGCGCATGGTGACGTCCCCGCCGATCTGCAGGCCGTCGAGCGGCTGCCGCTGGAAGAAGATCGTGTACGTCCGAAACGCGTCGCGCTTCGCCGCCTCCGTAACCCAGAGGAACCCGGCGACGAGCGCCGCGACCAGCACGACGAGCGCAGCGCCGACATAGGTATATCGGACTTCAGGTTCCATGGGAGTTGTTCGCGCCTCCGCCCACCATTGTACGGATCGAGAAATACTGTTGCACCCACGGATCGCTGACGCCCATGATCTCCTCGACCGCGCCGTCCGCGAGCACCTTGCCCTTGGCGAGCACGATCACTCGGTCGGTCACCGTCAGCAGCGTGTCGAGATCGTGCGTGACGACGAACACCGTGATGCCCAGATCGTCGACGAGGAAGCGCATCAGCTTGTCGAAGGCCCGCGCGGTGATCGGATCGAGCCCCGAGCCCGGCTCGTCGAGGAAAATGATCTCGGGCTCGAGGGCGAGCGCGCGCGCGATCGCGGCTCGCTTGCGCATGCCGCCGGAAAGCTCGCTCGGCATCTTGGCGCCCGCCTCGGGTGGGAGCTGGGCGAGCGCGATGCGCAGATGCACGAGCGGCCAGAGGACGTCGGGCTCGAGGTCCATCTGCTCGATGATCGGCGTGGCGACGTTGTGCGCGACGTCGAGCGAGGAGAACAGCGCGCCGTCCTGGAACATCATGCCGAAGCGCCGGCGCACGGCGGCGAGCTCCGCCGCGCTCGCGCTCCAGATGTCCGTGCCGAGCAGCCGGATCGCGCCGGCGGTCGGCCGCTGCAGACCGACGATCTCGCGCAGCAGCACGGACTTCCCCGTGCCGCTGCCGCCGATCAGCGCAACCAGCTCGCCGCGCTTCAGTGTGAACGAGACGCCATCGTGGACGGTCTGATCGCCGAAGCGGGTCACCACGCCTTCGACTTCGAGGATGGAGTCGGCAGCGGCCATTCAGCTCTGCCCACGGGGAGCGGGCGCAGCGGCTCCGCGAAGCCGGGAGAAGCGATGCCGCCGCATCGGATTCACGTCAGATGCCCAGCTTCTGGAACACGACCGCGAACACGGCGTCGAGCAGGATCACGGAAACGATGCTCTGCACGACCGTCGAAGTGGTGTTGATGCCGATCGAGCGCGTATCGCGGCTCACGGTCATGCCCATGCGGATCGCGATGATGGAGATGAAGAAAGCGAACACGGGCGCCTTCACGAGCCCGACCACGTAGTGCCTCGCCCGGACCGCCGTCTGCAGGCGCTCGACATAGGTCGTCGGCGTGATGCCGAGCATCGTGTCGGCCATGAACATCGCGCCGAAGTTGCCCATGATGTTGCCCACGAAGACGAGCAGCGGCAGCGCGACCATGAGCGCGAGCAGCCGCGGGATCACGAGCACGTCCATCGGCGAGAGCCCGAGCACGCGGATCGCGTCGGTCTCCTCGGTGAGCCGCATCGTGCCGAGCTGGGCCGTGAAGGCCGCGCCGGAGCGGCCGGCGACGATCACCGCGACGATGATGGGCGAGAACTCGCGCGCCATGCCGAGCCCGACGCCGTCGACGACGAAAATGCTCGCGCCGTACTTCTCCGCCTGCAGTCCGAGAAGGTAGGCGAACACCACGCCGATCAGGAAGGTGACCAGCGCGACCACCGGAACCGCGTTGATGCCGACCTGCTCGAACTGCGCGGCAAGCTCCTTGACCCGCAGCCGTCGCGGGTTGAGGAGCAGGTGCCACAGGCCCGCGGCAGTGAGGCCGAGATAGCTCAAGTGGCCGAGAAGAAGTCCGGCGATTTCCGTGGCGTGGCGCCCGATGCCGGCGAAGACACCCGGGCGGCGCGTCTCCGTGCCGGCAACGACTCGCTCCAGACTGGCGGCGACGACTTCGAGAATCCGCCTGTGCCTGGCACTGAAGTTCTCGCGCGGCGTCTCGACGGGATCGGCGCCGGTCGACTGGACGAAGCGCAGCAGCGCCAGGGCGCCGGCCGTATCCAGGGCCTCGAGCCCGGCGCCGTCGAGCGCTTCGACGCGTCGCGCGGGCTTCAGCCCGTCAAGTGCCGCGTCGATCGCCGGAAGCGACGTGACGCGCCAGTTCCCCTCGAGGCACAGCCTCGCGCGGCCTTCGCGGTCCTCCAGCCGGACCCGGCTGTCTGCGGCGCTCATGTTCTTCCGGACGCTCCCCTCGGCAAGTCTAGCAAAGCGCCCTCACTCGCCGGTCGCACCCCCGGACCGGCGCGATCGAGCGCGCTGACCGAGTCCCGCCCCGAAAGCGCTTGGCGCGGCACCGCCGGTCTGACTAGACTCGAGCGTGTGCGACGCCCGCGCGTCGCGTAGGAGACGAAAGCGACATGCCCGACCCGATGCAGTTCCGACTCATGGCCGCGTACAACCGCTGGATGAACACGAAGGTGTACGCCGCCGCCGCGCGCCTTTCCGACGAAGAGCGCAAACGCGATCTGGGGGCGTACTTCCGCTCGGTACATGGGACGCTGAACCATCTTCTCTGGGGCGATCTGATGTGGATGTCGCGGTTCGACGGCGGCGCAAAGCCGGCGACGCGCATCGACGAAGCGATACACGCGGAGTTCGCCCTGCTTCGCAGCGAGCGCGAGGCAACCGATGCGCGCATCGTCGCGTGGGCCGATGCGCTCGGCCCGGAGTGGCTCGGCCAGATGCTCGAATGGAAGAGCGGCATCGACGGACGCACGCGCCGGCTGCCGCACTGGGTGGTCGCGACGCAGCTCTTCAACCACCAGACCCATCATCGCGGTCAGGTGACGACGCTCCTCAGGCAGCTGGGGCAGGATGTCGGCGAGACGGACATTCCGTGGCTCCCGGGGCTCGGCACCCTTGTCGGCGGAGCGAACTGACCTCATCCGCGCGCGTTCGACGCAGGCGTCCCTCGGCATCAATCGCTCACATCGTCATCGTGTCCTCTCCTCCGTTCGTCCTTTTCTCGCCCTGCCCGCGCGGCCTCGAGGCAGCGCTCGCCGACGAACTCGCCGCACTCGGCGCCGCCGCGTGCGAGCCTGTCCCCGGCGGGGTCCGCTTTCGGGGCGATCTCGCAACCTGCTACCGCGCGAACCTGGAGAGCCGCGTCGCGACTCGGGTGCTCCTGCGCATCCATGAGTCGCCCTACCGGAACGAAGACGACATCTACAAGGCGGCGTTCTCCGTGCGCTGGCGCGACTGGTTCGACGTGCGGCGCTCGATCCGCGTCGACACCACCGCGATCCGCGCGCCGCTGCGCAGCATCGACTTCGTCACCCTGCGCGTGAAGGACGCGGTGTGCGACCGGTTTCGCAAGGACACGAACGCGCGGCCGAACGTCGACACGCGCGCGCCGGATGTCCGCATCCACGTCTTTCTCGACGATCGGACGGCGACGCTCTATCTCGACACCTCGGGCGAGCCGCTCTTCAAGCGCGGCATCCGCGGAAGGGCGGGCGAGGCGCCGATCAAGGAGAACCTTGCCGCGGGAATCATCCGGCTCTCGGGGTGGGACGGCGTCGAGCCGTTCCTGGACCCGATGTGCGGCGGCGGCACGTTCCTCGTCGAGGCGGCGCAGATCGCGCTCGGCATCGCGCCCGGCGGCAGGCGCGAGTTCGGCTTCGAGCGGCTCGCGGGCTTCGATGCGGCCCTCTGGAGGCGGCTGCGGGACGCAGCCGAGAACCGCGTCAAGCCGCGCGGCAAACTGCCGGTGTTCGGCGCCGACAAGTCGGGTACGGCGGTTGCGAACGCGCGCGAGGCGCTGGCAACCGCCGGCCTGGTCGATTTCGTCGAGCTGAAGCAGTGCGACGTGCTCGACCTTCGCGCGCCCGCTCACTGGGGCGTGATGATCGCCAATCCGCCCTACGGCGTGCGGCTCGAAGAGAAAGACCGGCTCGCGGCGTTCTATCCGAGGCTGGGCGATGCGCTGAAGTCTCGCTTCACCGGCTGGCGGTGCCATCTCTTCACCGCCGACCTCGACGCGGCGAAGTTGATCGGACTGAAAGCGTCGAGGCGGACGCCGCTCTTCAACGGCCCGCTGGAGTGCCGGCTGTTCGAATTCCGGATCGTGGCCGGGTCGATGCGCCGGGAGCGCGTGCCCCCCGATGCGGGGAGCGGCGTCGCGAACGCCTGACGGGGCGGGGCCCCAAATGCGAACGGCGGCCCGCAGGCCGCCGTTCGCTCGATCCCACAGGCCCGGCGCAATGCCGGACGGGCAGTCGTCACGCCGCCTTGAGGTTCGCCGCAGCAGGCTTGCCGCGCTCCACCTTCACCTCGAAGCTGACGCGCTGCCCTTCGGCGAGCGTCGTCATGCCGGACTTCTCGACGGCGCTGATGTGCACGAAAACGTCTTTCGCGCCATCGTCGCGCTGGATGAAGCCGAAGCCCTTGGTGCTGTTGAACCACTTCACGGAACCGGTAACGGTCGACATGTCTCGCCTCCTAAAACGGTAGATGAAAAGCTTCGGCCGCGCGAGCGTGCGCGAGCCGAACAACGCGATGACTTGGAAGTTGTCTCAGGACGTGAAACCCGCAGGACGCGGGGTCGAAAGGCAGGCCAAACCGTCGATTGCCCCCTGAAGCTACGCGAGCAGGCCGCGCGTGTCAAATGATCCCGCCGGCGCCAAACCCCGGACGCGGCAGGGTCATCGGAACGACAACGCCCCGGGAGGCCCGGGGCGTCCTTCGCTCGCGCGGGGCGCTCAGACGATGTTGAGGTGATCGATGCCCTTCGTGATGTCGCGGTTCTTCGCTTCGCTCGAGTGCAGCTTGATCGCGAGGCGCAGGTCGTTCACCGAGTCGGCGTTCCGCAGCGCGTCTTCGTAGGTGATCACGCCGGTGTCGTAGAGCTCGAACAGGTGCTGGTCGAACGTCTGCATGCCGAGCTCGCGCGACTTCTTCATGATCTCCTTGATCTCGTGCACCTCGCCCTTGAAGATGAGGTCGGCGATCAGCGGGGAGTTGAGCATCACCTCGATCGCGGCGACGCGGCCCTTGCCTTCCTTACGCGGAATCAGGCGCTGCGAGATCATGCCCTTCAGGTTGAGCGAGAGGTCCATCAGCAGCTGCGACCGGCGCTCCTCGGGAAAGAAGTTGATGATCCGGTCGAGCGCCTGGTTCGCGCTGTTCGCGTGCAGGGTCGCCAGACACAGGTGGCCGGTTTCGGCGAACGCCACGGCGTAGTCCATGGTTTCGCGGTCGCGGATCTCGCCCATCATGATCACGTCGGGCGCCTGGCGCAGCGTGTTCTTCAGCGACGCCTCCCACGACTCGGTGTCGACGCCGACCTCGCGCTGCGTCACCAGGCAGTTCCGGTGCGGGTGCACGTACTCGATCGGGTCCTCGATGGTGATGATGTGCCCGTACGAGTTCTCGTTGCGGTAGCCGATCATGGCTGCGAGCGAAGTCGACTTGCCCGAACCGGTCGCGCCGACCATGATCACCAGCCCGCGCTTGGTCATCGCGACGTCCTTCAGCACCGGCGGCAGGCCGAGGTCCTCGAAGGTCGGGATCTTCGCGTTGATCGTCCGCAGCACCATGCCGACGTTGCCCTGCTGCACGAACGCGTTCACCCGGAACCGGCCGATGCCCGACGGGCTGATCGCGAAGTTGCACTCCTTGGTGGCCTCGAACTCGGCGGCCTGCTTGTCGTTCATGATCGAGCGCACCAGCTCGGCCGTGTGCTGCGCCGACAGCGGCTGCTGCGAGACCGGCGTCATGCGCCCGTCGAGCTTGATCGCCGGCGGGAAACCGACCGTGATGAATAGGTCCGACGCCTTCTTGCTCACCATGAGGCGCAAGAGATCGTTGATGAACTTCGTTGCCTGGTCTCGCTCCATGGCCTGCCTCCCGTGTGCTCGGAGTCTGTGCGATGTGCCGCGCCGGCGGTACGCTACCCGGCGAAGTTGTCCTTGTTCTGCGCCTTCATGCGCGCCTCGGCCGACGACACGACGTTGCGCTTCACCAGCTCCTGAAGCGTCTGGTCGAGCGTCTGCATGCCGAACTGCTGGCCGGTCTGGATCGCGGAGTACATCTGCGCGATCTTGTTCTCGCGGATGAGGTTGCGGATCGCGGGCGTGCCGATCATGATCTCGTGCGCGGCGACGCGGCCGCTGCCGTCCTTGGTCTTGAGCAGCGTCTGCGAAATGACGGCCCGCAGCGACTCGGACAGCATCGCGCGCACCATCTCTTTTTCGGCGGCGGGGAAGACGTCGACGATCCGGTCGATGGTCTTGGCGGCCGAACTCGTGTGCAGCGTGCCGAACACGAGGTGGCCGGTCTCCGCGCCGGTGAGCGCGAGGCGGATGGTCTCGAGGTCGCGCATCTCGCCGACCAGGATCACGTCCGGGTCCTCGCGCAGCGCCGAGCGCAGCGCGTTGGCGAACGAGAGGGTGTGCGGACCGACCTCCCGCTGGTTGATCAGGCACTTCTTGCTCTCGTGCACGAACTCGATCGGGTCTTCGATGGTGAGAATGTGCCCGTAGTCGTTTTCGTTGATGTGGTTGATCATGCCGGCGAGGGTCGTCGACTTGCCCGAGCCGGTCGGACCGGTCACGAGCACGATGCCGCGCGGCTGCTCGGAGATCTCCTTGAAGATCTTGGGCGCGTTCAGCTCCTCGAGCGACAGCACTTTCGAGGGAATGGTCCGCATCACCGCCGCCGCGCCGCGCTGCTGCACGAACGCGTTGACGCGGAAGCGCGCGAGGCCCGGGATCGCGAACGAGAAGTCGCACTCGAGGTGCTCCTCGTACTGCTTCCGCTGGGCATCGTTCATGATGTCGTAGATCATCCCGTGCACGTCCTTGTGCTCCATCGGCGGCAGGTTGATGCGCCGCACGTCGCCGTGCACACGGATCATGGGAGGGAGACCGGACGAGAGGTGGAGATCCGACGCCTTGTTCTTCACGACGAAGGCGAGCAGTTCGGAGATGTCCATATAAAATATGTCCCGGTTTCGAGGTCTGAGACGCAACCCCTCGTATTCAAAAGGTTTTTTGGTCTCGTCTAGGCGTCGCGGATTATGGACACAATCGCCGACAACCTGCAAGGCGTAAAGTCGCGCATCCGCGGGGCCTGCGAGCGTGCGGGACGCGAACCGCGTGACATAGTTCTCGTGGCCGTTTCCAAGACGTTCCCGGCAGACGACCTCCGCGCGGCACGCGCAGCCGGCCAGCGCGTCTTCGGCGAGAGCTACGTCCAGGAGGCGATCGGCAAGATCGCCGCGCTCGCGGATCTCGACCTGGAGTGGCATTTCATCGGTCCGGTCCAGTCGAACAAGACGCGCGAGATCGCGGCGCATTTCGACTGGGTGCAGTCGATCGAGCGGCTGAAGATCGCCGAGCGGCTGTCGGCGCAGCGCCCGGCCGGTCGCCGACCGCTCGACGTGCTCCTGCAGGTCAACATCTCCGGGGAGGCGACGAAGAGCGGTGTCGCGCCCGCCGACCTCGTACCGCTCGCGCGCGCAGTCGCGCGGCTCCCCAACCTGCGGCTGCGCGGCCTGATGGCGATTCCGGAGCCGACCGAGGACATGGCGCTCGCGCAGGCGCGATTCGAGTCGGTACGGAGGCTGAAGGAATCGCTCTGCGCGGAGGGCCTCGCTCTTGATACGCTCTCGATGGGCATGACGGGCGACCTGGAGGCGGCGATCGCCGCGGGCGCGACCATGGTCCGGGTCGGGACCGCGATATTCGGCGAACGGCGCAAACACTGAGATGACACCGACAGCGCGGACATCGCTCTCCCGCGTTTCGGGCAGCACGCGGAGACGCGGCCGCGCTGCGATGCCCCACCCTGCCGCGTGAAACCGAGCACTTCGATGCAGATCACTTTCGTCGGCGGCGGCAACATGGCGGCCGCACTCATCGGCGGCATGATCGCCAAAGGCTTCCCGGCGCAGTCGATCGGCGTCGTCGAGCTGCTGCACGAGGCGCGCGCGCGGCTTTCCGAGCAGTTCGGCGTACAGGTGTTCGAGCGCGTCGCCGATGCGGCGCCGTTCGGCGACCTGGCCGTGCTCGCCGTGAAGCCGCAGCAGATGCGCGAAGCAGCGCGCGAAGCCGGCCGATTCGTCGGCGCGACCCCCGTGCTATCGATCGCCGCAGGCATCCGGCTCGCCGATCTCGCGCGCTGGCTGGGCGGTCGGCCCGCGCTCGCGCGCTGCATGCCGAACACGCCGGCGCTCGTCGGCTTGGGAATCACGGGGCTCTACGCCGAGCCGGGCGTGCCGGTCGCGGCGCGCGACGCGATGCAGACGCTGCTCGAAGCCGTCGGCAAGGTCGTGTGGGTCGAGAACGAGGCGCTGCTCGATCCGGTGACCGCCGTGTCGGCGAGCGGCCCGGCGTACTTCTTCTATTTCATCGAAGCGCTCGAGCAGGCCGCGCGCGAGCTGGGGATCGCCCCGGAGACGGCGCGCTCGCTCGCGATCGAGACCGCCCGCGGCGCGGGCGAGCTGGCGGCACGCTCGAGCGAGCCGCCAGGCGTCCTGCGCGAGCGGGTCACGTCGAAGGGCGGCACGACGGAGCGCGCGCTCGCAACCATGAACGCCGACGACGTGCAGGCTGCGATCGTGCGGGCGGTCAAGGCCGCCAGCGAGCGGGCGCGCGAGCTGGGCGACGAGTTCGGCCGCGACTAGGGCAGCACGTGCCGACTGACGGCGCGGGCGATTCGAGGTAACTTCGTGCCGCCGGAGAGCGTCCGGCGCACGTCGGGAGTAGCGGATGTTGGTGGACATCGGGCAGCTGCTGGTCAGGGCGATCTTCGGGATCCTGGTGTTCGTGCTGCTGCTGCGGTTCTGGATGCAGGCGCTGCGCGCGCCGTTCCGCAACCCCGTCGGGCAGTTCGTCATGGCGCTCACGGATTGGGCTGTCGTCCCGGCGCGCCGCGTGATCCCGGCATTCCGCGGCTACGATCTCGCGACGCTGGTGGTCGCGCTGATCGCGAAGGGCCTGATGCTCACTTTGCTCTACGCGATCGTCGGGCGCGGCTGGCCCTGGATCGGCGGTCTGTTTCTGCAGACGGTCATCGAGCTCGTGCGCGACAGCCTGCAGCTCCTCATCTTCGTCGTGCTCGTCAATGTCGTGATGAGCTGGGTCGCTCCCTACAATCCGCTGGCGGCCGTGTTCGAGTCGCTCGCGCGCCCGTTCTGCAACGTCTTCCGCCGCTTCATCCCGCCGATCGGCACGATCGACCTGTCGCCGCTCTTCGTGATTCTCGTGGCGCAGGTGCTGCTGATCGTGCTCGACAACCTGCCCCGATTGATCGCGGGCGCCCTCGCTTGACCGACTGGGCCGTCCGCACGGCCGACGGTTGGCTGCTCGCGATCCACGTCCAGCCGGGCGCCAAGCGCACCGCGGCCGCCGGATTGCACGGCACCGCGCTCAAGGTGCGCGTCGCCGCACCGCCGGTCGAGGGGAAAGCGAACGCCGCGCTCGAAGCCTTCGTCGCCGAGCGGCTCGGCGTGGCGAAGTCCCGAGTGCGCGTCGTGAAGGGCGAGCTCGCGCGCGAGAAGCGGGTCGCGGTCAGCGACCCCGCGGCCGAGCCGGCACGGCTGCTCGAGGGCTGACCGCCGCGCGTCAGGCCAGGGGCGCTTCGTGAACGACGTGCCCGGCAACGAGCGTGTAGCGCACCGCGCCGGGAAGCTCGTAGCCGAGGAACGGCGTGTTCTTGCCCTGGCTCCTCAGCCACTCAGGAGTCACCCGGACGTGCGCGGCCGGATCGAACACGCACACGTCCGCCACCTGGCCTGCGCCGAGGTGCCCGGTGCCGATGCGCAGCACGCGCGCGGGATCGCTGGTGATGCGCGCGAGCGCGTCGACCAGAGATACTTTCGCGTCGGCGGCCCACTTCAGCGTGAGCGGCAGCAGGAGTTCGAGCCCGACCGCACCGGGCTCGCTCTCGGCGAACGGCAGGAGCTTCGCGTCCTCGTCGACCGGCGTGTGATCGGAGCAGATCGCGTCGATCGTGCCGTCCGCGAGACCGGCCCGCAACGCGTCGCGGTCGCGGATCGAGCGCAGCGGCGGCACGAGGTGGAAATGCGCGTCGAACCAGCCGATGTCGATGTCGGAGAGGTGCACGTGGTTCGCGGCGACGTCGGCGCTGACGGGCAAGCCCTCGCGCTTGGCCGCGCGCACCATCGCGACGCCCTCCGCGGTCGACAGCCGGCAGAAGTGGACGCGCGTCCCGGTGATGCGCACGAGCGAGAGTACGGTCGCGAGCGCGATCGTCTCGGCGAACGACGGGATGCCGCCGAGACCGAGGCGCGTCGCGACCTCGCCGTCGTGCGCCACGCCGCCGCGCGCGAGCGACGGATCCTGAGGCTGCAGCCAGACGCCGTACCCGAACGTCGCGGCGTACTGCAGCGCGCGCCACAGCACTTCCGTTCCCGGGAGCGGCGCATTCGCCTGCGAGAAGGCGACGCAGCCCGCGTCGCGAAGCTCGGCAAGCTCGGCGAGCCGCTCGCCCTCCATGCGCGCGGTGAGCGCGCCGAGCGGATGCAGGTGCGCGAGATTGAGACTCTTGGCGCGATGCTTGAGCATCTCGACGAGTCCGGGCTCATCGAGCGGCGGATCGGTGTCGGGCGGGACGACGAGCGTCGTCACGCCGCCGGCGACCGCCGCGCGCATCTCCGATTCGAGCGTGGCCTTGTGCTCGAATCCCGGCTCCCGCAGCCGGGCGGCGAGATCGACGATGCCCGGCGCGACCACCAGCCCGCGTGCGTCGATCACGCGGTTCGCGCTGAAGCCGTCGGGCGCCGCGCCGATGCCCACGATGCGGCCGGCGGCGATGAAGAGATCGCGCGGCGCATCCAGCCCGTGCCGGGGATCGACCAGGCGTCCGCCTTTGATGTGGATCTTCATGGCAAAAGATTCAACGCATAGGGCGCAGAGGACCGCGGTGAAACGCCTGTAACGTCCGTGCGCTGGCGCGGGCAGCGACTCCAAGCGATGCCCCCAAGGCCGTTCGCGGCATCGGACTTTGCTGCTCTGCGGCCCGCTGCGCGCTCTGCGTCCTCTGCGTTGAAGTATTTCAAGCGCTCGCCCCCGCGAGGATAGACATCACCGCCATGCGCACGGCGATGCCGAAGGTGACTTGCGGCAGGATCACCGCCTGCGCGCCGTCGGCCACCGACGAGTCGATCTCGACACCGCGGTTCATCGGGCCGGGGTGCATCACGATCGCGTCGGGCTTCGCGAGCGCAAGCTTCTCGGGCGTGAGGCCGTACGCCTTGAAGAACTCGCCCGCCGAGGGAAGCAGCGGACCGCGCATGCGCTCGTTCTGCAGCCGCAGCATCACGATCACGTCGACATCGCGCAGCCCCGCGGCCATGTCGTGGTGCACGCTCACGCCCAGCCGCTCGACCCCCGTCGGCAGCAGGGTCTGCGGCCCGATCACGCGCACGTCGGGCGTGCCGAGAGTGGTGAGCGCGTGAATGAGCGAGCGGGCGACCCGCGAATGCAGGATGTCGCCGACGATCGCCACCGAGAGCCGCGTGAAGTCCTGCTTGTAATGCCGAATGGTGTACGCGTCGAGCAGGCCCTGGGTGGGGTGCGCGTGCCGGCCGTCACCCGCATTCACGACGTGCACGTGAGGCTTCACGTGGCCCGCGATGAGAAACGGCGCGCCGCTCGACGCGTGCCGGACGACGAACATGTCTGCGTGCATCGCGGAGAGGTTGTCCACGGTGTCGAGCAGCGTCTCGCCCTTCGTCTGCGACGACGTCGATATCGCGAGGTTGACGACATCGGCTGAAAGCCGCTTCGCGGCGATCTCGAAGGTGGTGCGCGTGCGTGTCGAGGGCTCGAAGAACAGGTTGAACACGCTCTTGCCGCGCAGGAGCGGAACCTTCTTCACCTCGCGCTCGGTGACGCCGAGGAAAGACTTGGCCGTGTCGAGGATCTGGAGAAGGATCTCCCGCGGCAGCCCCTCGATCGTGAGAAGGTGCCGCAACTCGCCTTTCGCGTTCAGCTGCGGGTTACGCATTGCGCTCCAGCTGCAGGGTGAGGACGCCGCCGTCGGATCGCGAGAGCACCAGCATGCTGCCCTCGGGCACGGTCACGTGCGCGCCGACATGCTGCGCCGCGATCGGCAGCTCGCGGCCGCCGCGGTCCGCGAGCACGACCAGGCTCACCGATGCCGGACGGCCGTAGTCGAAGATCTCGTTGAGCGCGCCGCGCACCGTGCGCCCGGTGTAGAGGACGTCGTCGACGAGCAGGACGTGGCGCCCGTCCACGTCGAACGGGATCTGCGAGGGCTTCACGCTCGCATGCAGCCCCGATTTCGCGTAGTCGTCGCGATAGAACGAGATGTCGATCGAGCCGAGCGGCAGCGCGACGCCGAGTTCCCGGTGCAGCCGCTGCGCGAGCCAGACGCCGCCGGTGAAAATGCCGATCATGCCCGTCTCGGGGGTGACGCGCGGCGCGAGCTGGCGAACCAGTTCCCCGACCAGCGCTTCGGCGTCAGGCAGCACCGGATTCATCGAGATAGGCCTGAAGGATGATCTGCGCCGCGACCGGGTGGACGAGGTCCTTGTTGCGCCGCCCGCCGCGGCCGGCCTCGCGCAGGCGCGCCGCGGCGTCGGCGGAAGAGAGTCGCTCGTCGGCAAGCACTGCCGTCAGCCCGAAGCGGCCCTCGAGCTGGCGCGCGAACCGGCGGGCGCGGCGCGTGAGCTCGTGCTCCTCGCCGTCGAGCGAAAGCGGGAGCCCCACGACGAGCCGGACGGGTTGCCAATCGGCGACCAGCTTCGCGATCGCCGCGAATCGCGCCGCGGACGCTTCGGCATCGATGGTCTCGAGCGGATGCGCGATGCCGGTGTCGGTGTCACCCACGGCGACCCCGACGAAACGCTCGCCGAAGTCGAAGGCGAGCAGCGTGCCGCGCGCGGCGGTGCGGGGGCCGGGCGCCGACGCAGCGTCTTTCGCAGGACTCACGGCGCGGGGCTCATGAATCGCCGCCTCAGGCATGCCCCGCCCCGTCCTGGAGCGTCGCGAAATTGATGCCGAGCAGCTCCATCGCGGCAGGCAGCCGCTCGACGGGCGGCAGGTCGAAGAGAATGGCCGATTCAGCCTCGACGGTGAGCCAGGCGTTCTGCGAAAGCTCGTGCTCGAGCTGGCCTGCGGACCAGCCGGCGTAGCCGAGGGCGAGCATGAGCTTTGCCGGTCCCGTGCCCGCGGCGACGGCTTCGAGAATGTCCTTCGAGGTGGTGAGCGCGACGTCGTTGCGCACGGGCAGCGACGAGCTCCATCCCCCGACCGGCGTATGCAGCACGAAGCCGCGGTCGGTCTGCACCGGGCCGCCGAAGTAGACCGGCGAATCGACGAGTCCCGGGATCTCGAGCTGCAGGTCGAGCCGCTCGAAGAGCGCGCCCAGGGTCATGTCGATGGGGCGGTTCACGACCACCCCGAGCGCCCCCTGGTCATTGTGCTCGCAGATGAACGTCAACGTCTTGGCGAAGTTCGGATCGACCATGTTCGGCATGGCGATCAGGAAATGATTCGTCAGGTTGACGCTCGACATGCGGAGCATTTTACACTCGGCCCCGCGGTCCGGCTCCCGTACCGCAGCGCCTCGGAGGCCTTCCGGCAATGCCCTTGCAACATGAAACCGCGCTCGTCTGGTTCCGCCGCGACCTGCGCGCCGACGACCATGCCGCGCTCTATCACGCCCTCCGCGGCGCGCGGCGCGTGTTCTGCGCGTTCTGCTTCGACACCGAGATCCTCGACGCGTTGCCTTCGCGCGAAGACCGGCGGGTCGAGTTCATCTGGCACGCGATCGTCGAGCTCGACAGAGCGCTGCGCACTCTGGGCGGCGGCCTCGTCGTCCTGCACGGCCGGGCGCGCGACGAGATTCCGCGGCTCGCGACCCGGCTCGGCGCGCAGGCCGTGTTCGTGAACCGCGACTACGAGCCCGCCGCCCGCGATCGGGACACCGCGGTCGCGCGCTCGCTCGCGGCTTCGAACATCGCCTTCCATGCGTTCAAGGACCAGGCGATCTTCGACGCCGACGAGATACTCACGCAGGCGGGTCGACCTTTCTCGGTGTTCACGCCCTACAAGAATGCATGGCTGAAGAAGGTCGATGCGTTCCACCTCCGGAGTTACCCGATCGCCGCGCACGCCGGCGCCCTCGCGAAGCCGTCCGCAGCGACGATGCCGAGCCTCGCCGAGCTCGGCTTTCGCGAAACGGACTTGCGCGGCCTGGGCGTCGCGACCGGCATGTCCGGAGCAGAGCGCCTGTTCGAGGATTTCCGGAAGCGAATGGACGCCTATCGCGAGCGGCGCGACTTTCCCGCCGTGAAGGGCCCCTCGTATCTCTCGCCGCACCTGCGATTCGGGACGATCTCCGTGCGCAGGCTGGCGCGCGAGGCCCACGCGGCGGCGAGCGAAGGCGCGATGACATGGCTCTCGGAGCTCATCTGGCGCGATTTCTACTTCCAGATCCTGCATCATCACCCGCACGTCGCGGGCCACGCGTTCAGGCGCGAGTACGAGCATGTCGCGTTCGACAACGACGAGGCGAAGTGGCAGGCGTGGTGCGATGGCCGCACCGGCTATCCGATCGTCGACGCAGCGATGCGGCAGATCAACGCGACGGGCTACATGCACAACCGGCTGCGCATGATCGCCGCGTCGTTCCTCGTGAAGGACCTGCACGTCGACTGGCGCCGGGGCGAGCGGTATTTCGCCGACCGGCTGCTCGACTTCGACCTTGCCGCCAACAACGGCGGCTGGCAGTGGGCCGCGTCGACCGGCTGCGATGCGCAGCCCTATTTCCGGATCTTCAACCCGATCACCCAGTCGCAGAAGTTCGATCCGGAAGGCAGGTTCATCCGCAGGTACGTCCCGGAACTCGCGAACCTGCCGCCCGAGCACATCCACGCGCCGTGGATGATGCCGCCCGCGGCGCAGCAGGCATGCGGCGTCACGATCGGCCGCGACTATCCCGCGCCCGTGGTCGACCACGACTGGGCACGCAAGCTGACCCTGGAGAGATACAAGCGCGCCGCGGGGCGCGGCGCCGCGGATTGAGAGCTGGCGACCGAGCCGCCGATCGCGAACCCCGAATCCTGGATCCTGAACCCTGAATCCTGGATCCTGAATCCCGGATCCCGGATCCCGAATCCTGCCGTCAGACCACCTCTTCCTGCTTCGCCTTCACGAAGTTCGCGATGTGGGCGATCAGTTCCTCTTCCTGGTAGGGCTTGCCGAGGAACACGTCGACGCCGATCTCCTTCGCGACCGTCCGGTGCTTCTCCGCGGTGCGCGAGGTGATCATGATGATCGGAATCTTGCGCAGGCGCCGGTCGCCGCGGACGTTGCGCGCCAGGTCGAAGCCGTCCATGCGCGGCATCTCGATGTCGACCAGCATGACGTCGGGAATGTGCTCCTGGAGCTGCTCCATCGCGTCGACCCCGTCCTTCGCGGCGAGCACGTTGTAGCCTTCGCGCGCGAGCAGCCGCCCGGTGATCTTGCGCACCGTGAGCGAGTCGTCGACGATCATCACCGTCGGCGGCCCTGCCTCGGGCTCGGCCGGCTGCGGCGCCACGGGCACGCGGTCGGCCACCGCTTCGCGCTGGCCGAGGATAACGGGGTTGATGATCAGGAGGATCTCGCCGGAGCCGAGCACCGTGGCGCCGGTGATGCCGGCGATGCGCGAGAGCAGCGGCCCCGCGTTCTTGACCACGATTTCCTGGTTGCCGATCACTTCGTCGATCTGCATCGCGATGCCGTTGGCACCGCTCTTGGCGAACAGAACCGGCGTGAAGCGTCGCGGCTCGGCAACGAACTCCGCATCGCCGAGCACGCGCGGGAGGTATCGGAACGGGTAGCGGCGGTCCTGCCAGCTCGCCACGCCGCTCGCGCGCGCCTCGGCGAGCTCCGCGTCCTTGAAGTGCCGCACCTGCTCGATGACGGCCGCCGGGATCGCGTACGTGCCGCCGCCGGCGCGCACCAGCACGGCCTGCGTGACCGCGAGCGTGAGCGGGAGATAGATCGTGAAGCGCGAGCCCTTGCCGCGCTCGGTCGCGGTCTCGACGCGGCCGCCGAGCGCCTGCACCTCGCTGCGCACCACGTCCATGCCGACGCCGCGGCCGGCGATCTGGCTGACTTCAGTGACGGTCGAGAAGCCCGGGTGGAAGATGAACTCCGCGACGTCGTGGTCGGAGATCGGCGCATCGGGCGCCATGAGCCCGAGCGCGATCGCCTTCTCGCGCACGCGGTCGATGTCGATGCCGGCGCCGTCGTCGCTCACCGCGAGCATGACTTCGTTGCCTTCCTGGCGCAGCTCGATGCGGATCTCACCGAGTTCGGGCTTGCCCCGAGCGATGCGCTCAGCCGGCGGCTCGATGCCGTGCGCGACCGAGTTGCGCAGCAGGTGCTCGAACGGCGCGGTGATGCGCTCCAGCACCGACCGGTCGAGTTCGACCTGGCCGCCGCGGATATCGAGCACGGCGCGCTTGTCGAGATCCTTGGCCGCTAGCCGGACGATCCGGTAGAGACGCTCCGACACGCTCTGGAACGGCACCATGCGGATGCGCATGAGGTTCTGCTGCAGCTCGCGGTTCAGTCGGCCCTGCGCCGACAGCGCGGCGTCGGTCTCGTCGAGCGTCTTGATGATGGTCTGGTGGACCGTCTGCACGTCGTTCACGCTCTCGGCCATCATGCGCGTGATTTCCTGGAAGCGCGTGAAGCGGTCGAACTCGAGCGGGTCGAACGACGTTTCGAACTCGTGCGTCTGCGAGAACCGCGACTGCATCTGCGATTCGGCCTGGATCTCGATCTCGCGCAGCTGCCCGCGCAGCCTGCCCACGTTCTCGGTGAGGTCGGCGAGCGCACCCTTCAGCGCGCGCATCTCGCCCTCGATGCGGCTGCGCGCGATCGCGACCTCGCCCGCCTCGTTCACGAGCCGGTCGATCATGTCGGCGCGCACCCGCAGCATCGCGCGCGCGGCGCTCTGCTCGATCTCCGCCGGCGTCGGCACCGCGGCCGCCGGTGCGGCGGGCGCGGCCGCAGCCGCGACGGGAATCGGGGCCGCTTCTTGCGCTTCCGCCGCGGGCTCCACGGGGACGGGCGCAGCGGGCACGGTCTCCTGCACCGCGGCGGCGGCGCGCTCCCGCTTGGCCTTGTCCGGGTTCTGGAGGTAGTCGTACAGCACGCCCATGCGGTCGAAGGACGCTTCGAGCTCGTCGAAAAGCGTCGACGGCAGCGACTTCAGCCCCATCGCGTTCTCGACCTTCGTCTCCATCGCGTGCGTGAGCTCGCCGAGCGCCATCGCACCGCACATGCGGGCGCTGCCTTTCAGCGTGTGGAGCAGGCGCTGCAACCCGTGTCCCACCGTCGGGTTGTCGGGGTTCGCGCGCCAATCGCGCAGGGTCTGGCCGACCGACGGCACGAGCTCGTTCGCTTCCTCCAGGAAGATCGGCAGGAGCTGCGGGTCGATGTCGTCGTCGAGCCGACGCTGGCGGCGCTCGACCGGGATCTCCTCGACCTCAACGGCCGCTGCAGGCGGCGGTTCTTCCGCCGCGAGCGGGAAGACGACCACGTTGGCAGGAAGGGGCTGCGAAGGCGCGACTTCCGCAGACGGCTCCGGAACCGGCAGCGGAACGACGATGGCTTCGACGGGTCCGGGCGGCGCCGGCGGCACGGAGAAATCGAGCGCTTCGGCGACGGCTTGCTCTTCCGACACGGCTGCCGGTGCGGCGGGTGCGTCCGCGACCGCAGTGGTCATGTCGAGATTCGCCGCGTAGAGCGAGAATGCCTCCGGCTCGGCGGGAGCCGTCTCGACGTCGAGCGTGTCCAGACGCGCAACGAGCTCTGGCGCGGGAACGGGCAGTTCGCGGCGTTCGGCCGCGGCGACCATCACTTCGATCGAGCCCACGGTTTCGGCGATCGTCAGGCGTGCGGCGTTCGCGAGCGGGCGATCCTTGTGGCGGCCGAGCGCGATCTCGAGCGCGTGGCTCAGGTGGTGCAGGGCGTCGAAGCGCACCGTCCCCGCGATCCCCGCGAGCGTGTGCGCGGCGCGCAAGACAGGCTCCGACACGGGCTCGCCGCTTGCGAGCGCAGCGACGCCGGCTCGCAAGGTTGCGAGGTGCGAATGCGCCT
This sequence comes from Burkholderiales bacterium, assembly GCA_025458245.1. Classification (GTDB taxonomy): domain Bacteria; phylum Pseudomonadota; class Gammaproteobacteria; order Burkholderiales; family SG8-39; genus JAOAEA01. The sequence continues at coordinate 22,371 of JALOSW010000012.1, forward strand.
CGGCCACGAAAATTCCGTAGAGCGCGGGAGAGAGCTCGACGTCGCCCACGCGCACCACTTCCTCGGCGGGCTCTGCCGGCGCGGTGGCGACGGGTTCGGGCTCCTCGGGAGCTTCGGCCGCCGGCACCGCGAAATCGAGCGGTTCGAGTGCGGCCGGCTCGGGTGACGGGGTGGGCGTCGCGGCGGCCGTTTCGGGTAACGCGAAATCGAAGTCGAGCGAGGGCGTCGGTTCGGCCGTCGCGGTCGGCGCCGGCGCGTCCTCTCCCCGACCCAGGTCGAGGGTCGCAAGGGTCGGCGTCTCCGCTGCCGGCTCGGCCGGCGTTTCGGCCTCCGGCAGAGCGAAGTCGAGGGCGGGCACCGCCTCGGCAACAGGCTCCGGCGGGGACACTCGCGGCGCCTCGGGTGCGGCAACAGGCGCCGCCGCGAGGGCGGGCGCAACTGCGGCCACTCCGGGCGCGTCCGGAAGATCGGCAAGCGATTCGTCGCGCTTCAGTCTTTCCGCGGCGGCGACGACTTCCCGCTCGTCGGGACTCGCCCCGCCCGCCTTCAGCTGCGCGACGCCGGTCGCGAAGTAGGCGTGCGCGAACCCGATCAGCTTGAAAAGGTCGGGCGTCGCCGCGCGCTCCTCCTCGAGCCAGCGATTCATCACCTGCTCGACGCCCCAGGCGGCCTCGCCGAGCCGCGTGAGCCCCACCATGCGGCCCGAGCCTTTGAGGGTGTGGAACCCGCGGCGGATGGTGCGCAGCGTTTCGGTCGACTGGGGCTGCGCGCGCGCCGCTTCGAGATGCGAGCGGATGGTGTCGAGAACCTCCGTCGCCTCCTCGAGGAAGATCGCGAGCAGTTCCGCGTCGATCGTCTCGGTGCTCGACTCCGCGAGCTTCGCCGTCTCGGCCGAGGGCGCGGCCGCGACGATCGGCGCGCCGGTGATCGCGGACATCGCCTTTTGCAGCGCCGCGTCGAGCGGTTCGATTCCGTCCTGCGCGAAGAGCTCGAGCGCGCCGGCAGCCTGCTTCTCGAGCGCCGCGTCGGCCACGAGCGTGGAGTCTTTCTGGATCGCGGCGAGGCTGCGCTCGAGCTCGGCCCGCAGGCCGGCGTCGCCCGGCGACTCGCGCCAGGCATCGAAGAGCGTCCGCGCGCGCTTCTTCGCCTGCGCCAGCTCCTCCTCGACCGTCGCCTGCGGGGCCGCGACCTCGCCCTCCTCGACCGGCGCGAGCTTCGCCGGCGCGAGCGGCTTCATCATCGTGTCGAAATCGGCGCGCCCGTGCTGCAGCGCATCGACATAGAACCCCAGCCCGGAGAGCGCGCCGGCGATCGCCTCGAAGTCGGCCTGCACCGGCGCGTAGTCGGGCGCGGCGAAGCGGCCGATATGCTGCGCGGCGTCGGCGAGCACGCCGGCGGCGCGATCCTCGTTCAGCATCGTCAGCGCGCCGAGCACCTGCTTGACCGGCCGGTCGAGGGCCGGCAGCTCGCCGCGCTTTGCCGGGTCGCGGAAGAACGCGTCGAGCGACTGCTCGATGGCGCGCAGATTCGCCTGGATCTCGGCGACGACCTGCGCCATGAGGAGCCGCTCCTGCGCACGGCGCGACATCTCGTCGAGCAGCTCGACCTGCGGTGCGCCGGGCGGCGGCTCGCCGCGAGCGCAGGCGTCGAGCCGCGAGCGCATCGTCTGCGCCTGATGCGAGAACTCGGGCGAGAGGGAGCCGAACTTCTCGACGGCGTTCTCGACGAGCAGCAGGGTCGTGGCCGTTTCCATTGCCACCGCGTCGCTCGCCCGCTCCGGGTTCGACGCGAGAGACTGCGCCACGCCGGCGACGCCTTCGGTCAGCGAAACGAGATCGCGGTTGCCGAGATCCACGGCGCGCGCCTTGATCGCGCCAGCCAGCTCGCCGAACGACGTGAGGCTGCCCGCGTGGCCCGAGGCGTACTTGTTCCAGGCGGTCTTCGCCTGCACGACGAGCTCGCGCAACGCGGCAAGCGCCGGCTGCTCACGTTCGCCCTGCGGCTTGAGGTCGAACGTCGCGGGTACCGACCCTGCGAGACCGTAGACCTCGTGCACCGCGCGCAGGTGCTCCGTCGCGGGCCGCGCCCGCGCCACCTGGAACAGCGCTTCGCGCATCAGACGCTCGGACACGGTGGCCGAGCCTTCCATCAGGCGCTTGATCTGCTGCTCGATGCGGTTCGCGAGCCGCGCCACACGCGGATCGTCGGGAAGCGCCCGCGCCACGAGCGCGTCGAAGAACCCTAGCGCGACCCACCAGAATGCGCGGCCCTGCGGCGCGGTCTGCGCCGCCTCGACAGCAGCGACCGCAGCGCGCATATCCTCCGCGCCGCTCGCATCCTTCTTGATCCACTTGAGCAGCCCGCGCTGGTAGCGCCCGCGCTGCTCCTTGTAGTAGGCCGCGCCGTCGGCCGCGGCGAGCAGGACGGGGGCCCGGTCGCGGCGCGGGGGCCGCTGCGCAAGATCGGGGAAATAGAGATCCACCGGGTCCGGCGCGTCCTTGCCGCGCGCGGCGACCAGATCCTTGTAGACGCCGAACAGGCGCAACGGCTGGTTCGGCTCGCCGGCGAGCAGTCCGCCCAGGTAGGTGGTGATCGCCGCGAACGCCGCATCGGCCGCGGCGAGTGCGGCCGGCGTCGGCGGGTTGCCCGATTTCTCCACGTCGCCCAGGAGCCCTTCGAGCTCCTCGGAGAGGCGCGTGACGCCGTCGAGCCCGACGATCTGAAGCGCGCCGTGGGCCTGATGGAAGTGCGTCTGGGAGAACCGGACCTGCGTGGCGTCGTCCGGGTTCGCCGCGTACGCGCGCAGGCTCGCCGCGGATCGCTCGAGAGCCTGGTCGATTTCCCCCTTGACCCAGGTCAGGGGACCGATGTCGAAGTCGCTGGCGCGGCTCATGGTGTTGTCGTTTCAGCGCGCTCCGCCGCGAGGCGGGCGCGCAGCCCGTCGAGCGTTGATCAGATCTTGAAGTTCGCCACCGAACCCTTGAGTTCCTGCGCGAGGCGCGCGAGCTGGCCGATCGACACCGCGGTCTGCTTGGTGCCCTCGGTGGTCTGCTTGGTGATGTTCAGGATGTCCTGCATGGACGTCGCAACCGTGCCGGCCGCCTGCGCCTGCGTCTGCGCGGTGACCGAGATCTCCTCGATGAGCTGTGCGAGGCGGCGCGACACCTCGCCGATCTCGGAGAGCGCCTGGCCCGCTGCGTCGGAGAGCTTCGCGCCCTCGACCACGCCCTGCGTCGATTTCTCCATCGCCGCCACCGCGTCCTGGGTGTCGGTCTGAATCGTCTTCACGATCGCGGCGATCTGCTTGGTCGCCTCGCCGGAGCGTTCCGCGAGACGCTGCACCTCCTCCGCGACGACCGTGAAGCCGCGTCCCGCCTCGCCCGCGCTCGCCGCCTGGATCGCGGCGTTCAGCGCCAGCACGTTCGTCTGCTCGGTAATGTCCGAGATCAGCTCGACGATCTCGCCGATCTCCTGCGAGCTCTCGCCGAGGCGCTTGATCCGCTTCGCGGTGTCCTGAATCTGGTCGCGGATCTCGTTCATGCCCGAGATCGAGTTCGACACCGCCTCGGTGCCCTTCTCCGCGGCCGAGAGCGACTGGCGCGCGACGCTCACCGACCGCGAAGCGCTCGCGGACACGTCGTTAATCGCGCGGGCCATCTTCAGAACCTGCGAGGACGTTTCCTGAATCTCGCGCGACTGCTTCTCGGCAGCCTGGAGGAGCTTGACCGAGGTCTGCTGCGCGGACTCGGTCGCGGTCGTGACCTGCGCCGCCGCGCTGTTGATGCGGCCGACGAGGACGCGCAGCTCTTCAATCGTGTAGTTGACCGAGTCGGCGATCGCGCCGGTGATGTCCTCGGTGACCGTCGCGCGCACCGTGAGGTCGCCGTCCGCGAGGCTGCCCATCTCGTTCATCAGCCGGAGAATCGCCTCCTGGTTCTGCTTGTTGGTGCGCTCGGCCTCGCCCTTCGACGACTCGGCCTCCTCCCGGCGCCGACGGGCATCGCCGAGGAACACCACGATGCCGAGCGCGACGGTGGCGGCCGCGAGCAGCGAGAAGACTGCGATGACGATGAAGTTCCACGCGCGGCTCTCGAGCTCGACGTTGAACGCGGTGGAAAGCTCGGTGGTGGTCGCGAGCAGCTTGTCGGAATCGCCCGCCACGGAGCGCGCCGCGTTCTTGGCGGCGACCAGCGGCTGGATGTTCGAGAGGATGCTCGACACCGAGGTCTGGAACTCCTTGTAGGCGCCTTCGAGGCGAACCAGCGTGTCCAGGGTCTCGGGGTCGGTCGCGGCGCGCAGGCGCAGCTGCTCGCTGCCCTTCATCAGGGCTTGCAGCGTCTGACGGAAGGTGTTCGTGTCCTTGCCGAGCAGGAACGAGGTTTCCGGGTCGACCGTGTCGGCGGCGAGCAGCGCGTTGGCGTTCTTCGCCATGCGCTGCGTCAGCATGACGAGCTCGCCGGCGGCCGAGATCTCGCGCGCGCCGGACTGCGTCTGCAGCTTCAGGGCCGAGACCTGCTCCGCGAGGTCGAGCAGCGCCGGGTTGTTCGCGTTGATCTGCTTCACTGCCGTGCCGAGCGCGACCAGGTTCTTCTGCTGGTTCAGAACCAGGGTCGCGTCCTTCTCGGTCTTCTCCCAGAGCTTGGCGGTCTTGTCGAGAATCGGCGTGATCGCCTCGCTCACCGGGGGCACGGCGACGTCGCCGATCTGGCCGCCCTTGCGCAGGGTCTCGAGAAGCTCGGCGAAGCGGTCGCGCGAGCTCTTCAGCTCGCCGAACGCCGCCGGGTTGCCCTGCAGGCCCTGCTGCGCGCTCTTGGCGAGCTGCTGCGAGAGCGTCCGCATGTCGCCCGCCGCCTGCACGTAGGCGGTGCCGCGAGTCGCCGTCTGCGCGTCGACGAACACCATCAGCGCGATCACCGCGACGAAGAAGAGGAACGCGGCGCCGAGCACCTGCAGCTGGCGCACGACCGGCATGCCGGCGAAGAGTCCGCCCTCGCCGCGCGGCTTCTTCGCGGCCGGCGCGGCCGCGCCGCCGGCCACCGTCGCCGGCTGCTGAACCTTGAGCGGCGGCTTCGCGGGCGCCTTGAAGGCGGGCTTCGATTTGCCGAAGCCGATGTTCAGTGCGGGCATCTTGATGGCCATCTGGACTTTCTCCCCAACTCGCGTGCTTGATTCGAGGGTCGGGCTATGCGCCCGCCTCGAGGAAGTCGTTGTTGTAGACGAGGTCGCTCATGCTGAGCTCGCGCCAGGCGCGACCTTCCGGATCCACGAAGCGGCCCGACGCCCACGGCCGATCGCCCTCGGCGGCCGGCTGCGTCTCGAAGCCCTGGACGTTGCGCAGGCCGAGCATCTTCGACACGAGCAACGCCGCGTTCATGTGGTAGCGGTCCGACACGAGGAGCAGCCGGCAATCGGGCGTCTCGTGCGTCGGCTCGCCGCCGCAGAAGAGCGCGTAGTCGATGACGCTGTAGAGATTGCCGCGGATGTTCGCGAGTCCGCGGAACCAGCGGCGCGTGAGCGGAACCGGCGTGAGGCGCGGCACCGGAATCACCTCGCCCGCCTCCTCGAGGCGCACGAGCCAGTAGTCCCCGCCCGACTGGATGCCGAGACGCGCCGACGGGGCGGCCGACGTGGCCGCCTCCGACAGGCGGCGCACCAGCGCCTGCTGGAACTCGCGGAGGCTGACCTTACGCGCCATGGGCTAGCTCTTGCGGATGCCGGGTTTCGCGGCGCTCAGCCGAGCGACGCGATTTTCGACAGGAGCTGCTGCGGGTCGACCGGCTTCACCAGGTAGTCGAGCGCGCCCTGGCGCATGCCCCAGATCTTGTCGGTCTCCTGGTTCTTGGTGGTGCACATGATCACCGGGATGTGCTTGGTCGCTTCGTCCTTGGTGATCGTGCGGGTCGCCTGAAAGCCCGAGAGCCCCGGCATCACCACGTCCATCAGGATGAGGTCGGGCATCTCGCTCTTCGACTTCGCGACGCCTTCCTCGCCGTTCTCGGCAGTGACCACCTGGTAGCCC
>JALOSW010000013.1 GCA_025458245.1 Burkholderiales bacterium
GTCCAGAAAGAGGACGCGATGTGGCTCCAGAAGGAGCTCATCAACAAGAACTACATGGAGCTCGCGAGAGCGCGCGAGCAGAACCGCAAGGTGTCGGCGACCTTCGTCCCGGGCAACCTGAACGAGCTGCTCATGTGCTTCGACTTCGCGCGTAGCCTGCCGGAGACCAACGCGCTCCAGAACGGGATGCGCAAGAAATCCGGCAAGTTCATCATGGACGCCGAGCGCGACGGCCAGTCGGAGGACGTGTGCACCTACGTCAAGGCCGACCTCGGGATGATGATGGGCGGCGAGGTCGGCCCGACGGGCGATCCGCTGCCGACGCCCGACGTGCTGCTTCTCTCCTACACGGGCTGCTTCACGTTCATGAAGTGGTTCGAACTGATCCGGCACAAGTACGGCTGCGAGACGACCATGCTGCACGTGCCCTACCAGGGCGACGGCAAGATCGCGCCGAACATGCGCGACTACGTCGTGAAGCAGCTCAAGGAGAACGTCATCCCGACGCTCGAGCGCGTGTCGGGCGTCAAGTTCGACATCGACCGCCTGCGCCAGTACATGAAGGAGTCGCAGAAGGCCGAGGAGGATCTCGTCGCGGTGCTCCAGTCGGCCAAGAACCGGCCCTCCCCGATCGACGGCTACTTCGGGGCGGTCTATTACATCGGCCCGATCTTCACGGCCTTCCGCGGCACGCCGGAGGGCACGCGCTACTACCAGGTGCTGCGCGAGGAGATCGAGCAGCGCGTGCGCGAGAAGAAGGGTCCGGTCACGCCGGACGGAGAGCTCACCGACGAGAAATACCGGCTCGTGGTCGAGGGGCCGCCGAACTGGACCAGCTTCCGCGACTTCTGGAAGATGTTCTACGACGAGGGCGCGGTGGTGGTGAGCTCGACCTACGCGAAAGTCGGCGGGCTCTACGACTTCGGCTTCCGCCATAACGCCGACAAGCCGCTGGAATCGCTCGCGGAGTATTGCCTCGGCTGCTACACGAACCTCAACCTGCCCTCGCGGATCGACATGATCTGCAAGTACATCGAGGAGTACGAGGCGGACGGGCTGCTGATCAACTCGATCAAGAGCTGCAACAGCTTCTCGGCCGGGCAGCTCCTCATCCTGCGCGAGGTCGAGAAGCGCACCGGCAGGCCCGCCGCCTTCATCGAGACCGATCTCGTCGATCCGCGCTACTTCTCGGCCGCGAACGTCAAGAACCGTCTGGAGAGCTATTTCCAGATGATCAAGCAGAAGCGGACCGCGGGTACCCACTGAGCCCCGGAACCGGTTTCCCAGGAGCTAATCCATGCGCTGCTTCATCGGCATTGACCTCGGCTCGACCACCACCAAGGCGGTCGTGATCGACGAGAACCAGAACATCCTCGGGCGCGGCATCACGAACTCGCGCTCCAACTACGACACCGCGGCGGCGATCGCCAAGCAGGAGGCGCTCGTCAACGGCCGCTTCCACCTGTTCCGGCAGGCGCTCGCGGGCTCGGGCGCGCTGAACGGGTCGCTCGACACCTTCCTCGGGCAACTCGAGCGCGACTTCCGGCTCGAGCAATACCTGGAGCAGCTCGCCGATCTCGAGTCGACCTGCCAGCGCAACGTCGGCACCGCCAAGTTCGGCGACAGCGCCAAGGCGGTGAGCGGCGCGCTCGAGGAGGTATTCCGCCGGCTGTCCGCCGAGGCGCCCGCGCTCTTCGCCCCCGGCGCGAAGCGGAAGTCCGATTTCTTCCGCGACATCGCCGGCAGCCAGTACCTGTCGGTGGGCGAGACGGTCGCGAAGGAAGCCGCCGTGCGCTACGACTTCCTGCTGAACGTGTTCGACCGCTCGATCATCGAGGTCGAGAACCGCGTCTACGGCGACTCCATCAAGCCGCACCTGCTCGCCGCGCTCGGGCGCACCTTCGCGGCGCTTCCGGAAACCGAGGGGCGCCGCGACGCGGTCGCCGAGCCGATCAAGGGCATCCTCGACATGCCGATGGAGGAGACCTACGTCGTCGGAACCGGCTATGGCCGCGCCCGGTTGCCGTTCTCGAAGGAGCACGTCCGCTCCGAGATCCTCTGCCACGGCCTCGGCGCCCACGTCATGTATCCGGGCACGGCGACCGTGCTCGACATCGGCGGCCAGGACACCAAGGCGATCCAGGTGGATCCGCACGGCATCGTCGAGAGCTTCCAGATGAACGACCGCTGTGCGGCCGGCTGCGGACGCTACCTCGGCTACATCGCCGACGAGATGAACATGGGCCTGCACGAGCTCGGCCCGCTCGCGATGCAGTCGACCAAGAACGTCCGCATCAACTCGACCTGCACCGTGTTCGCGGGCGCGGAACTGCGCGACCGTCTCGCGCTCGGGGAGAAGCGCGAGGACATCATGGCCGGGCTGCACCGCGCGATCATCCTGCGGGCGATGTCGATCCTCGCGCGCTCGGGCGGGATCCGCAACGAGTTCACCTTCACCGGCGGCGTCGCCAAGAACGAGGCGGCGGTGAAGGCGCTCAACGAGCTGGTGGCCGAGAACTACGGCGAGATGATCCTCAACATCAATCCCGACTCGATCTACACCGGCGCGCTGGGCGGCGCGACGTTCGCCTGGCGCGCGGTGGTCGAGGAGGGCAAGGTGGCCGAGAAACGGGAGAAGGCGTGATGACCTACACGGTTGGCATCGACATTGGCTCCGGCGCCGTCAAGACGGTGCTGTTCGCGAACGAGGGCGACAACCACAAGTGGCTCGCCAAGCGGGTCGAGCGCATCCGCAGGCGCGACCCGATGCAACTCGCCCAGGAGGGCTACGACGAAGTGCTGGCGGAGGCCGGGCTCAAGCCGGCCGACGTCGCCTACGTCGCGACCACCGGCGAGGGCGAGAACGTCAAGTTCGCCACCGGCCACTTCTATTCCATGACCACGCACGCGCGCGGCGGCGTGTTCCTGAAGCCCGACGCGCGGGCGGTGGTGGACATCGGCGCCCTGAACGGCCGGGCGATCTACATCGACGAGCGCGGCAAGGTGCTCTCCTACAAGATGACGAGCCAGTGCGCGTCGGGCTCCGGCCAGTTCCTCGAGAACATCGCCCGCTACCTCGGCGTCGCGGTCGAGGAGATCGGCCCGCTCTCGCAGACCGCGAAGGATCCGGAGAAGGTGAGCTCCATCTGCGCGGTGCTCGCCGAGACCGACGTCATCAACATGGTGTCGCGCGCGATCCCGACGCCCGACATCCTGAAGGGCATCCACCTCTCGATGGCCTCGCGGATCGTCAAGCTCCTCAAGGTCACCGGCATCAAGCAGGGGGTCGCGCTGATGACCGGCGGGCTCGCGCTCGACACGGGGCTGCTCGCGGCGATCCGCGAGGAGATGGTGAACGAGAAGGTGAACGTGGAAGCCGTCAACCACCCGGATTCGATCCACGCCGGCGCCATCGGCGCGGCGATCTGGGGCGCGTTCCGCCACGACAAGCTCGCGTCGCTGGGCGCGAAGGCCGCGTAGCCCCGCAAGCGAACGCACGCGCGCCGGTCGAGGGCGCGCGAACCGACCTCAAGGAGAGATCCCATGGCCCTGCTCATAGACGACAACTGCACCGCCTGCGACGCGTGCGTCCCGGCATGCCCCAACGAGGCGATTACGAAGGGCGATCCGATCTACGTCATCGACCCGATGAGGTGCACCGAGTGCGTGGGTGCCGAAGACGAGCCGCAGTGCCAGCTCGTATGCCCGGCGGACTGCATCGGTCCGCATCCGGACTATCGCGAGACGCCCGAGGAGCTGGTCGCGAAGTACGAGCGGCTGCATTCCTGATCGCCGTATCGCGGCGCGGCGCACGGCGGGCGCGACGCCCCTCGTCGTTCGCGCCGTTCTTCGCTGCGGACGCGCGAGCCGGCGTCCGGCTCGACCGGCCGTACCGGCCGCCGGCGAGCCCGGGACCGGGAAACCCTAGAGCCGCTTGACGAAGCCGAGCCGCTGCGACGGCTCGAAGCCAGCCTTGTAGAGGAAGCCGAGCAGGCCGAAGTTGTCGCGCGAGACGACCGTCTCGACGCGCTCGATCTGCAGCGCCTGCAGGTTCACGAAGAGCTGCGAGAGCAGCGCCGACCCGATGTGGTGGTGAGCGTAGTCGGGATCGACGCCGATGGTGTCGAGCACGGCCGCCGGCTCGCTGCGCCCGAAGTCGCCGAAGTCGGTGCGCGCCATCACGAAGCCGGCGACGATGCCGTCGGCGCGCGCCGTGAGCGAAACGCGGACTGCGGAGTCGTTCAGCGCCTCGTCGACCGCTTCCTTGAGATACGCAGTGCGATCGCTGCCGGTCAGGCGCCGATCGATGCGCACGATGTCCGCGAAGTCTTCGCGTTTCAGCGTGCGGACGTCCGCCTGGTCGCGGGCGAGGGCTTCGAAATCGTTCGCCGCGCCGCCGCCATAGTCGACTTCGGCGGTGTCGCGCCGGTAATCCTGCGTCGCCACCGAAGCATCCTCGCCGGCGCCGAGCGGGCCTGCGTGCACGGCGGCGTCGAGCACGACGTTCCGGCCGAGCTCGAAGCCCGCGTGATCGAGGAACTCGAGCATGCCATGGTCGAACCAGGCAGCCTGCGTGCGCATCTGTCCGATGCCCGCGGTGCGGGCCTCCGCTTCCAGCCCGGCGAGGAGCAGCGAGCCGATCCCCTGACCCTGCAGGCCGGGCTTGACGCCGACGACCTCCAGGCGGAGCGCCGGCTCGTTGCGGCCGAACTCGCCCATGAGCCGACGCGCGAGCACGTACCCGGCGAGTTCGCCGCCGGCGGTCGCGGCATGCTGGATGTGCAGTCCGGGTTCGGTCATGGCCGCGCGCAGGCGGCGCTCGAAATAGGCGCGCCGCGAGCGCCCGGTGATCGCCGCGTCGATCGCGACGACGGCGTCGAGGTCCCGGGGAGCGAGCCTGCGCGTCTGCGCCCCCGCCTTGGGATCCGTCTTCGCGGTGGTGACCATGTTTCCTCCTTGGCGAAGCTCTGGTTAAGTTCTGTGGCTCAAACGCTTGCCCCGCGTGCGGCACGCGCTGCGTTCACGCTCCCGGTGCTCGCCGGGCCGCGCCGCCTCGCGAGATCTTACGCGGTCCGCCTCCGGGCCCCGGCCCATGCCGGCCGGCTCAGCCCGCCGCGTAGGCGGCGAACGCCTCGCGATCGTTCTCTTCGTCGAGCAGATCCTCGAGGAGCGGCAGGAGCGCGCCCTCCTCCTTCTCGGCATGGGAGGTGAGCCGCTCGCAAAGCTCGAGCCCGTGCGTGCGCAGCGACTGCCACTGCGCGGGCGCGAGACCTTCGCCCAGCGCCTTGGTGGCGAGCGCGCGTACTTCCGACGCGACGTCGCGGATCACGACATGCTCTTCCTCGAAGAGCGCAACGAGGTCCGCTTCACCCACCTCCGCCATCCGCGGGAAGAGCTCTCGCTCCTCGAAGTCGAAGTGTGCGCCGACCTCGAACTCCAATGCACGCAGCAGCGTGCGCAGCAGGCCCTGGAAGTCGCCGTCGGCAAGCACGGACGCGTCCTGGGCGCGAACGAGCGCCTTCTCGACCCGCGCGAGGAGGTCGATCACGGCGACGTGCTCCTCGTGCAGCCGGCGGTTGGTTTGGCGGCGGAACTCCAAGATGAACCTCTATTTCAGTAATTTGGTACTAGATTACTTATTTGCCTCCCGGCCGTCAAGCATCTTTGCTCCCGTTCCGGATTCCCGCGGGCACCCCTGGCGCGCGAGCCCTGCCCGCCGACGCGTCGGCACTCGGCCGCGCACGATCGGCCCCATCGCGCTCAGAGTCCCTTCGGGCGCAGGTCGCGCACCCGCACCGCCTTCCCCTCCGAGCGGGGCACGCCGCCGGGGGGCTTCATCACGACTTCGGCGGTGACGCCGATCATCGACTTCACGTGGTGGCGCACGTCCTGCGCGGCGGCCGGATAACGGGCGATCGGCAGGCCCGGGCCCGCCTCGACCTCGATGGTCAGGTGGTCGAGGCTCTTCTTCCGCTCCACGACCAGCTGGTAATGGGGCTCGATGCCCGGCAGCCCGACGAGCACCGCCTCGATCTGCGAGGGGTACACGTTGACGCCGCGGATGATCAGCATGTCGTCGTTGCGGCCGGTGATGCGCTTCATGCGCACGTGCGTGCGCCCGCACGCGCAGGGTTCGGTCGTCGCCCGCGTGATGTCGCGCGTCCGGTAGCGGATCATCGGCAGCGCTTCCTTGGTGAGCGTGGTGATCACCAGCTCGCCCGCCTCGCCCTCGGGCGTCGGCAGACCGGATTCCGGGTCCACGACCTCGAACAGGAAGTGGTCCTCCCAGCCGTGCAGCCCGTCGCGCGCCTCGCACTCGACCGCGACGCCGGGTCCGAGAATCTCCGACAGGCCGTAGTTGTCCACCGACATCACGCCGAGCCGCGCGTCGAGCTCCTTGCGCATGCCCTCGCTCCACGGCTCCGCGCCGAACATGCCGACCTCGAGACGCGACGCGCGCAAGTCGATTCCCTGGCGCTCGGCCACCTCGGCGATCGCCAGCGCATACGACGGCGTGGCGCAGAGGACCCGCGCACCGAAGTCGCGCAACAGCAGGATCTGCCGCTCGGTGTTGCCGCCGGACATCGGGACGACGGTGGCGCCGAGGCGCTCGGCGCCGTAGTGCACGCCGAGCCCGCCGGTGAACAGGCCGTAGCCGTAGGCGTTGTGGATCACGTCTCCGGGACGGGCGCCGGCGCACGCGAGGGTGCGCGCCATCAGACCGGCCCACAGTTCGAGATCCTTGGCGGTGTAGCCCACCACCGTCGGCTTGCCCGTGGTGCCGGAGGAAGCATGCACGCGCACGATCCGCTCGCGCGGCCGCGCGAAGAGGCCGAACGGATAGTGATCGCGCAGGTCGCTCTTCAGGGTGCAGTGCAGCGCGCGCAAATCGGCGAGCGTGCGCACGTCGCGCGGCTGCACGCCGGCTGCATCCATGCGCTGACGGTGCAGCGGCACGTTGTCGTAGGCGTTCCTGAGCGAAGCGCGCAGGCGCTTCAGCTGCAACTGCTCGAGCTCCTCCCGCGGCAGCGTCTCGGCCGCGCGGTCGAAGAAATAGCGCCGGGCCCGCGAGCGCCTCGCCGGGGCGTGCGCCAACGACGTCCTCATGCCGTCCTCCTTCGGTATTGCGCGAGCGGCGCCTCTAGGGCGGGCGCCTTTCGCGGCGCATCGTCAGATGCGGATCACCGCCCTCCCCGCACCGGCAGCTTCGGCAGCGCAAAGCCCTGGTTGTAGCTCGCGCGCGTCACGATCAGGAACTTCGCGATCCATCCGCCGGCGATCGTGGCAAGCGCTGCGGCGGCCGTCGCGGCCATCGCCAGGCCGGTCGGCGAGACGAGCGCGATGCCCGCAAGCGCCAGGGCGGCAACCGTTCCAGCCCAGACGAGCGCGCCATGCGCACGCGCGAGCGCCGCCTCGGCCTGGCGCGTGAGACGCCCCGCCAGCCGGCCGCGATAGCGCAGCCACGTCGCCAGCCGCACTGCGAGCAACGCGACGAGAAGCGGCAGCGCGTAGCGTGCGCGTGCACCGTCGCCCAGCGCCATGGCGGCGAGCGCCACGCCCTCGGCCAGGTCGGTTGCCACCACGAACGGCACGATCGCGGGCTCGCGCCAGGCGGGAATGCCGCGCGAGGCGTGCAGCATGCGCGCTTGACAATAGGCGAACGCGACGCCCGCGAGCGCAGCGACGAGCGCGAGCACGCGAGTCCACGCGGGCGCCGGCACGACGAGCGCGGCAAACCCGAGCGCGAACGCAGCGGCGGCGACGAACGCCTCGCGAGTCATCCAGGAGGTGAACGGGTTGAAATAGACGTGCAGCGCGCGCAGCTTCCGCCCGATCTCGAACCACACCGCGGTGAGACCGATCGCCATGAGCACGAGCGCCGGCACGATCAGGCCCGCTGGCGCCGCCTGCATCGTGACCGCCGCGCCCGCCGCGGCGAGCATGCCGCCGCCCGCGCCGCCGACCACGAAGTTGGTGGCTGCGCGGGCGTCCCAGTGCTGCTGCAGCCACGCAGAGGGCCCGAAAGTCGTGCGGTCTCCCCGGATCATGGGTTCGCTTCCTTGCGGTCCCAGAGGTAGTAGAAGCCGGGCTCGGTGCCGAGCTCCTCGTGCATGCGGAAGAACTGGTTCTCCGCGAGCAGCTGCGAGACGTTGCTCGCCGGGTCGTCGGCGTCGCCGAAGTGCAGGGCCTGGGCGATGCAGGAGTTGACGCACGCCGGCGTCGCCTCGGGATCGACGCCGGGGGTCAATCCCTTGGCGAGACCCGCATCGATGCGTTCGTGGCAGAACGTGCACTTCGTCGCGACGCCGAGGCGGCCCGGATCGAACTTCGCCGCCTCGTTCGCCATCGGCTGGTCGCCGTACGCGAACGTCGCCCTGTCGGTCTTGTAGCGCGCCTGATAAGGGCACGCGACGGCGCAGTACGCGCAGCCGATGCAGAGGTCGTAGTCGATCGTGACGATGCCGTCGGCGCGCTTGCGCGTCGCGGTCGAGGGACAGACGTGCATGCACGGCGGATCGGCGCAATGCATGCAGCCGACCGGCACGAACACGCGGTTGACGTTCGGATACTCGCCGACTTCCATGTCGAGCACGCGCCGCCACTGCACGCCCGGAGGCGTGGCGTTCGCGTGCTTGCAGGCGGCGGTGCAGGTCTGGCAGCCGACGCACCGCCGCAGGTCGGCGACCATGGCCCAGCGCGTCATGCCGCAGCCCTCGTGACCTGCACCCGGACGAGGTCGGAGCCGGAGCCGGTCGCATCGGTGAGGTCCATCGACATCGGCACGAGCCGGTTCAGGCTGGGCACGCCGAAATCCTTGGCGAACGGCGTGACCCAGTGGTCGAACTGCGCGATGAGGAGCAGGGTGTCGGGCCGGATGCCCTGGCGCGGAACCGCGCGCGCGCGCACCACCGCGCGCGGCGTGGAGAGCTCCACGATGTCGCCGGCCGCGATGCCCATCTCCTCGGCCCTGCCCGCGTTGATGATCACGCCGCCGTGGCCGGCCACGTTGTCCGCGACTTCGCGGATGATCTGCATCCCGACGTTGCCGCCCCACGCGTATTGCATGCTCCGCGAGGTGAGCAGCCAGAAGGGGAACGCCTCGGCACGGCCGCCGACGCGCGCGATCTCCTCTTCCCAGAGCTTCGGAAACTCCTTCCACGCCGGCAAGGCCTGGTACTCGGCGAGCTGGCGATCCCACCACTTAATGCCGTGCTCGTGCATGCGCCGCTCGAGCTGCTTGCCCACGCGCCACAGCCGCTCCTGGTAGGGCAGCTCGAAGCGCAACCCCTTCCCGGCGAGCGTCGGGAAGAGGTACCAGTCCGATTGCGGGAAGGGCTTGGTGCGCAAGCCGTGCTCTTTCCACCAGCCGAGCCCCTGCGACTCCTTCCCGTCGGTGAGCTCGGCACTCGCAGCACGACAGACGGCGTCCCAGATCTCGTCGCGCGTGTAAGCGCGCTCGGGCGCCAGCGCGAAGTCCCACAGCTCGGTCTTCAGCTTGACGCCCGCCACCCCGCGGTTGATCGCGTCGTTGTAGCGCGCGAGGAGTCCGGTGCGGCGGGCGAGCTCGGTCGCGATATCGGTGAAGTCCTTCGCGTCGACGCGCGGCGCGACCACGGGCTGGCGGAGCGCGTAGCCCTCGTGCTTCCAGAACTGCTCGACGTACTTCGAGCCGCCGACGCGTATGAGCTGCAGGCTCTCCAGGTCCATCTGGTCGGGCAGCAGGATGTCGGCGAAGTGGTTGGTCTCGTCGCGCGTGTACGCCATCGCGACGACGAACGGAAAGTTCGACATCCGCTCCGCGACCGTCGCGGTGTCCCAGAAGGAGATCGCCGGGTTGGTGCGGTAGACGAACCACAGCTCGGGATACGTGACGCGCGGCAGGCCCGGGGGCGTCTCGCCCAGAAACATCCAGGAGAAATGCGTCGGCCCGAGCGCCTGGCTCCACGGCGTGTCGGCCGCGAGCGGCACGAGCGAGCGATAGGCGTTGCGGATGTTCGGCTTCGGGCTCCAGTGCGCCTTGTCGGTCGGGTTGAGCGGATAGGCCATGAAGCCGTCCGGACCCGGCTTGACGCTCGCGTGCCGCTCCGAAAGCGGCTTGTTGAGGCGCACGGTGGTGCCGAGCGTGCCGCCCGGCACTTCCAGCGCCCCCACGAGCGCGGCCAGCATGGTGCGCGCCCAGCAGCACTCGAACCCGCCCCAGCCGTTGTTCACCGTCTTGCCGAGCGCCACCGCCACCGGCCGGAACGGCAGCGTCTTGCCGTCGATCTCGATCGACTCGCCGATGTGCGCATGGTCGAGATACGTGTTGGCGATGCGCCGCATCGTCGCCGCAGGCACGTCGCAGATCGACTGCGCCCACTCCGGCGAATACGGCTTCATGTGCGCAAGCAGCTTGGTGAACGCCGTCTCGCCCTCGAGCCGGCCCTGCGCCACGACCTCGTCGTCGGCGCCGATCTCGATCGAGTCGGCGGTGAAGCGGCCCTCGAGCGCCGGTTCGATGCCGGGCGTGTCGTAGGGCACCGCGGCGCCGCGCGCCTCGTCCCAGAGCAGGGGCTTGCGCGTCGCCGCGTCACGCAGGTAGAAGCCGTTCGGTCCGACGAGATAAGGCGAGGACGTGTGCTGGCGCAGGAACGGCGCGTCGAGCCGGCTCCGCGGATTCTCGTGCAGCATCACGTGGATCAGCGCGTAGAGGAACGCGGGGTCGGTCTTCGGCTTGATCGGAACCCACTCGGCCGAGCACGCGCCCGTGATCGAGAGATGCGGCTCCACCTGCACCCGCTTCATGCCGCGGATGCGCGCCTCGGAGTGGCGCCACACGCCGACCACGCCGCCGGAAGCTTCGGTGTTCGCGCCGCAGGAGATGACGTACTCGGCGAGCGGGGTGTCGGGCGAGACCGTGAACGCGCGATGCCAGAACTCGCCGTAGAGGTGCTCGGAGTGCGTGCACTTGACGCCCTGGCCCGAGCCGAAGCCCATGTCGACCGGACCCCACGCCGACAGGAACGCCGGAAACGAACCCATGTACGACTGCGGCGTGCCGCCGCCGCCGAAGCTCGCCGCGACTCGCGGATAGCCCGACTCGTCGGTCAAGCCCTTCTCGCGGATCGCGAGAAGCCTGTTTGCGATGGTCTCGAACGCTTCGTCCCAGGAGATCGGCACGAAGCCCGGATCCTCGTCGCGGCCCTTTTTCGGATTCGTGCGCTTCATCGGCGAGCGCACGCGGTTCGGGTTGTAGAGCTTCTGGACGAGGCCGTAGGCCTTGACGCACACCTTGCCGCCGCCCGGATGGATGTCGCAGGCGCCGAAATTCGGCTCGACCTCCGTGGCGACGCCGTCGACCACCTTCACTTGCAGGAGGTCGGGACCCGCCACGCACTGATAGCAGTAGGTCGCGAGCTTCCGCACCTCGGGCTTGCCGACCCGCTCGGGGGCACTCATCGGTCGGGGCTCAGGCGAGGCCGGCCTTCTGCGCCTTCGCGGCGAGGCGCGCTTCGGTCTGCTTCACGTCCACCGCGAAGCGATGGTGCTTGCCGCGGCACACCGGCTCGACGCCGTCGGCTGCGGTCACTTCGAACGTGATCGCGCGCCCCTTGACCTCGACGACGGTCACCTTGATCTCAACCCACATGCCGAGCAGCGTGGGCGCGAGATGGTCGATCTCGACGCGCGTGCCGACGGAATCCTCGCCGGGATCGAGATGCCCCAGCAGGAACTCGCGGCACGTCATCTCGATGTCGCGCACGAGCATCGGCGTCGCGTAGACGCGCGCCTTCTCGCCCATGAAGTCGATGGTCCGGTCGCGGTCGATGTCGATGCGCCGCGTCGCCGTCGCGCCGGGCACCAGTGAGGTCTTCATGACGTTCTCCTTCGTCGCGGCGGCTGCCGAGCGGAAGGTGCGCGTCCCGTGCGGGCCGCATCCGCGGCCTGCACGGGCTGCTGCACACCCCCCTGCGTTGATCACCGGGCCCGGCTGCCGGCTCGGGCCGGTCTTGCGCTCCCCCGGCCGGGCACCCCTCGTTCGAGTGCGGTCATGGTAATCTCGTACCATTATGCGGGTTTTTGATACAGATCAGCTTTTCTGCGAACGGATTTCGTATCACGTTGCTCCGGCGGGCGCGCAATGACGGGCGTCGCCGACGCGCCGGCGCCGCAGGCTGCGATCCGATCGGTCGAGGCAGCGGACCTTGCCGCCGTCATCGCCCTCGACGCCGAGATTACGGGCATCGAGAAGCCCGACTACTGGTACGAACTCCTGCACCGCTACGGCACGCGCGGCCGGCAGCAGCGGTTCTTCCTCGTGGCGGTCGCCGAGACCCGAGTGGTCGGCTACATCATCGGCGAAGTGCGCGACTGGGAGTTCGGGCAGCCTCCCTGCGGCTGGGTCTTCGGCGTCGGCATACAGCCCGGGACGCGCCTGCGCGGCCTCGGGACCCAGCTGCTCGACGCCATCTGCGCGGGATTCCGGCGCGCCGGCGTCGCGAAGGTGCGCACGCTCACCTCGCGCGAGAACAACCTGATTCTCTCGTTTTTCCGCAGCCAGGGCATGATGGCCGCGCCGTTCATCCCGCTCGAACTCGACCTGGCGTGACGGCGCGATGAAGCTGCAGAAAGCCACCGAACTCGCGCTCTACAGCGTGCTCGAGTTCGCTGCCCATCCCGAGGCGCAGGTGTCGGCCGCAGAGATCGCGGACAAGTACGGGGTGTCGCCGCATCACCTCGCCAAGGTGCTGCGCGAGCTCGGCCGGGCGGGCCTGGTCGAATCGACCCGCGGTGTCGGCGGGGGCTACCGGTTCGCGGGGAACGCCAAGCGGCTCACACTGTTCGACGTGATCGAGCTGTTCGAAACTCTCGGGCCCGACGCGGGCAGCGACGCGGTCGCGACGCCCGGCGAGCGCGCGCTCTCGGCCGTCACGTCCGAGATCGACGAGATCGCCAAGGCGACGTTCCGCTCGATCACCATCGACACGATGCTCAAGCTGGTGGCCCGGGAGGAGCGAGGCGAGCAGAGCCTGGCGACCGAGAAGGCCTGACAGAGCGTTGAAAACCGGGGGGACCCATCCCCCAGGGCGCCTGTTCCAGTTCCTGCCGAAGCATCGGCTTCGCGCTGGAGCGCGATGGCGATGGTGCCGGCCCGCGCGGCGGGAAGCCGGCTTTCAGCCGTATGGCCAACCCTACTTCGCCACCTGCTTGCAGTTCGCGAACGTGGTGGTCGCGCCCTCTTCGAGGAACGCCTCTTCGCCTTTCGCGTGCAGCGTGGTGCGCCCGTTCGAGTAACGGATGCCCGAGCCCGACGCCGTCTGGTCGAGGCGAAACTCCCGGTCTGGGAGCATCACGACCACATGCTTCGCGCCCGGCGGAAAGCGCACGACGAGCCGCTTGCCCTGGTCGCACTGATAGACGACCGCGTCGGCAGGCAGTGGCGGCGCCGAACCGGTGTCGGTGCCGGAACGGAACCAGCTGCAGCCGGCGACGAGCGTCGCGGCAAGAACGATGGCCAGGCGCTTCATGAATCTCTCCGGAACGGTCTGGCGCGAAAGAATACCGGATCGCGCACGGGGTTAGGATGCAGACACGGGCAGCGTGCCGCTGCCGCGATCGAGAGGGACGCGCGTGATGATCACCGAAGTGGTGTTGTTCGGGCTGCCGAAAGGGATGACCCGCGAGCAGGTGCTCGCGAGCTTCAGGTCGAGCGCCCCCATGTGGCGCGAGCCGCCCGAGCTCGTGCGCAAGTATTACCTCTACGACGGCGCGCAGGGCGGCGGCGTCTATCTTTGGACATCCCGCGCCGCAGCCGAGCACTGGCACGGTCCGGCGTTCCGCGAGCGGATCCGGGCACGCTTCGGGAGCGAGCCCACCTTCGCGTATTACGAATCGCCGGTGATCGTCGACAACGCCGCCGGAGAGATCGTCGCGGACCCCGGCTGACGCGGACCCCTCAGCACTCGGGCTCGCCCGGCGCAGGTGCGGGCGCCGCATTGAAGCGGAATCGCGCCGGCACGTCGGCCGCGGCGATGGAGCCGAGCGGCACGCGCTTCCGGCCGATCGCGATGACGAGGCCAGCCGCGCCGCCGGCGCCGAGCGACTCGATGTCCTCGTCCGCCGCCTGCGTGCCGTCGGTGACCTGGATGCGTTCGAGCAGCCGCGCGAGGTCGCGGTCGAGAACCACGCCGACGCCGAGATCCGTCTCGACGACGAGCATCCCGCCGTCGTCGACCCAGGCGCGCTTCGGTTCCGCCGGAACCGCGCCCGTGTGCGCCTCGATCGACTTTCCGTCGGCGCGCAACCGATAGACGAGCGGCGTGTACTCGAGCGAGACGAACACGCGCTGCGGTCCGTTCTGGAAGAACCAGCGCCCCGCCTCGTCTGCCGCGTAGTTGCGGCCG
Source organism: Burkholderiales bacterium (assembly GCA_025458245.1). Lineage (GTDB taxonomy): Bacteria > Pseudomonadota > Gammaproteobacteria > Burkholderiales > SG8-39 > JAOAEA01. Next base: position 14,385 of record JALOSW010000013.1, read on the forward strand.
ATGAAGTCGATCACCGCCGCATTGGTGATCCGCTCGAACGGGGGCTCGCCCGCCCCTGCGGCGCGCGACTTCACGAGCCAGTTGCCGCGGCGGTCGAGCCGGAGCCATCCGAAGACGTTCGGCACGTTCGGCCACTTCTGCATCGCGCGAATGACGATCTCGTCCATCGGTCGTCCCATGACCCGTTGCGTACAATGATCGGCGAATGTTACCGCGCCGATGACCGCCCTCGCCCTTGCCCTCGTCCTCGTCGCCGCGCTCGCGCACGCGACCTGGAACCTCGTCCTCAAGAAAGCGCGCGGGGGGCCCGCCTTCATGACCTGGGTGGCGATGATCGCGGCGGTCATCTGGGCGCCGATCGCGACGGGCGCATGGATCGTGCAGGGCTACCGCTTCGAGTGGGTCCACGTCGTGCCGATTCTCGCGAGCGCGGCGATCCACACGGGCTACTTCCTGCTCCTCGATCGCGGCTACCGTTCCGGGGATCTCTCCGTCGTCTACCCGCTCGCGCGCGCCACCGGGCCGCTGCTCACGGTCGTGGCGGCGATCCTGTTTCTCGGCGAGCGGCCGGGCGCGATCGGCCTCGCGGGCGCGCTGCTCGTCGTCGCCGGCGCCTATCTCCTCACCGGCAACCCGCTCAAGCTCTTCTCGCGCGACCGCCCGCGCGGCACGGGCTTCGCGCTGCTCACGGGACTGACCATCGCCGCGTACACCCTGGTCGACAAGATCGCCGTGAGCCGCTTCATGATCCCGCCGATCGTGTTCGACTGGGCATGCCTCCTCACCCGCAGCGCGATGCTCCTGCCGGTCGCGGGGTCGGCGGCGGCGCTCGCGGAATCGTGGCGGGTCGATCGGCGCGCGATCGTGCTCGTCGCGATCCTGTCGCCGCTCGCCTACATTCTCGTGCTGACCGCGCTCGTGTTCACGCCCGTGAGTCTGGTCGCGCCCGCGCGCGAGATGAGCATCCTGTTCGGCGCGCTCATGGGCGCGCATTTCCTGAAGGAGCGCGACGCGCGGCGGCGGATCGTCGCGGCCGGTGCGATCGTTCTCGGCATCGCGGGCCTCGCGCTCGGATAACGCCCTGTTTCCGGAGGAGCCATGAAGAAAGAGGACTTTGCCTGCATTCACCCCATGCGCGTGCGCTGGGCCGAAGTCGACATGCAGGGCGTGGTGTTCAACGCCCACTACCTGATGTACTTCGACACGGCGATCGCCGAGTACTGGCGCGCGATCAGCGTAGGGCGCGAGAAGGAGATCGCCGATCTCTACATGCGCCTCTACGTGGTCAAGGCGACGGTCGAATATCACGGCTCGGCGCACTACGACGAGATGATCGAGGTCGGCTGCCGCGTGGCGCGCTTCGGGCGTTCGTCGATGACGTTTCAGTTCGCGATCTGGCGTGGCGCCGAGCACCTGATCTCGGGCGAGATCGTCTACGTGCACGCAGCCCCCGAGGAGAAGAAGTCGGCGCCGATCCCCGACATGCTGCGCGACGCGGTGCTCGGGTACGAGCGAACGGTGCCAGACGCGGCCGCGGCCGGCGTGCCCCGCTGATCCCTGCGCGCCTATAATCGCGCCCTCTCAACCGGAGCCACGGCCATGCAGACACGCGACAAGCTCTACATCGACGGCGCCTGGGTCGCGCCCCACGGCAGGAAGACGATCGACGTTCAATCGGCCTCGACCGAAGACGTCATCGCGACGATCCCGGAGGGCGACGAGGAGGACGTGAACCGCGCCGTCGCCGCTGCGCGCGCCGCGTTCGACGCATGGGCGGCAACGCCCGTCGCGAAGCGTGCGGAATACCTGCAGAAGATCCACGAGGGCATGAAGGCGCGCGCCGACGAGATCGGCCGCACCATCGCGCAGGAGGTGGGCATGCCGCTGAAGCTCGCCACGCGCATCCAGGCCGGCTCACCGACGTTCACGTTCTCGATGTACGCGAAGATGGCGCCCGGCTTCACGTGGGAAGAGAAGGTGGGCAACTCGATCGTCATGCGCGAGCCGGTCGGCGTCGTCGCGGCGATCACGCCGTGGAACTATCCGCTCCACCAGATCGCCGCGAAGGTCGCGCCGGCACTCGCGGCGGGCTGCACCGTCGTGCTCAAGCCGTCCGAAGTCGCACCGCTGAACGCGTTCATCCTCGCCGAGATCATCGACTCGGTCGGACTGCCGAAAGGCGTGTTCAACCTCGTCACCGGCTATGGCCCGGTCGTGGGCGAAGCGATGGCGAAGCACCCGGGCGTCGACATGGTCTCGTTCACCGGCTCGACGCGCGCGGGCAAGCGCGTGTCCGAAGTCGCCGCGCAGACCGTGAAGCGCGTGGCGCTGGAGCTCGGCGGCAAGTCGGCCTCGGTGGTGCTCGAGGACGCCGACTTCGCCGCGGCGGTGAAGGGCACGATGTCGGCTTGCTTCCTCAATTCCGGGCAGACGTGCAGCGCCCACACGCGAATGCTCGTCCCGGAGTCGAAGTACGCCGAGGTCGCCGAGATCGCCGCGGCCGAGGCCCAGAGCTACACGGTCGGCGATCCCATGTCCGAGACATCGAAACTCGGGCCGCTCGTCTCGGGCGCGCAGCGCGAGCGGGTGCGGAGCTACATCCGCAAGGGCATTGAAGAAGGCGCGGAACTGCTCGCCGGGGGCCCCGACGCACCCGAGGGCCTGGCGAAGGGCTTCTACGTGCGCCCGACGGTGTTCGGCCGTGTGAACCCGCAATCCACCATCGCGCAGGAAGAGATCTTCGGCCCGGTGCTGTCGATCATCCCTTACAAGGATGAGGAGGAAGCGGTGCGCATCGCGAACGACACGCCTTACGGGCTCGGCGGCGGCGTGTGGTCGAAGGACGAGGCGCACGCGATGCGCGTGGCGAAGCGCATGCGTACCGGTCAGGTCGACGTGAACGGCGCGCCCTTCAACATGCTCGCGCCGTTCGGCGGGTTCAAGCAGTCGGGCCACGGGCGCGAACTCGGCGCGTTCGGCATGGACGAGTTTCTCGAGTACAAGTCGGTGCAGTTCAGGCCCGAGCCGAAGCCCGAGAGTGCGAAGCGCTGAGTGCGCCGCCGGCGCCGGAAGAGGAACGCCGCCCGCGGGCGGCGTTTCTGCTGGTGCTGCGCGGGGCTACTTGACCTGCATCCGCGCCAGATAGTCGGACAGCGCGAGGATGCGCACGCGCACGTAGCTCTCGGGGTCGTACATCCCGGCCGTGTCGAACGGCGCGCCCTGCGCGTAGTAGTCCGCGCCCCAGATCGGCATGTCGCGGGTGCCATGCGCGGGAACCATGCGCCTTCCGTCGATCACCTCGTAGATCCGCTGCGCCGGAAACACACCGCCATTCGTTTTCGCGAGAATGGTGAGATCGGTCGGCTTCTGTTTCAGCAACCCCTCGTAGAAGCCGTCGCCTTTGCCGCTCGCCCCATGGCAGACGGCGCAGTTCGACATGTACTCGCGTTTCCCGAAGTCCACGTCTCCCTTTGCCTGGGCCAATGCAGCTCCCGAGCCGACCAGCGAAGCAACCGCGACTGCGAGCATTGCCATCGAGCGTCGTTTCATTTCAGGCCTCCTCTCTTGTATGAATCGAGTGCCCGCGCAGGAGCCGCGCTCCTCGCGAACCCCTCGATTCAACGATGGGCGCCCGCCACGCACGACGCTTTGATTCCGATCAAGGTCGGCGGGAGAGCGGCTCGTCGAAGGTGAATCGCGCTCGATCGGGGCGCCGGCCGACGAGCGCGCCGACCTGGCTTCTGCGCCGGATCGACCCGCTGGCGTCGGCAGTCGGCAGGCCTCCGTCCGGCACAATCGGAGACGGCGCGAGGACAAACGCGGCCGGGATCTCGAGATGCGGGGCGCCGCCGCCCCTGGACGTGGAACGTGCTGGGTTACGCCCGACTCCGGTGCCGCGGTGCCCCACCGTGTCGTGGCGGTCGCGGGACGTTCGACCCCTCAACCGAGCCGCAGCAGATACCGCTCGCCGGCGATTTCGACGATGTCGCCCTCGGCGAGCGCCTGCCAGCCTTCGCCGATCGGCTTGTCGTTGACCTTCGGCGCCGGCCCGTCGACTCGCGCGACGAAGATCCCCGACGGGCGCCGGAGCATCGCGGCGCGCCCGCGCCCGGCCGCGCCCATGCCGGTGACGGTGTGCTCGAGCGCCGTCTTCTTGCCCTCGCGCGGGCCGAATGCGATACGCAGCGAGCCCGCCTGCAGCGAGACGCTGGCCGCGCGGGCCACGGTCGCAGGCGCCGGCGCCGGGAGGTCGAGCGCGGCGCGCGCGACCGACTCCGGGATCGCGTCGGTGGTCTGGAACACCATGGTGCGGTCGCCCGCGCCCGAGACCACCGACTTGTGATCGACGTAGCGGATCTCGTAGTCGCGGATGGCCACCACGTCGCCGTGCTGGAGCAGGTGCCGCTCGACGCGCTGCCCGTTCACGAGCGTGCCGTTCGCGCTGCCAAGATCGCGCAGGATGTGGTCGTTGCCGACGACCTCGACCGCCGCGTGCTGCTTGCTCACCGTCGCGTCGTCCAGGCGCAGGTCGGCGCTCTCGGCGCGTCCGATGATGATGCGCGCCTCGCCGATGAACCGCGATTCGACCAAGTGCCCGTCCCGGCTCACCACCAGCTTCGCCACGCTAGACCTCCGCGATGCGAGGGGACCAAGCGACGCCGCCGCGCCCCCTCATGCTGTCCGATTCCGGAGAAAACGATGCCGTCGGCATCGGTTTCCGCTCAGTGACCCTTGCCGCCGAAGAACGCGCGCAGCCGCGCAAGCAGGCCCGTTTCCACGGCAGCGGGAAGTTCCGCCTCGGGCTCGCCGATTCTGACCAGGATCACGGACACGTTATCCGCGCCGCCACGGTCGTTCGCCATCGTTACGAGCGTCTCCGCCGCGAGCTCGAGATTCGCGTCGAGCGCCGCGAGCGCTGCAGCGAGGTCGGTCTCCTCTACCAGCTCGTGCAGCCCGTCGGTGCACAGAAGGTACAGGTCGCCGGGCTCGACCGGATGCTCCGCGACGTCGGGCGTCGTGCGGCCGCTCGACCCGAGCGCACGCGTGACGAGGTGGCGGCTGCGCGACTGCCTCGTCTCCTCCTCGGTCACGCGCCCCTGGGCCAGCTGGGTCTGAACGAACGAGTGGTCGACCGTCATGCGCTTCAGCTCGCCTTTGCGCAGGCGGTAGAGGCGCGCGTCGCCGACGTGGGCGACGGCGAGCTTCGGACCGCTGAACCACGCGGCGACGGCCGTTGCGCCCATGCCTTCGTAGGTCGGCTCGCGCGCGACGCGCTCGCCGATCGCCTGGCTCGCGGCATCGAACGCGGCGCGCAGCTCGTCGAGCCGCCGCGCGCCCGCCGCGCCCGAGAGCTTCTGCAGGATGGTGCGCGCGGCGACGCGGCTCGCGACCTCCGCGCCCTGCAGCTTGGCCATGCCGTCGGCGATCACCATGACGCCCGCGCCCGCGTCGATGCCGATGGCGTCCTCGTTCACCTTGCGAACCAGCCCGGTGTCGGTCCGGCTCGCCACATCCAGTCTTATGCTCATGGCATGCGAGACTGCCCGGCGGCGCCCTGCGCGTCCGTGAAGAAATTCACACCGCGACGTCGCGGTACCGCGGTTCGGCGCGATCCCCGACAACAAAGCCCGATCGCCCTGCCCGTAAGCCCCGTTTCTTTGTGACAATCGCGCGTTAGCGAACAACCTTTACAAACCACTCGATGCAGAAGCTGGGCCGTTACGAGGTTCTCGGCGAGCTTGGGCGCGGCGCGATGGGCGTCGTGTACAAGGCCCGCGACCCGGTGATCGACAGGGTGGTCGCGATCAAGACCATCGACCCCAAGCTCTCGGGCGAAGCGCTGGCCAACTTCCGGGAGGGGTTCTTTCGCGAGGCGCGCTCGGCCGGGCGGCTCAACCACCCCTGCATCGTCACGATCTACGACGCCGGCGAAGCCGATAACGTCGCGTTCATCGCGATGGAGGTGCTCGGCGGTCCCACGCTGCGCGAGACGCTCGACGAGCGGTCGCTCTCGGCGTCGCGCGCCGTGGACATCGCCATGCAAGTCGCCTACGGGCTCTCGTTCGCGCACGAGCACGGCGTGATTCACCGCGACATCAAGCCTGCGAACATCGTGCTGGTCGGTAACCGCAGGGTGAAGATCGCGGACTTCGGCATCGCGGAGATCGCGACGGCGGCGAGCACCGTCGTGCGCCAGGTCGCCGGATCGCCGAAATACATGGCGCCGGAGCAGATCAAGGGCGGCGAGATCGACGGACGCTCGGACGTCTTTTCGCTCGGCACGGTCACCTACGAGATGCTCACCGGCAGGCCGCCCTTCGGCGGCGACAGCCTGAACGCGATCATGTTCGCGGTGCTCGAGTCCGAGCCGCCGCCGCCGAGCGCGATCAACCGCCGCGTGCCGCCCGATCTCGACGCGATCGTGATGCGCATGCTCGCGAAGGACCCCGACGCCCGCTATGCGAGCGCCCGCATGCTCTACCGCGACCTGCGCCAGTGGCAGAAATCGCGCGGGCAGGATCCCGACGCGGCCGCGGCCAAGCAGCGCGAGAGAGCGCCCGCCCCGAAGCCGACGGCCGGCGACGACACGGTGATCCTGCCTCCGCCCGGCGCCCGGGTGCAGCGTATGCCCGCATGGCGCCGCGCGGCGATCGGCGCGGGCGCCGTCATCGTGCTCGTCGCGGCGATGGCCGCATGGTGGATCGCCGGCCGAGAGTCGGCGGAGCACGAGCGCGATCTCGCCGCAGCGAGCGCACGCGTTGCCGCGGTCTCCGCGTCGCCCGCCGCGCCCGCCACGCCCCCGGCGCCGGTTCGCGACCCCGCGCCCGAACCGACGGCGCCGCCCGCACCGGCCGCGAGCGCGCCCGAGTCGCCGAAGCCCGCGCCGCGAATCGTGCGGCCGCAACCGAAGCCCGCGCCCGCTGCGCCGCTTGCCGTCCCCGCACCTGCGCCCGCTGTCGACCCCGAGCCGGCGCGCGAGGCGCCGCCGCCCGCGCCTCCGCCCCCGCCAGCCGCCGGAACGGTGCAACTCGCGATCGCGCCGTGGGGTCAGGTGTACATCAACGGAACGTTCCGAGGCATGACGCCGCCCATGACCGCGCTCGAACTGCCGCCCGGCCGGCACAGCGTCGAGATCGTCTATCACACGATGCCGGCGTTCCGCACCGAAGTGAAGGTGGACGCCGGCGCCACGCAGCGCATCGCGCACCGGTTCGAGTGAGCGTCTGAGCCGGCGCGCGGCGGCATCGGCGATAATCGGCGCCCGTTCCGTCGCGAAGCGCGTCCATGCTCGAACCCAAGGTCTACGAACCGCGCACGATCAAGTATTACTTCGAGGATTTCCAGCCCGGCCAGGTGCGCGAAACCGCGGGCGTGACGCTCAGCGAGCGCGACATCGTCGAGTTCGCACGCGTCTACGATCCGCAGCCTTTCCACATCGACGCCGCCGCTGCGCAGCACTCGTTCTACGGCGGCATCATCGCGAGCGGCTGGCAGACCGGCTGCATCGCGATGCGCCTGATGTGCGATCTGTATCTCCTCGAGTCGGCGAGCCTCGGCTCCCCCGGCATCGACGAGCTGCGCTGGACCAAGCCGCTGCGTCCCGGCGATACGCTCCGACTCAAGATGACGGTGCTCGAGACGAAGATCTCGCGCAGCAAGCCGCAAATGGGATCGGTGCGCTCGCTCTGGGAGATCTTCAACCAGCACGGCGAGCAGGTGATGCACATGACCGGTTGGGGGCTATTCGCCCGCCGGCGCGAGTGAGAACGCAGGATTCGGGATTCAGGATTCAGGATTCAGGATTCAGGATTCAGGTAGCGAGCCTGAATCCGGCTCCGGGTTCCCGAAGCGCGGCCCGTCGCGATCGAGCAGCACGCGCACCCACTCCCTGCATGTCATCCCCGGCCGGGCGCCTAGCGCCGCAGCGCGTGCGTTGACGTGCGAGAGGATGCCGTCCTCATAGGTTGAGCGGCCGTCGCCGATGCGCGCGCTGGCCGCACTCACCGTCGCCGCCGCGACACCGCGCGCGTCGAGCACGGCAAGCCGCGTGATCCCGATGTCGTCCTTGCCGACGCCGGCGTCGTTGAACACGGCCGCGTACGCATCGGCGGCGAGCGCCGTCTCGGGCCGTCCGCCGTGCAGGGCGCCATGCGACCCGATGGCGAGAATGCGACCCGCGTCCGCGGCGAGCACCATCCCGACGGAATCGACTGCCCAGACCTCCGGCCGGCCCCGCTGCGCGAGCAGGAGTTCGCGTCCTTCGCTGAACGCCGGCAGCTCGCCGGCTGGCGCTTTCGCATCGGCGAGCCGCGCGGCGGCCGTCTGGGCGTCCATGCCCGCAGCGACCCCGGCGGTGCGCGCCGGCGCGTTCGCGACGCTGACCAAGCCGTTCAGCCACGTGTCGCGTCCGTCGCCGATCCGCGCCGAGGTGTGCGCCACCGCGCACGCGGCCATGCCGATCGCCTCCAGCACGCGCAGACCCGCAACGCCCGCGCCGTCCTTGCCGATCCCCGCGTCGTTGAGGACCACCGCATGAAGTCCTGCCTCCACGGCATAGGCGATCGCGACCAGGCCGGCGTGCGAGCCGCACACGACGACGCATCCCCGCTGCGCCGGGCCGAGTTCGGTGACGGTGTCGAAGACTTCGATGCGGGCGCTCATGGCGCGTATTCTGGCTGCAATGCGCTCGCGGTTGCGCCGCGCGACGACATCGTGAACACTTCGGGCCTCGGCGGGCACTCTTCGCGCGCACCGTCGTCCCGACTCAACGCTGCGAAGTCCTCCCCGTGATTCTGAACCACAAGATCCACGTCCTCACCAAGAAAGAGGAGCTCGACACGGTGCGCGCGCCTGGCAAGGTAGCGATCGTGCTCGACGTGCTCTTCGCCACCTCGACGATCGCAACGGCGCTCGCGCACGGCGCGGCGGACGTGGTGCCCGCGCTCGACGAGGTCAGCGCGCGACAGTTCGCGAAACATCAGGAGCCAGGCTCGTTCGTGCTGTCCGGCGAGCTTTACGCCGAGACGCTGCCCGGATTCGCGCCGCCGACGCCGCTCGCGCTCGCCCAGCATGGCGTCTCGGGCAAGCGGGTGATCTACTCAACCACCAACGGGACGGTCGCGCTGCGCGCCTCGGCCGAGGCGGAGGACGTCTACGCGGCGGCGCTCGTCAACGGCCGCGCCGTGATCGATCATGTCCTCGGGGCGCATCCGGGAAAGACAGTGCTGATCGTGTGCTCGGGATCGATGGGCAATTTCAACCTCGAGGACTTCTACGGCGCAGGCTATCTCGTCGAGCTGCTCGCCGAGCGGCTCGGCGAGCAGTCGGACTTCTCGGACGCGGCGCGCGCGGCACGCGCGCTCTTTCGATCCGCCGCTCCGGTGCCGCGCCTCCTCGATTGCCGCGTCGGCCGGATGATGATCGGACGCGGGCTGCGGCACGAGCTCGAGTACGCGGCACAGCTTTCCTCGCTCGACGTGGTGCCCCGGCGCGAGGGTGATCGGCTCGTGCGCGTTTGATCCTGCGTCGCTCGGCGCCCGCCGGCCGCCTCCCCAGCCCGGTCCCGCGCGATGCCCTCAGTCGAATGCGAGCCGCGCCGACAGCATCGCGTGATCGATGGGCAACGAGCAAGGGGGCACACCCCCTTGCACATCCCCCACTCGAGTTTCACGCGATGCCCTCAGTCGAATGCGAGCCGCGCCGACAGCATCGCGTGATCGGAGATCTTTGCCCACGGGTGACCGTGGTGCACCTTCGCGTGATGGATCGAGAAGCCGCGCACGTAGATTCGATCCAGACGAAGCATCGGTAGCGCGGCCGGGAAGCTGCGCGCGGGGCGGCCCCGGTCGTCGCGGAATGCCTCGTGCAAGCCGAGATCGCCTGCAAGCCGCCTGCCCGCGCGATTGCGCCAGTCGTTGAAATCGCCCGCCACGATGAGCGGCGCGTGCTCGGGAACGATCTCGACCACGCGCTCGACGATCGCGCCGAGCTGACGTTTGCGGCCGCGCTCGTTCAGCGCCAGGTGGACGTTGAGGCAGTGGATCGTGTGGGACCGGTCCGGGAGCTGGATCTGGCAATGGAGCAGCCCGCGGCTCTCGAACGGATGCGAGGAAACGTCGAGGTTCTCCCAGGAGACGATGGGGTAGCGCGAGAGGATCGCGTTGCCGTGGTGCCCATGGTCGTACACCGCGTTGCGCCCATAGGCGAACTCCGGCCAGACGCTGTCCGCGAGGAACTCGTAGTGCGGCTCCTCCACCCAATCGTGAAAGCGGCTGCCGTGGCGCTCGTGCAGCCCCTGCACTTCCTGCAGGAACACGATGTCGGGCTGGACGTCGCGCAGCCGGTCGCGCAGCTCGCGGAGCATCATGCGGCGGTTGAATGCCGACAGGCCCTTGTGGATATTGTAGGTGGCGACGTGAAGATCCATCGTTGCGCGTTCGTGGTTCACGGCGATTCTAGGGTGCGGCGGGCCGGATGCAAGCGGGTTTCGCGGCACTCGCGTCGCGTTATTCGCACGGCTCGCCGATTCGTACGGGGGTGCGGGCAGCGGCGCATGGCGGCGAGCGATCGCCCCGACCATCGGCGGTGTCGTTCGCATCTCGGAATCCCGGAAAGAAGCGCGCGCGAGCCGACGCCGCGGACTCGGTGCCCGCGCAGCGGGGGGTGCGGGCAGCGGCGCATCGGACGCCGGTCCCGCGGTCATGGGCGCCGGTCATCGAGCATGAAGTACTGCTCGACGAGGTGCGCGTCGTCGAAGTGGCGGCGGCTGCGCCGCGGACTCGGTGCCCGCGCAGCGGGGGGTGCGGGCAGCGGCGCATCGGACGCCGGTCCCGCGATCATGGGCGCCGGTCATCGAGCATGAAGTACCGCTCGACGAGGTGCGCGTCGTCGAAGTGGCGGCGTCCGACGAACGCCGTCGCGTGTCGCCCCCACTGGCGCATCGCACCCGGATCGGGCACCCCCATCGGCCAGAACACGTAACGCTCGCCCCGCTGGGTGCCGGGAACGATGCCGTCGGGACCGTACAGGCTGCGCGTCGCGTCGGGCGCAAGCGGCAGTCGGCGAAGCGAATCCTCGTCCGATGCGCCGAGAAGCTTCGTGCCCGGCGGATGACCGCGCGCGACCGCCACCGCGCTCACGTAGTGCGTGCCCGGCGCGATGCGCACGACGATGCGCTCGTCCCGCGCAACCCGCGGCAGTGTCGCAGGCACGAACGCCCACTCTTCGATGCCGTCCGGAGCCGGCCGCGGCGTCGCGCGCGGGGTCGGAAAGAAAAGGTGATAGCAGCCGCAGCCGTGGATGGTGTCGAAGACGAGCGGCTCGCCATCGTTCGCGAGCGTGACGCGCCAGATCACCGCGTCGAGCTTGCCCCCGAGCAGATCGAACGCGCCCGACTTCGGCCGGCCGGGGAACCAGATGGTGTACACGAGCTGCGGCAGCACTTCGCCCTGGTAGCGCGTGTGCGCGACACGCACGAAGATCGCCGGCTTCGTCGTTTCGATGCCGGGCATCGCGCTCGCATCGAGCGCCGGGCGCCCCACCCGGTCGGCGGCGGACACCTCGTCGACCTCGAACACCGGCGCGTACACCGCGGCGAGTGCCTGCAGGGCCCGCGCCCCATGGATGCCGAGGCGGCTATCCGCGCGCGCCTCGGCGAGCACGCGGGCCGCGTCTGCCCGCGCAGACGGGCTTCCCTCGGCCAGGGCGTAGCGCATCAGCGTCCCGGCGACCGGCTGCGCCGCGAGCGGAACGGCGAAGACGGCAAGGGTCTCGTCCTGCCAGCGACGCACGCCTGCCGCGAACGGGATGCGAGTGACAGCGTACAGGCCGACGATGCGCTTCCACGTGTCGTAGTCGTCGGGCACCGCGGCCGCGGCGCGGAGCCGGTCGCGAGCGTTCTCGTCGGCGAGATCGCGCTCGCGGAGCGTCATGGCGCAGCCCTCGAGCAGCGCCGCGGGGGCGAGATCGGCGAATCCTTCGGCGCGCAACGCGGCAAGCGCGGCCCGCGTCGCGTCCGCCGGCAGATTCGCGATCTCGACGATCCGCCCTTCGCGATCGAGCCGCATCATGGCGTCGACCCATTCGCGGTACTGCGCATCGTCTAGCGGCGCGTCCCGGAAGCTTGCGAGGAAGCGGTTCGATCGGAGGTACGGAAAGCCCGTCACGCGCGACGCTTCGGCATCGCCCACGCCGGCCTGCGCGACGGCATCGTCCAGTGCCGCGAGCGCCCGCTCGCAGCGCTCGGCAAGCGGTCTCGGTGTCGCATCGCGCTCCGGAGGAACCGCAGCGCAGCCCGCAAGCGCGGCGAACGCGAGCACGCAGCCGGCGCGCAGCACGGCGCGCAGGCGGCGACGTCCCTCGCCCGCTCGGTCGCCCCGCAGCGGCCGGGGGATCGCCGAGGCAGGGCGAGCCGGACACATCAGCGCGGCGCCCGAAGCCAGTCGGGCAGCATCAGGATCGCGTCGCGGTTGGTCCAGGAGAAACATCGGTGTGCCGCTTCCTTCCAGGGCACCCAGACGTAGGCGCTGTGCTCCTTTGGAGCGAGCGTCACCGGACATGGTTCGGGCACGGCGAGCCCGAAGACATGCTCGAGGTTGTGCGTGACACCGGGCGCGTATTTCCACCGCCACTCGGCATAGATCTCGTAGCGGTTCTCGATGCCCCAGTCGGCGAGGTCGAAGCGGCGAGCGTCGATGCCTGTCTCTTCGGCCACCTCGCGCACCGCCGTCTCGGCGAGCGGCTCGTCCTCGCGGTCGAGACTCCCGGTCACCGACTGCCAATAGCCCGGCCAGGGCGCGCGCTCGAGGAGCAGCACCTCGAGCGCCGGCGTGTGCACGACGACGAGGACCGAGCGGGGGATCTTGTAGGTGGGGGTGATCAAGAAAGCCCGTCGACGCGCAGGATGCGCAGGATGCGGAGGAGTGCGGTGGGCGACGTCGCCGGGTGCGCGGATTCTCCGGACGGACGGACGGCAGGCGCCTCGGCGCGAATCCCGACCGGGGTTTTCGGTGCGAGGTGCCCGCGGCCCTCTGCCCCCTCTGCGATCGCCGCGGCGACGCCGTTCATCGGCTGGCGGCGGGCCACTTCGGCAGGCCCGAATCCCACCCTTGCGCGCCGGAGACGAACACCCAGAACGGCTTCCCCTGCGCCCGCCATTGCTCGGCGACGAAGCCCATCACGTCCATCGCCGCGGCGAACTCCTCCTTGTGCCCGGCCCCGAAGTGCTTCGACTTCTCCAGCACGAGCGCGTAGCCCGGCGCCTCGTGCCACGAGAGGTCGGTGAGCACGTCCGCGAGCGCGTCCCAGTTGCCGCCGAACCACTCGGGGAAGCGCATCGCCTTCGCGAGCAGGGCGAGGAAGTCCGCCTTGCCGTGCACGTGATGGATGTCGACACGAAACGTGGCGAGTCCCGCTTCCGCGGCGGCGCGCTCGATCTCGCGCGGCTCGATCGCGAGTTGATACACGCCACCGGCGTTCGCGCCCGCGAGTCGCTTCGCGATGTCGTTCATTCGCGGATCCTTCTGAAGGTCCGGTAGTGATCGCCGGTGTAGTAGTACTCCCCGCTCGTGCGAACGTCGCCCCGGGCTCCCTCGCCGGCGACGATGCGCCGCGCGCCGCGATCGTTCGCCCCGGGCGTCGGCACGGTGTACTCGCGGTAGTAGCCGCGCGGTTTCTCGGGAAGGCGCTTCTCGAAGTTGCCGAACGTCGAGCCGTCCTTGCGGTAGGGAAACGGACCGCCCGCGCGGATGAGGGCGAGGGTCTGCCGCGCCTCGGGCGGCAGATCGCGGACTTGAACGTCGCCGCCCGGCGCCGATTCGCGCGCGCAGGCGGAAAGACTCACCGCAAGCGCGCAGAGGACGCAAAGGAGTGCAAAGGAAAACGGGGAGTATCTGCCCCGCTCCCCGCGTGACCATCGCCGGCCGCGTTCCTGTCGGTGCGGCGCCATC
>JALOSW010000014.1 GCA_025458245.1 Burkholderiales bacterium
AAACATGTCCTCCGAGAGCTTCGTGCGGAAGAGAATCTCGCCCATCCACAGGAAGAGAGGCAGGGCGGTCAGCGTCCAGCTCGAGGCCGAGCCCCAGATCGTGACCGCCATCGCGTCGCCGACCGGCCGGGTCGTGAACGCCTGCATGCCGATCCAGGCGACGCCGACGAGCGAGAGCCCGATCCAGACGCCGCTGCCGAGCAGGAGGAAAAGAAGCGCGATCAGCAGCGCGGTAATCGCAAAGTCGCTCACCGGCTACTCCATGCGCAACGGTTCCTGCGCGCCTTCGCGAGGCCCGTCCAGCCGTCTCCTCAGGAGCAGGCGGATGAATTCGTCCGTCATCGCGACGAACAGCACCGCCGTCCCCAAGGCCATCGAGATCTGCGGAATCCAGAGCGGCGTCGCGTCGTTTCCGGTCGACACGTCGTGGAAGGTGTACGACTGCCACGCGAGCTTGGCCGAGTAGAACGCCAGGAGGGCGGTAATCAGCACGCCGACGGCGTGACTCCAGATCTCCAGCGCCCGGCTCGTCATGCGCCCGGAGTGCTGGAGAAGCAGCGTGACGCGGATATGCTCGCCTTTTCGCAGCGTGTAAGCGAGGGCGAGAAAGCCGGCCGCGGCCATGCTGTAGCCCGCGTAGGCATCCGTGCCGCGCACGTAGAAATGGAACGTGCGCCCCGCGATGCCCACCAGGACCCATGCCAGGGTGGCCACCATGAAAAACGCCGCCAATACTCCGGCGGCGTTATACAGGCGGTCGAGCCAGCGGCGCATCGACCGGCGCTTACTTGCGGTACGCGTCGACGATCGCCTTGCCGTCCGGGCCGGCCTTTTCCAGCCACTCGCCGAGCATGGCGTCGCCGACCTTCTTCAGCCCGCCTGCGAGATCCGCGCTCGGTTTCGCCACCGTCATGCCGTTCTTGGTGAGTTCGCCGAGATACCAGGCGTTCTTCTCCTCGGACACTTTCCAGCCGCGCGCCTCGGCATCCGCAGCGGCCTTGAGCAGCGCGTCCTGGGTCGGCTTGTCGAGAGCCTCGAACGCCTTGCGGTTGACGATGACGGCGTTCTTCGGCAGCCAGGCCTGCGTGTCGTAGTAGTTCTTGACGTACTCCCACGCCTTCGTGTCGTAGCCGGTCGCGCCGGAAGTGATCTGCGAATCGATCACGCCGGTCGCGAACGCCTGCGCGACCTCGGCCGCCTGGATGGTGGCGGGCTGGGCGCCGACCAGCTCGCCGATGCGCGAGGTCTGCGGGCTGTAGGCGCGCCACTTGAGACCCTTCATGTCGGCAACGCTCGCGAGCGGCTTCTTCGAATAGATGCCCTGCGGCGGCCACGGGACCGAGAAGAGCAGCATCATGCCCTGCTTCGCGAGACGGTCTTCGAGGGTCTTCCTGGATGCGCCGTAGAGCTTTCTGGAGTCGGCGTAGCTCGTCGCAAGGAACGGGATGCCGTCCACGGCGTAGACCGGATCCTCGTTCGAGAAGTTGACGAGCAGGATTTCGCCCGCCTGTGCCTGACCGCCCTGGACGGCGCGCTTGATCTCCGGTGCCTTGAAGAGCGACGCGCCCGGATGCACCGTGATCTTCAGCTTGCCCGCCGTGGCCTTGTCGACGTCGGCGGCGAACTGCGAGATGTTCTCGGTGTGGAAGTTGGTGGCCGGATAGGCGGTGGGCAGATCCCACTTGGTCTGGGCATGAGCCGCACCCGCGGCGAGCGCGATGGCGGCGACGAGCGCGCGCAACTTCATGACGGGGTCTCCTCGGTTCGATCGGTAAAGGCGCGGCTAGCGTAACGAAATTCCCACCCCGGCACAATGCGCGGGCGATGCCGACGCGCACGGCCCCCTGCGCGGCGCATCGCTGCGGGGTGGAGTTCGTATTGCCCGCCTCGCGACGGTGCGGCTAGTCCAGAAGCCGTGCCACGCAGTCGCCGATCGCGAGGCAGGCCGTGAGCCCTGGCGACTCGATGCCGAACAGGTTGACGAGCCCGGGCACGCCATGGTCGCGGGGGCCGGCGATGACGAAGTCGCGCGCGGGCTCCCCCGGGGCCTGAATCTTCGGCCGGATGCCCGCGTACCCGGGCGACAGGGCGCCATCCGCGAGCGCCGGCCAGTAGGCGCGGATGGCTGCGTAGAAGGCGTCAGCTCGGCGCGGGTCGACGCCGTAATCGACCCGATCCACCCACTCCACGTCGGGCCCGAAGCGGACCTGGCCGGCGAGGTCGAGGGTGGCGTGCACGCCCAGGCCTGCCGCCTCGGGGACCGGGTAGACGAGCCGGGAGAACGGCGCACGGCCGACGAGCGCGTAGTAGTTCCCCTTGCAGAGATACGACGGCGGCACCGTGTCTTGCGGAAGCCCCTCGATCCGACGCGCCAGCCGGGGCGCATCCAGGCCCGCGCTGTTGACCACGGTGCGCGCGTGGATGCGCATCGGCTCGTCGCCGCCGACTTCGAGTTCGATGCCGTCTGCGCGCACGGCGCCCGACACGACGGGACTCTTGAGCGCGAGCATCGCCCCGTGCGACTCGGCGTCGCCAAGGAGCGCGAGCATCAGGGCGTGGCTGTCGACGATGCCGGTCGAGGGTGAGACGAGAGCACCGACGCAGCGGACCTCGGGTTCCAGCGTCGCCGCCTCGTCGGGGCCGATCCGCCGAAGATCGTCGACGCCGTTGGCCGCCGCCTGCGCGGCGATCCGGTCGAGCGCCGATCGCTGCGCGTCCTCCGTCGCGACGATCAGCTTGCCGCATGCCCGGTGCGCCACGCCGCGCTCGCGGCAGAACGCGTAGAGCGCATGCTTGCCGGCCACGCACAGGCGCGCCTTCAGGGACCCCGGCGGGTAATAGATGCCCGCGTGGATCACTTCGGAGTTGCGCGAACTCGTCTCGGTGCCGATCGCGTCCGCCGATTCCAGTACGATCACGTCGCGCCCGGCCCGGGCAAGCGCACGCGCGACCGCGAGCCCCACGACGCCCGCGCCGACGACGATGGCGTCTACGCGTTCCACGCGACGGTCCCGGCGATGCCGATCGGGAGAGGGCGGCTCGGTTGCATGGCGCGGAGGATATACTCGCCGCGGCCCGCGATTCCACCTCCGAGCGAAACGACATGACCGGCCGCTGGCAGTTCTGGATCGACCGGGGCGGCACGTTCACCGACGTCGTAGCGCGCCGGCCCGACGGGGCGCTCGTCACGCACAAGCTCCTCTCGGAGAATCCGGAGCGCTATCGCGACGCGGCGATCGCCGCGATCCGCGAGCTCCTGGGGCTTCGCCCCGGCGAGCCGATTCCCGCCGAACGCATCGACGCGGTGAAGATGGGGACGACCGTCGCCACGAATGCGCTGCTCGAGCGCAAGGGCGAGCGCACCGCGCTTTTCATCACGCGCGGATTCGCGGATGCGCTGCGCATCGGCTACCAGAACCGCCCGCGGCTCTTCGACCGGCACATCGTGCTTCCGGAGATGCTCTACGCGCGGGTGCTGGAGGTGGACGAGCGCATCGACGCGCACGGCGAGGTGCTGCGGCCGCTCGACGCCGCCGGCGCACGACGCGACCTTCAGGCGGTGTTCGACGCGGGCATCCGCTCGGTCGCTATCGTCCTGATGCACGGATACCGTCATCCGCGGCACGAGCAGGCGGTCGCGGCGCTCGCGCGCGAGATCGGATTCCCGCAGGTGTCCGTCTCGCACGAGGTCAGCCCGCTCATGAAGCTCGTCTCCCGCGGCGACACCACGGTCGTCGACGCATATTTGTCGCCGATCCTGCGCCGCTACGTGGACCAGGTCGCCGCCGAGCTGCCGGGCGTCCGGCTCCTCTTCATGCAGTCGGGCGGCGGGCTCGCCGACGCGCGGCGATTCCAGGGCAAGGACTCGATTCTCTCCGGACCCGCCGGCGGCGTGGTGGGTGCCGTGCGCACGTCCCTCGCGGCCGGTTACGACCGGATCATCGGCTTCGACATGGGCGGAACGTCGACCGACGTCTCGCACTATGCAGGCGAGTTCGAGCGCGCGTTCGAGACGTTGGTCGCCGGCGTACGCATGCGCGCACCGATGATGAGCATCCACACCGTCGCAGCCGGCGGCGGCTCGATCCTTCACTTCGACGGGTCGCGCTACCGCGTGGGACCCGATTCGGCTGGCGCCAATCCGGGCCCGGCCTGCTATCGGCGCGGCGGGCCGCTCGCCGTCACCGACGCCAACGTGATGCTCGGCAAGATCCGGCCGGAGTTCTTCCCGCAGGTCTTCGGGCCGCGGGGTGACGAGCCGCTCGATGCGGAAGGGGTGCACGGGAAGTTCGCCGCGCTGGCGCGCGAGATCCGCAGCGCCACCGGTGACGATCGGTCGCCCGAAGCGGTCGCGGAGGGCTTCGTCGACATCGCGGTCGCGAACATGGCGAACGCGATCAAGCACATCTCGGTGCAAAGGGGGCACGACGTCACCGAATACACGCTGTGCTGCTTCGGGGGCGCCGCCGGTCAGCACGCCTGCAAGGTCGCCGACGCGCTCGGCATGACGCGCGCGTTCATTCATCCGCTCGCCGGGGTGCTGTCCGCTTACGGGATGGGCCTGGCCGATCGGACGGTCATGCGCGAGAAAGCCGTCGAGCGGCGCCTCGACGAGGCGGCACGGTGCGAGCTCGAGGAGGCGGCCGAGGCGCTTGCGCTGGCGGCGCGCGACGAGCTCGTCGTCCAGGGCGTCCCGGCGGCGAGCATCCGGGTGATGCGGCGGGCGCATCTGCGGTACGAGGGCACGGACACGGCGCTCGTCGTGCCGCTCGCCTCGGTCGCAGCGATGGCGCACGACTTCGCGCTCGCCTATCGGCAGCGCTACTCGTTCCTCATGGAAGGCAAGCCGCTCGTCGTCGAGGCGGTCTCGGTCGAGGCGGTGGGCGTTTCAGACCGGCCGAGGCAGGCGGCTCTGCCGCGCGCCGCGCGGGTGCCGACGGCCGAGGCCGCGACGACGGTGTCGATGTATTCGGGCGGCGCGTGGCACGAGACCCCGGTCTTCCGGCGCGAGTCGCTCCCTCCGGGCGCGCCGATCCGCGGGCCCGCGATCGTCGCCGAGGCGAACGCGACCACCGTCGTGGAGCCGGGCTGGGGCGCCGTCGTCACGGCAGCCGGCGACCTCGTGCTCGAGCGTGTCGCGGCGCGGCCGCAGCGCGTCGCCATCGGGACGAGTGCCGACCCGGTCATGCTGGAGATTTTCAACAACCTCTACATGTCGATCGCCGAGCAGATGGGCGTGCGGCTCGCCAACACCGCCTGCTCGGTGAACATCAAGGAGCGCCTCGATTTCTCCTGCGCGCTCTTCGACGCCGAGGGCAACCTGATCGCCAATGCGCCGCATCTTCCGGTCCATCTCGGCTCGATGGGCGAATCGATCAAGACGGTCATCCGCCAGAATCGCGGGCGCGTGCGCCCGGGCAACGTCTACGCGCTCAATGCGCCGTACAACGGGGGCACGCATCTCCCCGACGTGACGGTCATCACGCCGGTGTTCGACGAGGCGGGGACGGAGATCCTTTTTTTCGTGGGCTCGCGCGGCCACCACGCCGACATCGGCGGCATCACGCCCGGATCGATGCCGCCCGACAGCCGCGTGGTGGAAGAGGAGGGCGTCCTGATCGACAACTTCCTGCTGGTCGAGGAAGGCCGATTCCGCGAGGCGGCGATCACCGAGCTTCTCCTGTCGGGACCCTATCCTGCACGCAACGTCGCACAGAATCTCGCCGACCTCCGCGCGCAGGTCGCCGCGAACGAGAAGGGCGTTCAGGAGCTCGGCCGGATGGTGCGGCACTTCGGCTTCGACGTGGTACGTGCGTACATGCGCCACGTGCGGGCGAATGCCGCGGAGGCAGTGCGCCGCGTGATCGGCGTGTTGCGCGACGGCGCGTTCGCCTATGAGATGGACCACGGCGCGGTCGTGCGCGTGACGATCTCGATCGACCATGCGACGCGGAGCGCCAAGCTGGATTTCAGTGGATCGTCACCGCAGCTCGCCAACAACTTCAACGCACCGGCCGCGGTCACCACGGCCGCGGTGCTCTACGTGTTCCGCACGCTGGTCGACGACGACATTCCGCTCAATTCCGGCTGCCTCGAGCCCCTCGAGGTGATCGTTCCCGAGGGCTCGATGCTGCGGCCGCGTTATCCGGCCGCGGTCGTCGCGGGGAACGTCGAGACCTCCCAGGCGATCACGGACACCCTCTACGGGGCGCTCGGCGTCATGGCGGCAGCGCAGGGCACGATGAACAACTTCACGTTCGGAAACGATCGCCACCAGTACTACGAGACGATCTGCGGCGGCTCCGGTGCCGGGCGCGTCGACGCCGCGGATGGCCCACCGTGCGGCTTCGACGGGACGGAGGCCGTGCACACGCACATGACCAACACTCGCCTGACCGATCCCGAGGTGCTGGAGTGGCGCTTCCCCGTGGTGCTCGAGTCTTTCTCGATCCGACGCGGGTCGGGCGGAAGCGGACGCTGGCGCGGCGGCGACGGGGTGGTGAGGCGCGTTCGATTTCGCGAGCGCATGACCGCTGCGATCCTCTCCGGACACCGTCGCGTGCCGCCGTACGGGATGGCGGGCGGGCGGTCGGGCGCCCTCGGACGCAACTACGTCGAGCGTGCCGACGGCACGTGCGTGGAACTTGGCGGAGCGGACAAGGCGGAGATGAACGTCGGTGACGTCTTCGTCATCGAGACGCCTGGCGGCGGGGGATACGGATCGCCCGCGTGACGCGAGCGTGAAGTAGTGCCGCTAGATCTCGGCCCAGGCGGCGAAATCGCCCGCGGCCATCGGCCTGGCGAACAGGAAACCCTGCACGAGATCGCAGCCGAGCGTCTCGAGAACCGACAGGTCTGACTGAGTCTCGACACCTTCGGCGACCGAGATCATCTGGAGACGCCGCGCGAGTTCGACGCTCGACGCAAGAATCGCCTCCCGCTGACGGTTTATCGCCGCACCCTGCACGAACGACTGATCGACCTTGAGCTCGGTGAACGGGAACGAGGCAAGCTGTTTGAGGGACGAATAGCCCGTCCCGTAGTCGTCGATCGCGACGCCGAAGCCCTTCATTCGCAGGCGCGCCACGTTGCCCAGCACCGGCGCGAGGTTTGCCGAGGCAAGGCTCTCGGTCACCTCCAGCACCACGCTCTGCGGGTCGATGCCGTAGCGTTCGGCGAGCCCGGCGATGCGGTCGGCCGCGCCGTTGTACTCGAGATAGGGCAGCGACAGGTTCACCGAGACGACCCAGTCCTGACCGGCGCGGCGCCAGGTGTTCAGCTCTTCCATCGACTGTTCGAGCATCACCCAGGTGAGCGCGTCGATGAGACCGCACTGCTCGGCGAGCGGGATGAACTCGCCGGGGCTCACCACGCCGCGGCGAGGGTGATGCCAGCGCGCCAGCGCTTCCGCGCCCGCGATCGCGCCGTCGGTGACGTGCAGCTTGGGCTGGAAGTAGGCGACGATCTGCCCGTCGGCGATCGCCTCCTCGAGCTCGTTCGCGCTCGCGCCCGGTTGTCCGGAGTTCGGGCTCAGAAGGTCGGGCCGCTCGAAGCGCGCGAGCAGGGCGCCGAGCCGGTCGCGCGATAGCGGCTTTCCGACCGAGCCGAGGACCGACAGGCCCTGTGCCCGCGCCATTGCCTCGACGGAGGAGACAAGCGTCGGGTCGAGCGCGCTCGCGAGAATGAGCGACGACGCGGATCTCGCTTCGCCGAGATGACGGATGAACTCGATGCCGTCCATTCCGGGCATGCGCAGATCGCAGACGATCACGTCCGGCGCGTCCGGCGCGGCGCGCAGCGCGTCGAGCGCCTGGTAGCCGTCGTCGGCCTCGTCGATCGTCGCGACGCCGAGGCTGCGCAGCATGTTGACGGCGACCTGCCGCTGCACGGCCTGGTCCTCGATCACCATCAAGCGGAGCGAACGGATATCCATGTGTGATTTATTGCGCACGCGCACTGGGCCGTGCGAACTCCCCGGGAGGGAAGCAGCAGGGATCGTGCCCGCCGGCCGTGCGACCGTGACATGTGCCGCATGCCGTCAGCATGTGCCGTGCGAGGGCACTATTGCACGGTCCGGGCCCGAAGTGCGGTGTTAGCATCTCGTCGCCTCATCATCACCGAGCGCGCACGAGGACGATGGACCGGAGAACCGTACTCACGAAGACTGCGAAGGGCCTCATGGAGGTCACGGGGAAGACGAGCCTGCTTCCGCGCGACGTTCGCAACGTGCTCTCGCAGATCGACGGCAAGGCGACGGTCGGCGATGTCCACCAGAAGCTCGACCGGCTCTCGGAGCCGAAGCTCATGGACGCGATGTCGCGTCTGCTGCGCGAGAACTTCGTCCGCGAGTTCGTGACTGCGCCCGTCAGCGTGTCGCCGCCCTCGCAGGTGCCGATCGTCCAGGAGGACGTCGACCTCGATTTCACCGAACTCCTGCAGCAGTCCGGCCCGGGCCGGGGCACGCCCGACGCCGCGGAAGTCGAGGCGGTGGCGCGACAGGTCGCGGCTGCGCGCGAGCGCGAGCAGGCGGACGCAAAGGCCCGTGCCGAGACCGACGCCAATGTCCGCGCGCAGGCCGAGGCGCGCGCGCGGCGCGACGCGGAGCAGAAGGCGAAAGCGGAGGCCGAAGCGAAGGCGCGCGCCGCAGCCGAAGCGAAGGCAAAGGCCGAAGCCGACGCGCGTGCACGTGCGGCGGCGGAGCAGAAGGCCAAGCTCGAAGCGGAGGCACGCAAGCGGCAGGAGTCCGAGGAGCGCGCGCGGAAGCAGGCCGAAGACAAGGCAAGGCGCGAAGCCGAAGAGAAGGCGAAGCGCGAGGCGGAAGAGCGCGCACGCAGGGAGGCCGAGGACCAGGCTCGCCGCGAGGCGGAAGCGAAAGCGAAGCGCGAAGCGGACGAGAAGGTGCGGCGCGAGCGCGAGGCGCGCGAAAAGGAAGAAGCCGCGGCGCGGGCGAAGCGTGAGAAGGAGGAAGCGCTTCGCCGCGAGCTCGAAGAGGAAGTTCGCCGCGCCGGGGCGCGCGCTCAGCGCGAAAGCGAAGAGAAGGCGAAGCGCGAGGCGGATGAGCGCGCACGCAGGGAGGCCGAGGACAAGGCCCGCCGCGAGCGCGAAGCCCGCGAGAAAGCCGAGGCGGAGGCGAAGTTGAAGCGCGAGGCCGAAGAGAAGGCCCGGCGCGAAGCGGAAGAAAAGGCGAAGCGCGAAGCCGAGGAGAAGGCTCGCCGCGAGTCCGAGGAGCGCGCGAAACGCGAGGCCGAAGAGAAGGCTCGGCGCGAGGCGGAAGAAAAGGCGAAGCGACAGGCGGAGGAGGCAGCCCGTCGCGAGTCGGAGGCGCGCGAGCAGGCGGAAGCTGAGGCGCGCATCCGCCGCGAACTGCAGGAGGAGATCGACCGGGTTTCGCAGGGGCCGTCGAAAGCGGAACTGCTCGAATTGGAGAAGCGCGAGGCCGCAGAAGCGGCGCGGCGCGCGGACGAGGAGCGCACTCGGCGCGAGGCCGAGGAGACGGCGAAGCGCGAGGCCGAGGCGCGAGCCCGGCAGGAGGCCGACGCGAAAGCGCAGCGCGAGGCCGAGGAGCGGGCACGCCGGGAGGCCGAGGAGCGCTCGCGCACAGAGGCGGATCAGCGGGCGCGCCGCGAAGCCGAGGAGAAGGAACGGGCGCGGCGCGAGGCCGAAGCGCGCGCGAAGGCCGAAGCCGACGCGAAGGCGAAAGAGGAAGCCGAGGCCCGCGCGCGGCAGGAAGCCGAGGCGCGCGCGAAAGAGCAGGCCGACGCTCGCGCACGTCGCGAGCTCGAGGAAAAGGCGCGCCAGGAGCTCGATCGCAGGGCGCGCGACGAGGAGCGCGCACGAGCGAAGGCCGAAGCCGAGGCGGCGGCGCAGGCGCGCAAGGAAGAGCGGGCGCGCGAGAAGGCGGAAGCCGAGGCGCGCGAAGTCGCCGACACCGCGCGGATCGCCGAGCCGGCCGCGCGCCGCCGGCGCAGCGGCAGCGGGCTCGGCAAGCTGGTGGGGATGGGCCTCTTCGCCGCGCTGGCCGCAGGGGCGGTTGCGCTGCAATTCATGCCGCTCGACGCCGCGTTCTACGAGAAGCTCGCGTCCGAGAGATTCGGCGCGCCGGTCAAGATCCAGTCGGCGAGCTTCTCGCTGCTGCCGTCGCCCGCCGTCAAGTTCGACAACGTGCTGGTCGGCGCGGACCAGGCGATGCGCATCGCGACGGTGCGCGCGCAGCCCGACATCGGGTCGATGCTCGGAGACGAGCGGACCTTCAGAACGGTCGAGATCTCCGGCGTGACGGTTTCGCCCGCCGGGCTCGGCGCAGTGCTCTGGTCCAAGCCCGCCGCGGGCCGTCTCGCGATCGAACGGATCGTTGGCCACGACGTCAGGCTCGCTCTGCCGGGGCTTGATCTGCCGCCGCTGGAAGTGAACGCGACGCTGGGCGCGGACGGCGCGGCGCAGAGGATCACTCTCGCGAGCGTCGACAAGAAGATTTCGGCCGAGGTCAAACCGTCGCCCGGGAAGGCGTCGATCGAGGCCGCGATTGCGTCGCTGCGCGTGCCGTTCGGCTCGACGCTCGTCATCGCGGACTTCGGCGCCAAGGGCGAGGTGACGCCGGGCGAGCTGACCCTGACGGAGTTCGATGGCCGCATGTGGGACGGCGTGATCAAGGGGCGCGCGAAGCTGCGCTGGTCGGGCGGCTGGTCGCTGGACGGCGATGTCGACCTCAAGCAGGCGGACGCGACCCAGCTCGTGCCTCAGCTCTTCGGTGCGGGTCGGATGCTCGCACAGGCCACGTTCGCGATGAGCGCGCCGACGCCGGACAAGTTGTTCGAGAGCGCGCGCGCCGACGGCGCGTTCACGGTGCAGAAGGGGCAGCTCGCGAACATCGATTTCGCGCGCATGCTCCAGACCGGCGCGAGCAAGGATGGCGCGACGCTCTTCAACGACCTCACGGGCCAGGTGCAGTCGGAGCCGGGCCGCGTCGCGCTGCGCAACCTGCGCCTCGGCGCGGGCGTTCTCAGTGCGACGGGCGCGGTCGACGTCGAAGCCGGCAAGAGCGTGACGGGCAAGATCGCCGCCGAGATGAAGTCGCCGCAGGGCGGCATGTCGCGCGCTTCGTTCGCCGTGACGGGCGCTCTCCCGCAGCTCACCTTCCGCCGCTAGCGGCTGCCGGGTCTTTTGGTCATGGATGCCCCGGGGCCTCTGTTCCGGCGTCGGCTCGCCTCGCGAACACGCATCGCCATGGTGGCGGACCGGGTGGCGGTACACCGGTTGCGCTGATCTCCCGTGGCTGCGCGGCCGCGGGGGCAGGGCGCCGCCGCCGGTATAATCGCGTTTTACCGACGCCCGCCATGCCCATCCTGAAGCTTCGCGGAGGCGCGGCCCTCTCCGCGTTTCGGCTCGACAAACTCAACGCGAGCCTCACCGCCCTTCGCCCCGGTCTCCGGGTCCGCAACGCCGAGTTCTGGCACTTCGTCGAGGTCGAACGCGAGCCGGATGCGGCCGAGAGCGCGACGCTCGAGCGCTTGCTCACCTACGGCGAGCCGGTGCCCGGCGCGGAAATCGCGGCCGGCGAGGCCGTGCTCGTGACCCCCCGTCTCGGGACGATCTCGCCCTGGTCGTCGAAGGCGACCGACATCGCGAAGCAGTGCGGGCTCGGGTTCGTGCGCCGGGTCGAGCGCGGCACGCGGTATGGCGTCGACGCGCCCGACGGAACGGCGCTCGCGCTCGCGTTTCCGCTGCTCCACGATCGAATGACCGAGACGATCCTCGCTTCGATCGGCGAAGCGGATGCGCTGTTTCGCCACTTCGCACCGCGCCCGCTCGCGCACGTCGATCTCCTGGGCCGCGGCCGCACGGCGCTGGAGGAGGCGAACCTCTCCATGGGCCTCGCGCTTTCCGCGGACGAGATCGATTACCTCGCCGATTACTTCGGCGGGCTCGGACGCAACCCGACGGACGTCGAGCTGACCATGTTCGCGCAGGCGAACTCGGAGCATTGCCGCCACAAGATTTTCAACGCATCGTGGATCATCGACGGCGTCCCGCAGCGCGAGACGCTGTTCGGGATGATCCGAGAGACGGAGAAAGCGAATCCGCAGGGCACGGTGGTCGCCTACGCCGACAACGCGGCGATCATGGAAGGCGGCGCGGCGGCGCGGTTCTTCGTCGACCCGGACGGCGTATACCGGCGCCACGACGAGCCGACCCATACGCTGATGAAAGTCGAGACGCACAATCATCCGACCGCGATCTCGCCGTTTCCGGGTGCCGCCACGGGCTCGGGCGGCGAGATCCGCGACGAGGGTGCGACCGGCCGCGGCGCGAAGCCGAAAGCGGGCCTCTGCGGCTTCTCGGTGTCGAACCTCCGCATCCCCGGCCACGAGCAGCCGTGGGAACTCGACTTCGGGCGCCCCGACCGGATCGCCTCGGCGCTCGCGATCATGGTCGAGGGACCGATCGGTGCGGCGGCGTTCAACAACGAGTTCGGCCGACCGAATCTCGCCGGCTACTTCCGCGCTTACGAGGCCGAGGCGGGTGGCGTAGTGCGCGGCTACCACAAGCCGATCATGATTGCCGGCGGCGTCGGCAACATCCGCGCGGTGCATTCGCATAAGGCGGCGATGCCGCCGGGGTCGCTCCTCATCCAGCTCGGCGGTCCGGGCATGCTGATCGGCATGGGCGGCGGCGCGGCCTCGTCGATGAACGTCGGCGCCAACATCGCCGATCTCGACTTCGACTCGGTCCAGCGCGGCAACCCCGAAATCCAGCGCCGCGCGCAGGAGGTGATCGACCGCTGCTGGGCGCGCGGCGAGGCGAATCCGATTCTGTCGATCCACGACGTCGGCGCGGGGGGGATCTCGAATGCGCTGCCCGAGCTCGCGGCGAGCGGCGGCCGGGGAGCCAGGATCGACCTGCGCGCAGCCCCGAGCGAAGAGCCCGGCATGACGCCGCGCGAGGTCTGGTCGAACGAGGCGCAGGAGCGCTACGTGCTCGCGATCGCGCCGGAGAGTCTCGACGCGTTCCGCGCGATCTGCGAGCGCGAGCGCTGCCCCTTCGCCGTGGTCGGAGTCGCGACTGCGGAGGAGCATCTCGAAGTGCGCGATCCGCTGTTCGGCAATCTGCCGGTGGACATGGACCTGGGCGCCGTCCTCGGCAGGCCGCCACGCATGACACGCGATGTTTCGCACGTCGTGCGCGCGCTCTCCCCGTTCGATGCTGCGACGGTCGACCTCGCGGACGCCGTGTACCGCGTGCTGCGATCGCCGACGGTCGGCGACAAGACCTTTCTCGTGACTATCGGCGACCGGACGGTGGGCGGCATGACCGCACGCGACCAGATGGTAGGGCCCTGGCAGACGCCGGTCGCGGACTGCGCGGTCACGCTGCGCGATTTCGAGGGCTACGCCGGCGAGGCGCTCGCGATGGGAGAGCGCACGCCGGTCGCGGTGGTGGATCCGGCGGCTTCGGGGCGGATGGCGGTCGGCGAGGCGCTGACGAACCTCGCGGCCGCGCCGGTCACCGATCTCGCACGCGTGAAACTCTCCGCGAACTGGATGGCGGCGGCCGGCTACCCCGGCGAGGACGCGGCGCTCTTCGATACGGTGCGCGCCGTCGCGCTCGACCTGTGCCCGCGGCTCGGCGTGGGCATCCCGGTCGGCAAGGATTCGCTCTCGATGCGCACGGCGTGGGACGAGGGCGGCCAGAAGCGCGAGATCGTTGCGCCCCTGTCGCTGATCGTGTCGGCGTTCGCGCCCGTCGCCGACGTGCGGGGCGCCTGGACGCCGCAGCTCCGCACCGACTGCGGCGCGACCGACATCGTCCTCGTCGATCTCGCGCGCGGGCGGGCGAGGCTCGGCGGCTCGATGCTCGCGCAGGTCTATGCACAGACCGGCGACGAGGCGCCGGATCTCGACGATCCCGAGGCGATCCGGCGCCTCTACGCGGCGCTCTCCGAGTTGCGCGACGCCGGCCGCGTGTTGGCGTATCACGACCGCTCCGACGGCGGGCTTGTCGCTTCGCTCTGCGAGATGGCGTTCGCAGGGCGCACGGGCGTCACGGTCAACCTCGACGTGCTCGCCTACGACCCGATGGCGCTCGACGTGGACGGCTCGGAGAAGACGCCGGAAGTCATGGCGGGACGCGACGCGGAGCGCGTGCTCGCGGCGCTTTTCGCCGAGGAACTCGGCGTGCTGCTGCAAGTGCGCGCGAGCGACCGGTCGGCCGTGCTCGACGCCCTGCAGCGGCACGGACTCTATGCGCTGGTGATCGGCAGCCCGAACGCCCGCGACGAGATCCGGTTCGTCCGCAACGCGAAATCGGTGTTCTCCGCGCCGCGGGCCGATCTGGAGCGCGCCTGGTCGGAGACGTCCTACCTCATGCAGCGCATGCGCGACAACCCGCAATGCGCCCAGGAGGAGTACGACGGAATTCTCGACCAGGCCGATCCCGGTCTGTCGGTGCATCTCACTTTCGATCCTGCCGACGCCGTGGCTGCGCCGTTCGTGGCCACGGGCGTTCGGCCGCGCATCGCGGTGCTGCGCGAGCAGGGTGTCAACGGCCAGGTGGAAATGGCCGCAGCGTTCGACCGGGCCGGGTTCTCCGCGCACGACGTACACATGAGCGACATCCTCGCCGGGCGCGTCTCTTTAGGGGATTACAGCGGCGCCGTGGCCTGCGGCGGGTTCTCGTATGGCGACGTGCTCGGCGCCGGCGAGGGATGGGCGAAGTCGATTCTCCTCAACGCCCGTGCCCGCGACGAATTCGCGGCCTTCTTCGCGAGGGGCGACACGTTCGCGCTCGGCGTTTGCAACGGCTGCCAGATGATGTCGAACCTGCACGAGCTCATCCCGGGAGCGGCTGCCTGGCCGAAGTTCCTGAGGAACCGGTCCGAGCAGTTCGAGGCGCGCGTCGCGATGGTCGAGATCCTGCCGAGCCCGTCGATCTTCTTCGGCGGCATGGCGGGAAGCCGGATGCCGGTCGCCGTCGCGCACGGCGAGGGTCGCGTGGCGTTCGCCGACACGGCGGCGGCTGCGGCCGTGCCTGCGCTTCGTTTCGTCGATAACCGCGGAGCTGCGGCGTTGCGCTACCCGGCGAACCCGAACGGCTCGCCGGGCGGGCTGACCGGCTTCACGACCACCGACGGCCGATTCACCATCCTCATGCCGCATCCCGAGCGCGTGTTCCGATGGGCCCAATGGTCGTGGCATCCCGAAGCCGCGGGCGATGCGAGTCCCTGGTTCCGCATGTTCGCGAACGCCCGCGTCTGGCTGGGATGAGGCGTGCGACCGCGCGCGCCGTCGCCGCTGTGGCGCTGGCGCTTGCCGGCGGGTTCGCGGCTGCCGAGACCTATCGCATCGATGCTCAGGCCGCCGCGCGTGCGGCGGATGGCGTCGTGCTCGGCGAGTTCTTCTCCGAGATCGTGTCGGCGAGCGGGTACGCGTCGATACGCGAACTCGCCTACGGCGATGCGATTCGCGACGGCCGGTATTTCGCGCCCGAGGGCCTGTTCGACGTGCTGCTGCCGCCGCTCGGGTCGGGTCGCATCGACGTATATCGCGCTGTCACGGGACGCCGGCGCGACGGCACGGTCGCCGTCGCGCATGTGCGTTTTCGCGACCAGGCGGGCTGGCTGGCGACGGTGGTCGCGACGCGCATCCCGGACGGTTATCCGCGCGATGCCCGGCTGCTCGACGAAGTCGAGAGATCCCAGCGCGCCCTGCACTCGCACCTGGACGCGCCCGCCTACCAGGCGCGTCGCATCGAGGGTCCGCTCGGTCCCGCATTGGAGGTGATCGTACGCAACCGCATCGCCGATCCGTTCTTCCCCTACGCGGCGGCGAAAGTGGCCGACACCTCCGCGCTCGAGTCGCTGAGCGTGAACCGGTTCATCGTTCGGGGAGAGGTGCTCCTGGAAACCGGCATGGTGATACCGCGCCCCGACGGGATGTCGGAGGCCGCGTTCGTCGCGTTCGCGCAGTCGGCTTCGGACCAGTTCCTGAGCGGCCTGGGTCGCCGCTGAAGGCCCCCGGGCGTTTGCTTGCGCGACCCGGAGGCCGCGCTTAGCATCGGCGCACCCCCCCCACGCCTTCCTGGCCGCTCCGCAATGTCAGACGCGCCGAAGCTCGACGCCCCTTTCTATACGGACGAGGAACTCGATGCGCTCTATGAAACCGACCCGGTGGCGGCGGTGCGCATCTCCCGCGAGCAGCACTTCCTGCGCAAACAGCTCGAGGCCGGGCAAGGCGCCGATGCGGACGCTCCGATGCCTGCGGAGGAGGCGATTCGCGCGCTGATCGCCGAGGTCCGCGCCATCCTCGCGCGCGATGGCGGCGACATCGAGTTCGTCGGCGTCGAGGACCGGATCGTCCGGGTGCGCATGAAGGGGGCCTGCGTCGGCTGCCCGCGCGCGCCGCTCGACCTGCGCAACGTCGTCGAGGCGATGGTACGTAAACGCTATCCGCAGGTCCGCGCCGTTCGCAACGCGTTCTGACGCTGCCTGTCCCCGGAAAAGAACGGGGGCCTTCGTCGGCCCCCGTTCGTTCTCCAGCGTCGTGCCGCAGGCGCTACTGCACCTTGGCCTTCGCGCGCAGGTCGGCGACGTATTTCGCGACGTTCTGCTGCGCGATCCGCTGCTTGAGCTCGTTCTTGACGTCGTCGAAGGGCGGGAACTTCGTCGGCCGAACGTCCTCGAGCAGGATCACGTGCCAGCCGAACTGCGTCTGCACGGGGACCATCGTGTACTGCCCCTTCTGCAGCTTCACGAGCGCGTCGCTGAACGGTTTCACGTAGGCAGCCGGCGAGTTCCAGTCGAGATCGCCGCCGCGGTCTTTCGAGCCTGGGTCCTTGGACACCTTGGCGAGGTCCTCGAACTTCTGGCCGGCCTTCAGCTTGGCGACGATGTCCTTCGCATCGTCTTCCTTGTCGACCAGGATGTGGCGCGCCTTGTACTCCTTGTCGCCGGCCTGCGCGCGGATCTTGTCGTACTCGGCCTTCGCAACCGCGTCGTCGACGGGGTTCGCCTTGATGTAGTCCTGCACGAGCGCATTCGCGAGCGCCTGCTGCCGCTGAAGCTCGAGCTGCTGCTGGAAGTCGGGGTTCTTGGCGACGCCCTTGCGATTGGCCTCCTGTGCGAGCACTTCGAGCTCGATCAGCCGCTCGCGCACGGCGGCGCGCAGCTGCTCGGAGTCGGGCTGGCCCTGCGCGGCTTGCGCCTTGACGATCGCGTCGACGCGCGCTTTCGGGATGGCGACGCCGTTGACCGTGGCGACGTTCTGCGCCAGGGCGGGGCCGGCGGCGAGCGCGAGCGCGGCGGCGAACGCGAGGCTGGAGGGCTTGAGTCTCATCAGGGGTCCTTTCGAAGGGATGCTGCAGGGATTCAGATTTCGTCCGGCGCGAGCGCCTCGATGGCGAGCGCGTGGATTTCTTTGTGCATCAGCGGCCCGAGGGCGCCGTACACGAGCCGATGGCGCTCGACCGGGCCTTTGCCGGCGAAGCGCGGCGACACGATCGTGAGGCGATAGTGGCCGCCGCCGCCCTTCGCGCCCTCGTGACCCGCGTGCTCGCCGCTCTCGTCGGTGAGATCGAGCGATTCCGGCTCGAGCGCGGCGAGCCGCGCTCGGATGGCTTGCGCCACGCTCACGTGCGGCTTCCGGGGCGGAACGCTTGCGCTGACCTGCACGTCATGACGAGGGTTTCTCCTCGACGTACTTGGCGAGGAAGAATCCCTGCGCCAGCACGAACGCGAGCATGAGGCCGATGCCGCCGAACAGCTTGAAGTTCACCCAGGCGTCGGTCGCGAAGTTGTACGCGACGTAGAGATTCGCCACGCCCATGAACGCGAAGAAGCCGATCCAGCTCCAGTTGAGCTTGCGCCAGGCATGGTCGGGCATGCGAATCTCGCCGCCGAGCATCGACTTGATGAGGTTCTTGCCGAACACGAACTCGCCCACCAGCAGCGCGCCGCCGAAGAGCCAGTAGAGCACCGTCGGCTTCCACTTGATGAACGTCTCGTTCTGGAACGCGAGAGTCGCGCCGCCGAAGAGGACGATCACCGCGAGGCTCACCCACATCATCTTGTCGACGGCCTTGCCGCGAAGCTTCAGCCAGCCGATTTGCGCGAACGTCGCGGCGATCGCCACGGCAGTCGCCGCGTAGATGCCGGCGACCTTGAAGGCGACGAAGAACAGGATGACCGGGAAGAGGTCGAAGAGGAATTTCATCAGCCCGCAATTATCGCATAGCGCCTCGGGCGCCGGGGGCAGGGCGCGTGCTGCCTGGCGACGGACTTAGAATCGGCCGGCAGAGGCGCCATCGGGGCGTTTTCGCCGGCCGGACGAGGTTCCGGGCACGCATCGCAACGCAAAGTCCTAGAGGAGAGCTGCAGGTGGCGAGACTGGTCGAATACGCCGACGCGCCGCCCGAGGTCCGGGCCGTGTACGACGACATCATGGCGACGCGCAGGACCGATTGGGTGAACAATTTCTGGAAAGCGCTCGCGGCGCACCCGCCGACGCTGAAACGCCTGTGGGAGAATGTAAAAACGGTGATGGCCCCCGGCGCGCTCGATCCGCTTACGAAGGAGCTCGTCTACGTCGCCGTGAGCGTCACCAACAACTGCGAATACTGCATTCAGTCGCACAGCGCCGCCGCGCGCGCGAAAGGCATGGACGACGCGATGCTCGCCGAGCTGCTTGCGGTGGTTGGGCTCGCCAACGAGACGAACCGCCTTGCGAACGGATACCGAATCCCGGTCGATGATCGCTTCAAGACGTCCTGAGTGGTTCACGCCCGCCGCCGTCGGGCTGGTCGCGGGCGCGCTGATGCTCGTGCAGGGCGCGTCGTGGGCGCAGCCGCAGCCGCTTCCCGAACCGCTGCGGGTGATGACGGTGCGCGGCGGAGAGGTCTGCTTCGAGGCGAGCCCGCGGATCAACTGGCAGAAGACGGCGCAGCGCTACTTCACCGAGTTCCCTCTCTACCGCCCCGACGCGCAGCGCGTGAAGGCCGCGATGGTGCCGCCGGGCGGTCGGGCCGTATTCGAGTATCCGGCCGCGCTGCCGTTCCCCAAGGGCTGGCAGCGTTATTTCGCTGTGTCGCTCGACGCGGTCCAGGAGGTGAACCCGGTGCGCGCCATCGGCCATGTCACCTACCGCGCTGGGCGCGACGGTCAGGAGATCGTCGGGCCGTTTCTCTCGGGCCTGATTTGCGGCCCCGCATCGGCCAAGAAGGCGACGCTGCCAGACGACCTCCTGTTCGTCGTGGCCACGCGCCCCGACATGCGCATCGAGCGGATCGACTCGTCCCTCGCGCCGTTCGGAAAAGACGCGATCGAGATCTCGTCCGCAGCCGGACGATGGCGCTTCTACGCCGAGGACCTGGGCGGCCGCGGGATCGCGGAAGGCCGGGTGCTTCGCGCACAGCCCGGCGGACCGGCTTTCCTGGTCGCGAGGATGGATGCGGATCCGCCCGATGCCAGCACGCGCTGTCGTCAGACGTTCCGCATCTACGAGCTCGCCGCGCAGCCGGTCATGCGCCTGCAGCAGGCTTACGGCTGCTCGTAGACGCCTGTCTCACGCCGCCGCGGAGCGGGCGCATTCAGTCGTGGCGCCCGCGACTCCTGGTGCGGCCTCCGGATCGAATCGCCCGCACCGGTCATTGCACGCTTCGTCCGAGACCTCGACGGGATCGTCATGCCCGCGAGGGCCGGGTCCCGTTCGAGTTCGGCGGGACGCATCGGCCCGCGATTGGCGGGGAGCAGCGCGTCCCTCGCAGCACCCCGCAAACGGTACCCGGCGCTGGGCCCGTCTCGGCGCGCCGGATGGAGGGCCACCGGCGCGCGTGATCAGGCAGCTCAGCGATTCTGCGGCGGCGGCGGCGCGTACATCGGGCCGGGTCCCGCGCCGTCGCTCGACCGGGCAGGCAGGTTGTTGAACACGCACTGGATCGCGGGATCGTCCTCGCGGCCGAAGGTCTGCGCCGCGACTCCGGAGGCGTACTGCGTGCGCGAGATCTTCCCGTAGTAGAGACGCGACGTCAGGTCGAGAAAGGTCGCGTTGTTGACGAGCTGCGCGCCGCCCGAATACATCTGCCACTGCCCGGCGCGGGCGTACGGGCATACCGACTGCAGTTTGTAGATGAACTGGTCGAACTCCGACTGCTCGTTCCAGGCGCCCGGCGCACATCCTGCAAGGCCGGCGGCGGCGATCACGAGCGCGGCTCGAAAACGGTTCGGCATGGTCATTGTCTTGTCTCCCAGAGCGCTCGACCCGACTGCCGAGCGCAGGGCGCGAAGTCTAGCAGGAGGAGGCGCCGCACCTGAAGCCGGCGGCCGGGACGCGCCCAGGAGCGTGGTCAGGCGCCGCCGCTTGCGCGCACGTCCGTGCAGTACGCCCAGAAGTTGGGAAGCACGGCGTTGTGGTAGCCCGAAACGAACGGACGGGCCGCCCCGGTTGCCTCGTCGTAGACATGGCGCGCGACGGCGCCGATGTTCGCGCCGTAGACGTGGATGCTCACCGAGGGCTGGTCGGGAAGGGCGTTGGCGACGACGTGGATGTCGCCGATCGCCGGCGAGACGCGGTCGACCTCGCCAGGTCGCACGAGGTGCTCGCCGGTCACGATCATCGGCCGGTCGGGCTGCGGAATCGCGTACTCGCGACAGGTTTCCGCGCCGCGCATCACGCCGACGAGGCCCCAGACCGTGTGATCGTGAATCGGCGTCTTCTGGCCCGGGCCCCACACGAAGCTCACCACAGAGAACCGCTCCTGGGGATCGCAAAAGAGGAGGTGCTGGCGATAGCACTCGGTGGAATGCGCGGAAAAGGCGTCGGGCAGCCAGTCGTCGTGCCGGACGAGATCCGCGAGGAGGGCGGATCCGTCTTCGAGGAGTTGCGCCTCGCCGGCGCCGCGCCGGTCGACGAGCGCGCTGAGACGGGCGATGAACTGCCGGAATCGTGCGGGATTCGTCATCGCGCGTTACTCGCCGGGGCAAACCCTCAGGCCGACTGCGCCGGGCCTTTCGGCACCGGGATGCCGAGTTCTGCGAGCACCTCCGCCGTGTGCTCGCCGAGCGCGGGCGGGCGACGATAGACGCCGAACGTCTCGCGGCTCATCCGCAGCGGCGACACGAACGTGAGCGTCCGCGCCCCGTTGGCCAGCTCGAGCGGCCGCACCCAGCCCATGTCGGCCACTTGCGGATCGGCGAGCACCTGCGAGTATGTGTTGATCGGCGCGCAAGGGACCCCGCGTGCGGCGAAGAGATCGAGCAGCTCGCTTACCGGGGAATCGGCGAAAGCGGCCTCGAGAAACTCGCACAGCGCCTCCTGGTTCTTGGCGCGGAGCGCCGTGCTGGAGAATCGCGGGTCCGCGGCGAGATCGGGACGACCGAGCGCCTCGCACACCGACAGCCACAGCTTGTCGTTGCCGGCAGCCATCGCGAAGTAGCCGTCCTTCGCGCGGAACGCCTGGTAGGGCGCGTTACGCGGATGAGCGGAGCCGAGCTTCACCGGGTCCCGGCCCGTGCCGAAGAACTCGCTCGTCTGCAACGCCGCGATGCCGAGGGTCGCGCCCAGCATCGCGATATCGATGTGCTGGCCGATGCCGTCGCGCGACGCTTTCCGCAGCGCCGAGACGATCGCGAACGCCGCGTACAGCCCCGCCGAGAAATCCGCGAGCGGAACGCCGCACTTGACCGGCCGGCCGTCCGCCTCGCCCGTCACGCTCATGACGCCGCCGATGGCCTGCACCGTGAGGTCGAAGCCGCCTTCCGCCGCTCGCGGGCCGATCTGGCCGAACGCCGAGATCGAGCAATACACGAGCGCCGGCTTCTCCTTCGCCAGCGCGTCGTAGCCGAGGCCCAGCCTCGGCAGCGCGCCGGGGCGAAAATTCTCCAGGACGACGTCCGCCGCCAGCGCGAGCCGGCGCGCGGCTGCCAGCTGATCGGCTTCGCGCAGGTCGAGCGCCACCGACCGCTTGTTGCGGTTGAGCGAGGCGAAATTCTCCGAGAACCCCGGCGCCTCGGGCTCGGCCGGGTTCGCGGTGTGCGGCGGCCAGTTGCGCAGGCCGTCGCCCTCGGGCGATTCGACCTTGACGACGTCGGCGCCCATGTCGGCAAGGAGCATGCCGCAGAACGGCCCCGCCGCCACTTGCCCGAACTCGACCACCTTGATGCCCGACAGTGGAAGCATGAGCGCGATTCTAAGCGACGGGCTGGGACCTGCCGCGCCCGGGGTGACCTGCGCGACGGCCACCGGTACGCTTGGGGCTCTCTGATGAAGCGAGGGCGTGATGGATCCGCTGATTTACTGGGTCGGCATGGCGGCGGTGGCGGTATCGGCGGTGACCGGCGTCCTCGAAGCCGGGCGCAAGCCGATCGACCTGTTCGGGATGGTGCTCGTCGCGCTCGCCTCGGCGCTCGGCGGCGGCACCCTTCGAGACGTGCTGCTCGATCGACCGGCGTTCTGGATCGCGGACCAGACCTACCTCGTCTGCGCGCTGATGGCGGGCGTTATGACGTTCGCCGTCGTGCGGCTCCTGACGCTTCCGCGCAACCTCTTCCTCATCCCCGACGCCATCGGCCTGGCGCTCTTCACGGTCGTTGGAACCCAGATCGCGCTGCTGTACGAGGTTCCGTGGCTGGCCGCCACGTTCCTCGGCGTAGTGACGGGCGTATTCGGCGGAGTGCTCAGGGACATGCTGTCGAACGAGGTCCCGGTCGTCTTCAGCGGGGAGTTGTACGGGACGGCCGCTTGGGCCGGTGCGCTCCTCTATGTCGGTTTGTCGGCAGCCGGGGCGGCGCCGGGGCTGGCCGCGGGGCTCGCGTTCGCCTGCATCGTCGTCGTTCGGCTCGCTGCGATCCGGTGGCGCATCATGCTCCCCACGTTCAGTTCCCGACAGTGAGTGGCGGCCGCGGGGTCGTGAAGGCCTGAGACCGGCAGCGCCAAACCTATAAAATACATTAGAAATAATAGATAAATATTTGTATCAATTCATATTTTTAATTATTTTGACATTGATTCGATCCAAGTCATTGAGCCATCGGTGATCGGCTGGTAGATTCGGCCGTCCTTTCGGCAGGCCATCCCGTTGGTTGCTCCGCTCCGAACCCGCCAGAAACTACTCGCCGTCGCCGTGGCCGCGCTCGCCCTGCCTGCCGTGGTGGTGACCGCGGCGGTGGACTCGTCCGCCAAGCCGCCCCTCTCGGAGGAGGTGCTGGCCCCCTTGGCGATGGCACCGGTTGCGGTCGGCGCAGTGGATGACGAATCGATCATCGTCGCGCCGGACTTCCTTTCGCGCGGCGACACGCTGTTCGCGGCTCTGGCTCGGCTCGGCGTCCTCGACGCGCAGGCCGAGCGGTTTCTTCGCGCGAGCGCCGACGCAGCGACCATGCGGCAGGCCGTGCCCGGGGCGCTCATCCGCGTAACACGGCGCGGGAGCGGCGAGCTGGTCGACCTGACTTACACGACGCCCGCCGGCGAGATCCACCGCCTCGCCCGCGACGGCGATCGCTTCAAGGTGGTACGGAACAAGTCGGCCGGCGAAGTCGTCGAGACCCGATTCCGCGCGGGCACCGGTGGCGCGTCGCTGTTCGGTGCGTTCGCCCAAGCGGGGCTGCCCAAGCCGGTAGCGGAGCAGGTTCTGCGGATTTTCTCGAAGCAGTTCGACTTGCACGCCGCCGCGCGCGAGGTCGACCGTTTCGCCGTGGTGTATGAAGAGCGCGTTTCCGGGGCGATCTCGCGCCCCGGCCGCGTGCTCGGCGTCGAAATCGTGCGCAAGGGCAAGCCGTATCGCGCCCTGTGGTTCCAGGGCGAGCCGGGCCGCGGGGGCGATTACTACACGCCGGAAGGCTTTACGCTCGACCGCGAGTTCCTGCCTGCGCCGCTGGAGTTCACCGAGATCACCTCCTGGTATGGCAAGACTCGCCAGATCGGCCGGCGATTCCAGGCTTCGCATCCCGGGACCGACTACGCGGCCCCGATCGGTACGCCGGTTCATGCGACCGCGGACGGGGAGGTGGATCTGCCCACGGGGGCGCAGGTCACGGGCTACGGCAAGGTCGTGGTCGTCAAGCATCGCGGCAGCGTAAGCACGCTCTATGCGCATCTCGACGCGTTCGCGCCCGGCCTGCAGGCCGGCATGCGCGTGCGTCAGGGGGAACTCATCGGCTACGTCGGCATGACCGGGTGGACCACCGGGCCGCATCTTCACTACGAGATCCGGGTCGACGGCAAGCCCATCAACCCCGAGGACGCCGGCGTGATCGCCGCGGACATGGAGAAGCCCGAGCGCGTGTCGGCCTTCCGGGTTCAGACCGCGCCCGCGAATCGCACGCTCGATCTGCTCGCGAACGCCGCGCCCGCGCGCTTCGAGTAGCTGCGCCCGAGCGCACCGGGCGTGGATTGTTGCGGCGGCGCAATCAGCGCGCCGGCCAGACTCGCTCCACGAACTCCTCGAGCACCGCGTCGAAGCGCGCCGGCTCGTCCGCGAACAGGGCATGGCCGGCGCTCTCGAACACCACCACGCCGGTCGCAGGGCGGTTCTTCTTGAGGTTCCCGGCCTGCGCCGAGAACTGCGGCGTGACAACGTAGAGAAGCGGCGCCCGCACACTCCGAGCGATGTCGCGCCAGTGCTCTCGCGGCACCGGGTAGGAGAGTAGCGACACGCTCGCGTCGAGCGGCATTCGCTGCGCGCCGGCGACGAGGGCGCGCAGGTCGGCCTCCGCGGGCGGCGTTCGGAAGATCGCGCGCATGAACGCGTCGAGCGCCGCTTCCCGGTCGCGCTTCAACCGATCGAGGAAATCCGACTTCCCGGGGCGCGGGTTCTCGCCGACCGAACTGTCCACGAGCACGAGCCCCGCGAGGCGCGACTCGCCGTTGCGCGCCACGTATTCGAGCGACTCGAGCGCGCCGAGCGACCAGCCGACCAATACGACGCGCGGGTAGGCGGCAAGGAATTCGGCGATGTCCGCCGCGCGGCGCTCGAGCGTGTAGCCGCCCGGCGGAACCTCGGAGTTTCCTTGTCCGCGCGGGTCGAGCGCGACGACGGTATGGCGCCTGCCGAGTGCGTCGAGCTGGGCGCGCCAGATCGACGCCGGCATGCTCCAGCCCGGAACGAGCGCGATGACCGGCGCGCCGGGGGCCGCGGACGCGGGCCGCGACTCGATCACGTGGAGCGTGACACCGTCGGAGGTCGTGAATCGTCGCGAGATCATGTCTGCGGCGACCGGAGTGGCGGCCGTGAGAAGCGCCAGGACGGCGCCGAGGGCCGCCGCCGTCCGGCCCGCGGGGCCGCCCGCGCGGTTCAGGGCAGGCGCCCCGCGGCGCTGGCGACCATCAGGGTCGACTTGCCGTCCGACCAGTGGTAGCCGAACGGAAACGGCAGGCGTCCCGCCACGGGGCCGGATCGATAGGCCGACTCGAGGTCGCGCTGATAGCCGAAGGCGCCGAACTCGCGGATCGGCTTCTCGTAGTCGCCATAGAGTCGGACGCGCCAGCCCGACTCCTGCAAGAGGCGATACGGGATGCCGGTATCGTCCTGCACCAGCGTATCGGTCACACCCATCAGCACAGCGCGGGTCTTGATGAAGTACGGGCCATGGAGCATGTACGAGGCCGACTTGATGAGCGTCGTCGCGGGCCGCAGCCGGGCGAGGAACGAGAGGAACTCGGGCGTGCGCGAGAGCGCCTTGTCGGTCGCGTCGAGCGAGACGTAGTAGAGCTGCTGCACCCGTCCGGTGCCGCCCTGGATGAAGGTCACCTTGATCGCCTGCATCGGCTTGCCCTTCGCCTTGCCCTGCGTCGCGGCGCTCTGCGTCGCGTCCGGGCCGATGCGGACCGGCTCGACGCCCGCGATCCTGAGATCGAGCAGCGCCATCGAGGCGAGGATCACGGGCAGCACCCCTTTGAGCTGCGGCGTATGCAGCTGCTTCGACATGTGCTGCGTGATGAAGTAATTCCGCTCGACGAGATCCTGCACTGCGACGCGCATGCCGCGCAGGTACTCGGCGGCATCCCGGTCGCTCATCGCGGCGAGCGGCGGCGGGTCGCCGGGCAGTTCGAGCCCGAACATGACATAGGTGTCGTACCCCGGGAAGAACAGGTAGGCGTTCAGGAAATCGGGGCCGCTGAACGGATACACGAGATTCTGGCCGCGGCGCGCGGTCGCGCCGAGCTCCGCGTCTCGCCAGCGCTCGATCGCGTCGAGCCGCTGCGCCCGAAGCTCGCTCCACGACTTCCCGACCGCTTGCTGGTGCGTCTTCCAGGCATCGAGAGACTGGAAGTGCGCGTGCGCCGCGTGGTCGCTCGGCAGGCCGGCAAGCAGTCGTGCCGTCGAGGTGAGATGCGGATCGGGCGCGGGTTGTGCCGCCGCGCCGAGGGGCGCGAATGCAAGAGCCGCCGCCATGGCGGCGGCAAGCAAACGTCCGACGACGCGGGGGGCGATGCGGGCAGTGCTCGGGTTCACGTTAGGCGGGCTCGAGAGTGATCGGGTGCGCGGGCTCGAGACGGCGTCCGGGCGCCAGAGAAGCAACGCAAGGAGCGTGCCGTTGGATGACGAAAGGTCGGGCATATTACCGACGCCGACTCGTTGCACCAACGCGGCGGATCACGTTTTCCACGCGAGCGGGGGATCGCCCCCCTCGCGTCGGCTGCGGGACGAAATCGATCCGGATTCTGTCAAAATCGGCTGGACGCCTCGTCCAAGGGCGACGGCGGCGCGATAATTATATTTCGACCGCAACCGGCCGACTCTCCGCCGGGCGGACACCGAGGCGGACAAGACCATGACGACCGACGAATTCCGTGCACTCGTCGAGCCCGTGACTCGTTTCATCGCGGGGCGCGAGCTCGACAGCGCGCTCGAGGCGGATTTGAACGGGGCGTTTCCTGGCGAGTGCGCTGCGTTCCGCGCGATCGAGTCGGCTTGCCACGCCGGCATCGCGGCTGGGTGGATGTGCGCGCAGGGCGCCGGCAAGCGCAAGTTCGGCCGCATCTTCGAACCTGCCGACGACCTGGCCCGCTTCAGCGTCGACGTGGTCGACATCACCGATCTCGTCGGCAACCACCACCGCCATCCGACGGGGGAGATCGACATGATCATGCCGGTCGGCGCCGCGGCCAAGTTCGACGGTCGCGGCCGCGGATGGCTCGTCTATCCGCCCGATTCCGGGCATCGGCCGACGGTTACGGGCGGCCGGGCGCTCGTGCTTTACCTGCTGCCCGAAGGACAAATCGAGTGGTCGTCGAGCTGAACGTCGCGCCGCGGCGCGTGATCCCGCGCCGCGCGTCACCAGGAGGGAAGACATGACACCGCAGGAATTCGAAGCCGTACTCGCTCCGGTCGCCGCACGGGTTCGAGAGCGGTCGCTCGACGCGTCGCTCGAGCTCGACCTCAACGCCGAGTTCGGCCCGCGCAGCGGCACGTACGCAGCGATCCGCGAGGCGTGCCATGCGGCGATCGCCGAAGGCTGGATGTGCGACCGCGAGGGCGGGGGCATCAGATACGGCCGGGTGATCAAGCCCGCCGATTCGCTCGGCGGGCTGTCGGTCGACGTGGTGGACATGGACACGATCCGGGGCCCGCATCACCGCCATCCGAACGGCGAGATCGACCTCGTCATGCCGATCACGCCGGAGGCCAAGTTCGACGGCCGCGGCGCGGGATGGCTGGTGTACGGGCCCGGGACGGCGCACTACCCGACCGTGACCGAGGGGCGGGCGCTGGTGCTCTATCTCCTCCCCGGCGGCGCGATCGAGTTCACCAAGACCTAGCAGGCTTCGAGGATCGGTTCCCCGGTGCGCGCCCCGGCGCCTTCGGGAGAGAGCTCGAGGGGGAAGTCGAGGTGCAGCAGGCACGGCAATCGCGGGTCGCCCCGATCGATCCCCCGCTTTCCAGCGACCGCTCGGAAAAACGCATCGAGCGGGGCCGGTCACCCCGTGCGGCCACCGGGAAGGAGGAGACGGAGTGCCGTCACTCAGCGCGGCGGATCACGGTGCGACCCCGCCTGTCGTCCGCGTTCCGCGCGACTACAACGCCGCGCGGGACCTGATCGAGAGGAACCTCGCCGCCGGGCGCGTGCCGAAGGTCGACCACATCGACGGCGCAGGCCGCTACACCTACGCCGAGCTCGCCGAGCGCGTGAACCGTGCAGCCAACGCGCTCCCATGCTGGGGGGT
>JALOSW010000094.1 GCA_025458245.1 Burkholderiales bacterium
TCGCGAATCTCGCCGCCATGGCACGCGAGGCGGGGGCGCAGGCCGTGGAGGCGAATCTCTCCTGCCCGAACGTCTGCACCGCCGAGGGCGACCTCTATCTCGACGCCCCGCTCTCGGGACGGATCGCGCGCGCGATGCGCGCCGCCGCCGGGGCGGTGCCGGTGCTGCTCAAGGTTGGCCACGTGCCCGACCGGCGCCGCCTCGGCGCGCTTCTGCGCGCCGTCGCCGGAGAGGCCGCCGGCGTCGTGCTCGTGAACGGCGTTTCGCGCCGCCTCGAGCGCCCCGACGGCACGCCTGCCTACGGCAAGGGTCGCGAGACGGCGGGCATTCTCGGCCGCGCCATCCATGCGCCGGCGGTCGTCTGCGTGGCGAGCGCGGCCGACATCGTGAACAAGGCGCGCCTTGATCTCGAGCTGATCGCGGTCGGCGGCGTCGCGTCTGCCGACGATGCCGCCGATTTCTTTGCGGCCGGTGCGCACGCGGTGATGATGGGCAGCGCGCCCATGTACGACCCGCTCCTCGCGGCGCGCATCAAGCGCGCGCATCCGGAATGGTGAACGCGGTCCGCGCCTTCCTTTGCGCGGCAACGGTCGCGGGAACGCTCGCGCTTGCCGCCGCGACGCACGCCGCCGAGCGGCTGCCGCCGCTCGCAACCGAACTCGCCGGCACCTCCGTATCCGGAATCTCCTCCGGCGGATTCATGGCGGTGCAGTTTCACGTCGCGCACTCGGGCATTGTGCGCGGCGCGGGCGTGATCGCCGGCGGCCCGTTCTACTGCGCCGAAGGCAGCGTCACGCGCGCGATGTTCAACTGCATGCGGCCCGGCTCGTTCACGCCGCTGCCCGCGACCGACGTGCTGAAGGCGTTCGCGACGAGCTTTGCGGCCGCGGGCCGGATCGACCCGACCGCCAATCTCGGCAGCGCCAGGGTATGGCTCTTCACCGGGTCGAAGGACACGACGGTGATGCCCGAGGTGGTGGCGGCGGCGCGGCGCTTCTACCTCGCGTTCGCTCCGCCCGCTAACGTCGTGCTCGTGGACACCGTGCCTGCGGGGCACGCGATGATCACGTACGACGCGGGCAAGGCCTGCGACGTGACGCAGGCGCCATTCATCAACGACTGCGATTTCGATGCAGCGGGCGAGCTGCTCGCGCATATCTACGGCCCGCTCGCCGCGGCTGCGGCGAAGGCCGGGGGCCGAACCGTCGCCTTCGACCAGCGCGAGTTCGCCGGCGGCGACGCGTTCGCGGTGAGCCTCGCCGACACCGGCTTTGCGTACGTACCGCGGGCGTGCGAGGCGGGCGGCTGCCGCGTGCACGTCGCCTTCCACGGGTGCAAGCAGGCGCACGAGGCGATCGGCGAACGCTTCGTGCGCGACTCCGGCTACAGCCGGTGGGCCGACACCAACCGACTGGTGGTCCTCTTTCCGCAGACGATCGCCCGCCATGGCTGGAGCGGCTGGTGGGGCGGGAGTTTCGTCTTCAACCCGAACGGCTGCTGGGACTGGTGGGGCTACACCGGTCCGGGCTACGCGACCCGGGCGGGACCGCAGATCCGCGCGGTGCGCGCCATGATCGACCGGCTGGCCGAGCCGAAGCGTTGAGTCCGGCGAGCGCACGCGCCGTTTGCGCGGCGCGCTTGCGTTTTGGCGAGTGGCCGATACCCTAGGGGCGTAGGAAACGCCGAACCCGCATGCACCGCTCCCGCGCCCTTCCCGGAAACCCTCGGTCCGACGCGCACGGCTCGATCGAGGAGCACGAGTACGTCGCTGGCTTCCTGCAGCGCCATCCCCCGTTCGACGAGGTCGGCATGGACGCGCTCGAGCGCATCGCCGCGCAGGCGGCGATCGTCGAGTATCCGCCCGGCACCGTGATCCTGCGTGCGGGGGAGGCGCCGCAACTCTTCGTCATCGTGAGCGGGACGGTCGCGATCGAGGGTGCGCCGAGCGAAGGCGGCGGGGATCTCGCCCTCGCGCCGGGCG
This sequence comes from Burkholderiales bacterium, assembly GCA_025458245.1. GTDB lineage: Bacteria > Pseudomonadota > Gammaproteobacteria > Burkholderiales > SG8-39 > JAOAEA01. The sequence goes on from JALOSW010000094.1 coordinate 1,982, forward strand.
ACTTCTTCCCGGTGGCGGCGCTGGTCGCGCAGCGGCAGGTCGCGTCGAACTACGTCGCCAAGGAGCCTACGTGCTGCCTCGCGTTCCCGGCCGAGGAGTTCGTTCGGCTCGAGCGCGAGCATCCGCGGTTCCACGTCCATTGCGCACGGAAGGTGGCCGCGCTGCTCGAGCAGTCGCTGCGCGTCTTCCAGGCGCAGCGCGGCCCGGGGATCGAGCACCTCGTGGAAGGGCCGCTCGCCGGCGTCGCCGGCCGTGCGCCGGTGAGCTGCGCACCGGAGACGCCGATCCGCGCGGTTCTGGAGACGATGGCGCGCGAGCGCATCGGCTCGATGGTCGTCGTCGACGAGGCCACGCGTCCGATCGGCATCTTCACGTTCCGCGACATGCTCGACAAGGTGGCCCTCGCGCAGCCCGACCTCGCGCAGCCGATCGCGAGCGTCATGTCGCGGGAGCTTTACGTGCTGCCGGCGAGCGCGCCGGTGCTCGACGCGGTGCTGCTGATGGCGCGCGAAGGCATCCGGCACGTGCCGCTCGTCGAGCAAGGCCGCCTCGTCGGGCTCGTTTCGGAGTCGCGGCTCTTCACCGTGACGCGCGGCGGAATCCGCGAGACGCGGCTCGCCATCCGCCAGGCGAAGTCGATTAGCGAGGTGCATCACGCGATCGGCGAGATGCGCGCCCTCGTCGAGCGGCTGCTGCGGCAGGGCATGAGCCCCGACACCATCACGCGGCTCGTCACGACGTTCAACGACGTCGTGATCCAGCGGCTCGTCGCGCTCCTGGACACGGCGGGCGACTTCCCCGCCGAGCATGCCTGCTGGATCGTCCTCGGCAGCGAAGGACGCGGCGAGCAGACTCTCGCCACCGACCAGGACAACGGCATCGTCGTCGACGATGCGGCCGCCGCCGCCGACCCGGGCCTGCGCCAGCGCCTCGTCGCGCTCGCCGAGAGAGTGAACCGCGCGCTCGACGAGTGCGGCTATCCGCTCTGCAAGGGCAACGTGATGGCCTCGAACCCGGAGTGGACCGCGCCGCTCTCGGAATGGCAGGCGCGGTTCGCCGACTGGATCGATCGCGGGCATCCGCAGTCGCTGCTGAACGCGGCGATCTTCTTCGACTTTCGAGCCGTGCACGGCAAGCCGGCGATCGTGGAGCGGTTGCGGACGTGGCTCTCGGCGTACGCGCTCGACCACGGCCGATTCCTGCTGCAGATGACCCACAACGCGCTCGAGAACCAGCCCCCGCTCGGCCTGGTGCGCGACTTCGTGCTCGCGAGCGGCGGCGCACACCCCGACACCCTCGATCTCAAGGTGAACGGCGTGCAGCCGTTCGTCGAGAGCGCGCGCATCTACGCGCTGTCGACGGGCGTCGAGGCGACGAACACGGTGGAGCGCCTGCGCGCCGCTGCCGCCGCGCGGCGCATCCCCGAGGCCGAGGTCGAGGGCTGGATCGAGGCGTTCCGCTTCATCCAGGGGCTGCGTCTCAAGCTGAACCTCGACCAGTCGGCCGCCGGCGCGGCCCTGCACAACCATCTCGACCCGGACACCCTCAACGACCTCGAGCGGCGCATCCTCAAGGAGTCGTTCCGTCAGGCCCGGAAGCTGCAGACCCGGCTTGCGAGGGATTTCTCCGCGGGCGCGGGCGGCTTCGGCGCGTAAACCGGAACCGCAAAAGCGCGAAGGGCGCAAAGGTTCGCAGACGACCCGTGAGTGCTGGGGCGGTCCGCCTAGGCTTGCGCGCGAGCCGCACGCGCTCGGAGCGAACCGACCGCTGAGCGTCGTCGCGAAAGCCCCGCTTTCGCGCTTCTTCGCGCCCTTTGCGCTTTTGCGGTTCGGTTTTGCGAACGACCGTTCGTTTCGCGCGAGCCCAACTTACGCGAAGCTTTCCCCTGTAAGTTTGCTTAAGGTTCGGGTCAGGGGCCTGTAAGACCCTGCGCCTAGACTCTGCATCGTCCGGGGACGTTCCGTCCGCGGCGAGAGTCAACCAAAGAGAGGGGAAACCATGGCCAACCAGACGCTCAACTGGGCTGCCATCGACGCCGATCCGCGCTTCCAGGAATTGCACGCCCGGAAGAGCCGGTTCCTGTGGGGTCTGATGGTGTTCGCAGTCATCTACTACTTCCTGCTGCCGATCGGAGCCGCGTACTTCCCCGACCTCTTCAAGGTGCGCGTGTTCGGCGTCGTCAACTTCGGCCTGGTGTTCGCGCTCTCGCAGTTCGTCGTGGCGTGGGGCATCGCGTTCATCTACGCCCGGCGCGCGCAGCAGTTCGATGCGATGGCCGAGGCCATCGCGCGCGATGCGCAGAAGATCGGAGGCCGCAAATGAGCGTCAACCGCAAAGCACTGCTCGGGTTCGTCGGCGCGGCCGCGCTACTCGGCGCGGCGCCCGCGTTCGCGCAGGCCGTCTCGCCGCAGTACACCTATCTGACCTTCATCGTGTTCGCCGCGATCATCGGCGTGACGATGTTCGTCACCTACATCGCCGCGAAGCGCACCAAGACGGCTGCCGACTTCTACGCGGCCGGCGGCGGCGTCTCGGGCCTGCAGAACGGCTGGGCGATCGCCGGCGACTATCTGTCCGCCGCCTCGTTCCTGGGCATCGCGGGCCTCATCAGCCTCTACGGCTACGACGGCTTCATGTATTCGGTGGGCTGGCTCGTCGCGTACATAACGGTGCTCCTCGTGATCGCGGAGCCGGCGCGGAACATCGGGAAGTACACGATGGGCGACATCCTCGCGTTCCGCAACAACCCCAAGGTCGTGAAGACGTTCATGGCGATCTCGACCATCACCGTGTCAACGTTCTACCTCACGGCGCAGATGGTCGGCGGCGGCGTGCTCGTCAAGACGCTCATCGGCATCGACTACGAAGTGTCGGTCGCCGTGGTCGGCGTGCTCATGATGGCCTACGTCCTCTTCGGCGGCATGGTCGCGACGACCTACGTGCAGATCATCAAGGCGATCCTGCTGGTCGTCGCCTCGCTGGTGATGGTGGCGCTCGTGTGGGGCCAGTACGGCTTCAACTTCAACGGCTATCTCGAGGCGGTCACCGCCGACCCGGGCATCCAGGCGCAGGTGGCGCGACTGATCGGCGACGCGTCGAAGAACATGTCGGCGGCGGAACTCGGCCAGCGCTTCCTCGAGCCGGGCCTGTATTTCAAGGCGCCGATCGACCAGATCTCGCTCGGCATGGCGCTCGTGCTCGGCACGGCCGGCCTCCCGCACATCCTGATGCGGTTCTTCACGGTGCCGACCGCGCAGCAGGCGCGCAAGTCGGTCATCTGGGCGATGGCGATCATCGGCGGCTTCTACGTGCTGACGCTGTTCCTCGGCACGGGCGCCGCGATGAAAGTCGGTGCGCTGCAGATCACCGCGATCGACAAGGGCGGCAACATGGCCGCGCCGCTGCTCGCGCAGTTTCTCGGCGGCGGCAAGGACTCCATGCTCGGCAACCTGATGCTCGCGTTCGTCGCGGCGGTCGCGTTCGCGACCATCGTCGCGGTGGTGGCGGGTCTCGTCCTCGCGGCAGCCTCGGCGATGTCGCACGACATCTGGGTGGGCGTGATCAAGGGCGACAATGCGACCTCCGAACAGGAGTTGCGCGCGGCGCGGATCTCGTCGGTCATCGTCGGTGCGATCGCGATCACCATCGGCATCCTCGCGAAGGGCCAGAACGTCGCCCACCTCGTTGCGCTCGCGTTCGCGGTGGCGGCCTCGGCGAACCTGCCGGTGATCCTGCTCACCTTCTACTGGAAGCGCTGCAACACCGCGGGCGTCGTCGCCGGCCTCGTCGTCGGCACGCTCTCGGCCATCGCGCTCGTGCTCGTCAGCCCGAACATGACCTATCCGCTGCAGATCAAGGCGGCGCAGGAGAAGGTCATCAAGGCCTCGGACGAGAAGATCGCGAAGCTCACCGGCGACCTCAAGGGCATCCAGTCGGCCATCGATCAGGCGAAAGCCGGCAACCAGCCGCTCGCGGCCGGCCTGGACGAGGCGGCGCTCGAGAGAGCGAAGAAAGAGATCGGCATCGCCGAGAAGGCGAAGGCCGGCGCGGAGGCGACGATCAAGGGCCTCGGCGGCGCGACCACCTCGCTGGTCGGCTTGACCGAGCCGCTGTTCCCGCTGCGCAACCCGGGCCTCGTCTCGATCCCGCTCGGGTTCCTCGCGGTGATCATCGCTTCGCTCCTCTATCGCGACAAGCGCGCCGAGGAAATGTGGGACGAGCTCTACGTCCGCTCCAACACCGGCATCGGCCGGGCGGCGGCGACGGCGCATTAAGGCGCGTGCCAGGGATCGTCCGGGTGCGTCCGGACGGTCCCGAGCGAGCGAGACCCCCTCAGGGCGACCTCAGGGGGTCTCGCTTCGTTTGCATCCCGGTCGGGCGCGTCGGCTCATGTTGGCCGGCGCCGCGCGCGCAGGCAGACGAGCCGAGCTCTGGCTCGATCCTGCAGCGGGAACGAAGGCGGCCAGAGTGAAGGAGGGGGCTCGTGCCCGTGCTAACCTCGAGCGAAACGATACGGGAGGAGGACACCGCGATGCACGACCCGTCCGCAACGCGCTCGCGCCTGGTCGCGCTGTTCCTGCTCGGGGCGGTGCTCTTCGGCTATCCGGCGCTCGCCGTCTTCAACGTGCCCGCCTCGGTGCTGGGCGTGCCGGTTCTCTACGCGTATCTCTTCGCTGCCTGGGCCGCGCTGGTGGCGCTGGTGGCGGTCGTCGTCCGCCGGGACTGAGCCCGGATCGATGCTCCAGTCGTGGGCGATCGCCGCGGTCTCGCTCGCGTACCTGGGCGCGCTTTTCGGCATCGCGTACTGGGCCGACCGGCGCGCCGTCGCCGGCCGGAGCGTGATCGCGAGCCCGCTCGTCTACGCCCTCTCGCTCTCGGTCTACGCGACGTCCTGGACGTTCTACGGCTCGGTCGGGCGCGCCGCGTCGGATGGGGTCGGGTTCCTTCCGATCTACGTCGGGCCGACCCTCGCCGCCGTCCTGTTCTGGGTGGTGCTGCGCAAGATGGTGCGCATCAGCAAGACGAACCGCATCACGTCGATCGCGGACTTCGTCGGCTCCCGGTACGGCAAGAGCGGCCTCCTCGCGGGTCTCGTTACGGTCATCGCGGTCGTCGGCACCGTGCCGTACATCTCGCTGCAGCTGAAAGCGGTGTCGGCGAGCTTCGGGCTCCTCACCCGCCATCCCGACGCGACGGCGCCCGCCCACGCGACGGTCCCGATCGTCGCCGACAACGCGTTCTGGGTCGCGCTCGCGCTCGCCGCGTTCGCGATCCTGTTCGGCGCACGGCACCTCGACGCGGCCGAGCGCCACGAAGGGCTGGTCGCGGCAGTGGCGTTCGAGTCGCTCGTGAAGCTCGCGGCGTTCCTCGCAGTCGGAATCTTCGTCACCTTCGGAATGTTTGACGGCTTCGGCGACCTGTTCGGGCACGCTGCATCGAGCGAGCGCATCGCGACGCTCTTCGTGCCGTTCGGCAAGGTCGGCTACGCGGACTGGACGTGGCTCGTCGTGCTCTCGATGTTCGCGGTCCTGTTCCTGCCGCGTCAATTCCAGGTCGCGGTGGTCGAGAACGTGGACGAGGCGCACCTGCGCCACGCGAGTTGGATGTTTCCGGCGTATCTCTTCGCGATCAACCTCTTCGTGCTGCCCATCGCGGTCGCGGGTCTCGTGCGGTTCGCCGACGGCGGGGTCGACGCCGACACGTTCGTGCTCGCGCTGCCCATGATGGCGGGGCATCAGTGGCTGGCGCTCCTCGTCTTCATCGGCGGGCTCTCGGCGGCGACCGGGATGGTGATCGTCGAAACCGTGGCGCTCTCGACCATGGTGTCGAACGATCTCGTCATGCCGCTCCTGCTCCGCTTTCGCGCGTTCGGCCTCGCGCAGCGCGCCGATCTCTCGAAGATGCTGCTCGCGATCCGCCGCGGCGCGATCATCGTCGTCCTGCTGCTCGGTTACGGGTATTTCCGGTTCGCGGGGGAGGCGTACGCGCTCGTCGCCATCGGGCTCATTTCGTTCGCGGCCGTCGCGCAGTTCGCCCCGGCGATCCTGGGCGGGCTCTACTGGAAAGGCGCGACGCGCGCCGGGGCGCTCGCCGGTCTTTCCGCGGGGTTCGCGATCTGGCTCTACACGCTGCTCCTCCCCTCGCTCGCGCGCTCGGGCTGGATTCCGCCGGGCTTCGTCGAGCAGGGGCCGTGGGGCATCGCGTGGCTCAAGCCCTACGCGCTATTCGGCCTCGCGGGGCTGGACACCATCACGCATTCGCTGCTTCTGTCGCTGCTCGCGAACGCCGGGGTCTACGTGCTCGTGTCGGCGCTCGGGCGCCCGGGCACGGTGGAGCAGGCGCAGGCGGTCGCGTTCGTGGACGCGATGCGCGGCGAGCGCGGGCCGCTGCGTGTGTGGCGCGGCGAGACGACGGTCGACGAGCTGCGGGCGCTCCTCGCGCGCTTCCTCGGGTCGGCGCGCGCCGCCGACGCGCTCGCCGAGTATGCGCGGGGCCGGAGCGTGCCGCCCGACGCGCTCGCGGCCGATCCGGGCCTCGTGGCGCACGCCGAGCGCAGCCTCGCCGGTGCGATCGGATCGGCTTCGGCGCGCGTGATGGTGGCCTCGGTGGTGCGGGAGGAGGCGCTCGGACTCGAGCAGGTAATGGACATCCTCGACGAGACCTCGCAGGTGATCGCCTATTCGCGCGAGCTGGAGGAAAAGAAACGGGCGCTCGAAGCAGCCACCGCCGAGCTGCGCGCCGTGAACGAGCGCCTGCGCGAGGTCGACCGCATGAAGGACGACTTCGTGTCGACAGTGAGCCACGAGCTGCGCACCCCGCTTACCTCGATCCGCGCCTTCGCCGAGATCCTCGCCGACAACCCCGACACCCCGGCCGAGAAGCGGCAGAAGTTCATCGGCGTGATCCTCAAGGAGACCGAG
>JALOSW010000095.1 GCA_025458245.1 Burkholderiales bacterium
GGTCGGCTCGGCCATCGCGTACAACGGCGCGACGGATCGCGTCCTCACGCTGCAAGCGAACAACAACATCACCGTCTCGCAGACGATCGCGACGTCCGGTGGCCGTCTGGGCGTGGTGCTCAACGCCGACGCGGACGGGAGCGGCGCGGGGAACGTTGCGATCAACAACTCGATCACCACCGGCGGCGGCGTCCTCGCGGCGACAGGCCGGAACATCACGGCCAATGCGACCGGGACGATCTCGACTGCCGGCGCGGCGGGGCGAGCGGGCGGCAGCGTCACGCTCACCGCGAGCTCTGCAGGCGCCGCGACCATCGGCAAGGCGATCACTTCGGCCGGCGGCACGGCGGGCGCCGGCACGAACGGCCTCGCGGGCGGCAGCGTGAGTGTCACGGGCGGCACGGTGACCGTCGCCGCCGTCACGGCGAGTGGCTCGGCGGGCGTCGGCCCGGGGGCGCGCGCGGGCGGAAACGGCGGCGCCATCACGCTCGACGCGAACGGCGCGACGCCCACCATCACGCTCAACGGCAACCTCGACGCCCGCGGGGGCAACGGCGTGAACGGCGGGACCGGCGGCGCGGGCGGCGCGGTCACTGCACTCGATCCGATGCTTCTCACGGGGAATCGCAGCGTACTGACCAGCGGCGGGACCGGCGGCACTGCGGCCGGCGGGGCGGTCCAACTCGGCACCGTCGACAGCAGCACGGCCGCAGCACGGCGCACGCTGACGGTCACCGCAGGGAACGCGGCGGTCACGCTCGGCAATCTCGGTGCGACCAATCCGCTCGGTACGGTAAACGTCTCGGGCATCGGGATCGCCGCCGGCAGCATCAGCACCGTCGGCCTCGCAAACGGTGCGGGCGCGGCCGTCACGCTCAACGCGGGGACGGGTGCCTCGAGCGTCGGAGCGATCGACACGCGCGGCGGCGCGCGGACCACCAACGGCGCCGGCCCGAACGGCGGCGCGGTCACCCTTACCAGCAATGCGACGACGACGGGCGCGATCACGACGCGCGGCGCGAACGGCCTGGGCGGCAACAACGTCGGCGGCAACGGCGGCGCAGTGACGATGAACGGCGCGGGCGCAGCGTCGACGATCGCGCTCAACGGCGCGATCGATACGCGCGGCGGCGACAGCGTCGGCACGGGCAACACGGGCAACGGCGGCGCGGTCACGCTGCGCGCTACCGACGCGGGCTCGATCACGGGCGGCGCAGGCGCGACCATCACGACGAGCGGCGGGCGCGGTCAGGCGGGCGCCAACGTGACTGTCGACCGGCAGGCGGCGGGGCAGACGATCGCCAGCGTCGCGCTCGCCGGCGCGATCAATACGAGCGGCGGGAACGGCGCAACGGATGCGGCGGGACGCAACGCCGGCAACGTCGCCGTCAACAACGCACGCGCCATCGCCCTCGCTTCGGTCACCGCCCGCGGCGGCAACTCCGGCGGCGCGAACGGCGTCGGCGGCAACGGCGGCACGGTAAGCGTGACGCGCGCCGGGACGGCATCGGCCATGACATTCAGCGGCGTGATCGATACGCGCGGCGGCGACAGCACCGGCACGGGGAACACCGGCAACGGCGGCGCCGTCACGATCGATGCCGGCGCGGCGCCGAACGTCGGCACCATCGCCTTCCTCGCCGGCAGCGGCATCGACACGCGCGGCGGACGTGGGCAGACCGGCGGGAACGTCGTCGTGCGCGACGCGAGCAGCGTCGCGTTCGACGCCACGGCAACGATCGACACTTCCGCAGGGGCCGGCGTCACCACCGGCAAGAACGCGGGAACAGTCGCCATGACCGCCGGAATCACCGGCCCGGTGACGCTCGGGAGCGTGACGACGCGCGGCAGCGCTGCGGTCGCCGCCAACTCGGTCGGCGGCAACGGCGGCAACGTCGCGGTGACGTCCGTGGGTGCGACCCTGCTCGGCGGCATCGACACGCGCGGCGGCGATGGCACCGGCACGGCGGCAGGCGGCACGAGTGGCACCATCGCCATCAATGGCGGTGCGGGTGCAGTGGTCAGCACGTCTGCGGGCACGCTCACGACCCAAGGCGCGCGCGGCGCGAACGGCGCGAACGTCACGATCGCTGCCACGGCAGCCGGCAGCGTGAACCTCGCCGGCGCGATCAGCGCGGGCGGCGGCGCGCCTGCGACCGGGCAGACGGGTCGCACGGGCGGCGCTGCATCGGTCACCGGCGGCGACGTCCGCGTGGCCGCGATCACGACGGACGGCGGCGCGGCTGCGACCGGCAATGGCGGCGGCGCAGGCGCGATCACGCTCGACGCCAACGATGCCACCCCGACCGTCACGCTCGCGGGAGCTCTGAGCGCGCGCGGCGGGAACGCGGCCGGCGGCACCGGAGGAACGGGCGCGAACATCACGTTGGGCGATCCCGTACGGCTTGCCGCGGACATCGCGATCGACGTGAGCGCGGGGACGGGCGGCGCGCCGGCGGGGCGCAACGTGTCCTTCCAGGGCACCGTCGATTCGGAGAATGCGACGCCGCGTGCACTGGCGGTGAATGCCGGAGGCACGACGACGTTCGGCGGGGCGGTCGGCGCCACGAACGCGCTCGCGAGCGTGACGACGGACGCGGCCGGAGCGACGGCGATCAACGGTGGTTCCGTGCGCACGACCGGCGCGCAGACCTACAACGACAACCTGTCACTCGGTGCGGCGACCACGCTGACGACCACCGCCGGGGGCAATGTTACGGCCGTGGGCGCGGTCAACGCCGGCGGAAACGCACTGAACCTCGCAACAGGCGCGGGCAACGCCACGCTCACGAATGCGGCGAACAACTTCGCGACTGTCGGCGTGGCCAACGCGAACGATGTCGCACTGCGTGACGCGGACGCGATAAGCTTCGCGGCGGCGAACGTGAGCGGCACGCTCGCCGTAAACGCGGGCGGCGCGATCACCCAAACCGGAGCGATTGTCGTCGGCGGCGCCGCCAGCATCGCGACGGGCGCGGCGACGATCACGCTCACGGATGCGGGCAACGACTTCCAGAACGCGGTGACGGCAACGAACGCAGGGGCCGGCAACGCCATCGCCCTGCGAGACGCGAACGACCTCACGCTCGCGGCGTCGAGCGCCGGCGGCGCTTTCGGCGCGCGCGCCGCGGGCACCCTCACGCTCGCGGGCTCGGTCAGTGCAGGCGCCGCGGGCAACGCGATCGTGCTCGAGGCCGGCGGCAACTTCGACAATTCGGGCGGATTCCTGCTCAACCCCGGCGCCGGGCGCTGGCTGGTCTATTCGACCAACCCCGCCCTCGACAACCGCGGCGGACTCGTCTACGCGTTCAAGCAGTACAACGCACCGATCGGCACCGCGCCGCTCGGCGCCGGAAACGGCTTTCTCTACTCCGTCGCCCCCACGATCGTCCCGACGCTATCGGGAAGTGCCACGAAGGTCTACGACGGTACGACCGCGGCGCCGATCGGCGCACTCGTGGCGTCGCCCGCGTCGGGCGCGATCGACGGCGACACCGTCTCCCTCGCGGTCGCGGCCGCGACTTACGCGGACCGGAACGCGGGCGCCGGCAAGGGCGTCACCGCCACGGGCATCTCGGTGGCGAGCGCAACCAATGGCACGGCGATGGTCTACGGCTACCAGGTATCCCCGGCCACCGCGAGCGCGCCGGTCGGCACGATCACCCAGGCGCCATTGACCGTCACGGCGCAGAGCGACACCCGGACCTACGACGGCACGACGGGGTCGAGCGTCGCGCCCGTCGTGAGCGGCACGCTCTACGACGCGATCGGCACCGCGCCGACGCAGACCTACGACAACCGGAACGTCGGCGCAGGCAAGACGCTCACGGCGACCGGGCTCGTGATGGCCGACGGTAATGGTGGCGCGAACTACGCGGTCGCCTACATCGCCGACACGACCGGCGTGATCGACCCGGCGACGCTCACGATCAGCGCAGCGAGCGAGGTCAAGACCTACGATGGCACCACGACCGCATTCGCGTCGCCGACGGCGTCCGGCGTGCAAACCGGCGACAGCGTGACGGGGCTGTCGCAGGTGTTCGACAGTGCCGACGCGGGACCTCGAACCCTGAGCGTCAGCGCGTACACCGTCAGCGACGGCAACGGCGGCAACAACTACCTGGTCGTCACCAACACGGCTGCCGGAACGATCAACCCGGCCGCTCTCACGATCGCCGCGGACAACGCCTCGCGCCCGTACGGCGACGCGAATCCGCCGCTGTCGGCGACATTCACTGGACTCGTCCCCGGCGACGCACCGGCCGACATCGCGGGTCTCGCGATTACGACGCCGGCGGTGCCGGCGAGCAGCGTCGGCGCCTACGCGATCAACGCGGCCGGCGGGGTCAACGCGAACTACGCGATCAGCTACGTCCCCGGCACGTTGACGATCGTGGCCGCGCCGCTCACCGTCTCCGCGAACGACGCGACCCGGCCTGAAGCCGCGCCCAATCCACCGTTCTCTGCGACCGCGAGCGGCTTCAAGCTTGGCCAGGGATTGGCGGATCTCGCGGGGACGCTCGCGTTTTTTACGCCGGCGAACATGGCCTCTCCGGCGGGCCTCTACCCGATCGTCCCCTCGGGCGTGTCCTCGCCGAACTATGCAGTCGTATTCGTCAACGGCACGCTGACGGTGACGAGCGCGGTGACGCCGATCCCGCCGCCGGTGCCGCCGTCGGGCGAACTCGCCGCCGACACGCAGGCGTATATCGCCGGCCTCCAGGACGCCGCGCGCTTCGCCGCGGCCGAAGAAGACCGCGAGCGTCGGCGCGAACGCCGCGGACTCGATTGCATCGAGCTCGAGCGTGCGAACGGCGCGCGGCGCGTCCTCTTCACCTGCTACTGACGTGCCGATGCGCGACCGCGGTCAGCTGCCGCGCCGCGCGAGGTAGATCCCCACGAGGATGATCGCTGCGCCGATCGCCTGCGTGGTCCCGATCGGCTCGGCGAGGATGAGCCACGCGTAGACGGTCGCGAGCACCGGCTGCACGAGCAGGCTCACCGCCGAAAACGATGCGGGCAGCGTCTTCATCGCGTAGGCGATCAGGCTTTGCCCGCCGGACTGGCACACGAGCGCGAGCCCGAATAGCGGCAGCCACCCCGCCGCGCTCTGCGGCAGGAACATGCCCGGCATCGCCAGCGCGAGCGGAAGGAGCAGGATCGCCGTGACCGTGGTGCTGCGCGCCATGATGGCCGCGGTCGATGCGCTCCCGCGCGCGGATGCGATCGCGAGCATGTAGGCGCCGTAGAACATCGCCGTCACCACGCCGAGCGTGTCGCCCACGAGTGCGCGGCCGCCCGCGGCGAGATTCGGGCCGATGAGCACCGTCGCTCCGGCGAGCGCGAGCACCATGCCCGCCACGAAGAGCCGCGTCACCCGCTGCTTCAGCAGCAGCCACCCGCCGAGCGTCACGAAAATCGGCGCAAAGTTCGCGAGCAGGGTCGAGTTCGCGACCGACGTGAAAAGAATCGAGACGTGCCAGACGGCGAGGTCGCCTGCGAAGAAGAACCCCGCGAGCACGATGGGCTTCGCAGGGAGCGGCCCGTGGCGCGGCGCGCCGCGCTCGGCGAAATGCGCCCACATCCAGAGGAGCGGCACCGCGAGCGCGACACGCCAGAACGCGCTGGCGACCGGCGCCGTGTCGGACAGGCGCACGAAAATCGGCGCGAACGCAATCGCCGCGGCGCCGGTGATCAGGGCGAGGAAGGCGATCGTGCGGTGGCGCGCGGGCGCGGCGTCCGCAAGGGGCGCGCTCATGGGCCGCGCCGCGCGCGATGCCGGCGGCGCGCGTTGCCGACGCGGGCGCTCACGGGTTCAGCGCAGCGACTGCAGGGTGGCCCGTGCCTGCGCGACCCGTGCTTCGGCTTCGGCGACCGCCGCCTCGTTCTCGTCCTGTCGCGCCCAGTAGGCCTCGTTCAGGCGCGACTTGCCCTGGAACACGACGCCGGTGCGCTCGCCGGGCAGCGGCTCGCGTCCCGCTTCGAGGCGCACCTTGGCCTCGTCGAGCCGCCGGCTCCATTCCCGGAGATCCGACTGTGCCTGGTCGAGCGACCTCGACCGCTCGGCGAGGCGCTCGTTGAGCGCGTTCGCGCGCTCTTGCTGTTTCGCACGCGCTGCCGCGGCGGCGGCCGGATCGGGCGGCGCAGCGCGCTCGAGCTCCTCGTCCAGTCTCGCGCCGGGGACCGGCCGGTCGGAGTACACGACGCTCCCGTCGGGGCGGACGTACTTGAAAATACTCTGCGCATCGGCGGGCGCGGCGAGCGCGGCCAGCAGGGGGACGAGCAGCAGGACGGATCTCATGTTCGGCTCGGCGGGGGCGACGGCACAGCGCCGTCGCGTCGATGATAGCCGCGCGCGAGCGCGGCGTGTGCTCAGCGCGCCGCCGGCTTCGGGACGAGCGGCACGCGCTCACCCTTCGGCGTACCGGCCTGCGGCGTCGCGTCGCGCGGCACGTCCCCCGGGCCGGGCGGCGGCGGCGACGTGGGCGGCGGCGGAGGGACATCGTCCGGCCGCACGGGCTGCGCGCCCGGCACGCGCTCGTTGGTGTACACGATCTTGCCGTCGGGTTGTACGACGCGGTAGAGCGTCGACGCGGCCTGTACCGATGCCGAGCACGCGACGAAGGCAAGAGTGAAAAAGAGGGGTGCTGCGCGCATGGCGGGATTCCGACGGGTCTCGGTGAACGGGCGATGCGCGCTCCCGCGTGCTTCGCGTCTCGATCTCGGGCCGCGGCCCATCCGCCCGGATCGGCGGAGAGCGGCGCAGCGCCGACTCTAGCGTCGAGGATACACGAGGGGCGCGCGTCGCGTCGTCGGGATCGGCGACATCCCATGCCGATGTCATGCGTCGACCGCGTCCGCGGCGTCGCGAGGCGCGCGAACCGCGCCACGCGCATGCCGGCGCGACGCGCGTCCGACGTCCCGCCGGGGTGCTCCCGACCGCGGTGCTAGAATTTTGGTTCGCGTTGCATCCCCATGTCCGTTCCCCGGTTCGTTCATCTGCGGCTTCACACGGAGTTCTCCGTCACCGACGGCATGGTGCGGGTGGACGACGCCGTCGCGCGCGCGGCGGCCGACGGCATGGGCGCGCTGGCCATCACCGACCTCGCCAACCTGTTCGGCATGGTCAAGTTCTACAAGGCGGCGCGTGCAGCCGGCGTCAAGCCGATCGTCGGCGCGGATGTCTGGATCGCGAACGACGCCGACCGCGACCGGCCTTCGCGCGCGCTTCTCCTCGCGCGCAACCGTCAGGGCTACCTCGGCCTGTGCGCGCTGCTCACGCGGGCGTGGCTCGCCAACCAGCATCGCGGCCGCGCCGAGATCTCGCGCGCGTGGTTCGCCCAGGGCGGCAGCGAAGGGCTCATCGCGCTCTCGGGCGCGGGGGGCGGCGAGGTCGGTCAGGCGCTCGCGGCGGGCAACGCCGCGCACGCCGAGAAACTCGCGCGAGAATGGGCCGAACTGTTTCCCGGAGCCTTCTATCTCGAAGTGCAGCGCGCCGGGGGGCGCGAGAGCGCTGCGCTCGCCGACGCGACGGTGGCGCTCGCTTCGCGGAGCGGCCTGCCGGTGGTCGCGACCCATCCGGTGCAGTTTCTCGCGGCGGAGGAATTCAAGGCGCACGAAGCGCGCGTCTGCATCGCGGAGGGCTACATCCTCTCGGATCAGCGCCGGCCGCGCGTTTTCACGCCCGACTGCTATTTCAGGAGTCAGGCCGAGATGGCGGAGCTCTTCGCCGACCTGCCCGAGGCGCTCGACAACGCGGTCGAGATCGCCAAGCGCTGCAACCTCGTGCTGGAGCTCGGCAAGTCGAAGCTTCCCGATTTCCCCACGCCGCAAGGCGTGACGCTCGACGCATACCTGGTGCAGATGGCCGAAGCCGGGCTCGCGAAGCGGCTCGCGGCGCTCTACCCCGATGCGGCGGCGCGCGAACGCGAGGCGCCGCGCTATCGCGACCGGCTCGCGTTCGAAGCGAAGACGATCGCGCAGATGGGTTTTTCGGGTTACTTCCTCATCGTCGCCGACTTCATCAACTGGGCGAAGACGAACGGCGTGCCCGTCGGGCCCGGGCGCGGTTCGGGGGCAGGCTCGCTCGTCGCCTATGCGCTCGGCGTGACCGACCTCGATCCGCTCGCCTACGATCTCCTCTTCGAGCGCTTCCTCAACCCCGAGCGCGTGTCGATGCCCGACTTCGACATCGACTTCTGCCAGGACGGCCGCGACCGGGTGATCGACTACGTGCGCAAGAAATACGGCGCCGAGTCGGTGTCGCAGATCGCGACCTTCGGCACGATGGCGGCTAAGGCGGTGGTGCGCGACGTCGGCCGAGTGATGGACTGGGGCTACGGCCGGACCGACGAGCTGGCGAAACTCATTCCGTTCCAGCCCGGAAAGCTGATCACGCTCGAGATGGCGCGCGCGATGGAACCGCGCCTGAAGGAACGCGAGGAGAACGAGGAGGACACGCGCGAACTGCTGGCGCTCGCGGGGCAGCTCGAGGGGCTGACGCGCAACGTCGGCATGCACGCGGGCGGCGTCCTGATCGCGCCGGGCAAGCTCACGGACTTTTGTCCGCTCTATTCGGCCTCCGGCGCCGACAGCGTGGTGAGCCAGCTCGACAAGGACGACGTCGAGGCGATCGGGCTCGTCAAGTTCGACTTCCTCGGCTTGACCACGCTCACCATCCTCGACTGGACGCTCCGCTACGTGAGGCGGCTCGACCCGACCTCGACGCTCACGCTCGAGGGCCTGCCGCTCGACGACCGCGACGCGTATCGCATGGTGGCGACGGCGAACACCACGGCGGTGTTCCAGTTCGAATCGCCGGGCATGCGCAAGATGCTCGTCTCGGCGCGGCCCGACCGTTTCGAGGACCTGATCGCGCTGGTGGCGCTCTACCGCCCC
>JALOSW010000244.1 GCA_025458245.1 Burkholderiales bacterium
CTGATGGAAGAGATCCTCGATCGGGGCCTTCCCTACGCGTCCGGCCCGCAGTGGCTCGGCGAGCAAGTCCTGTCGCGTAAGTGGGTGCTCGCAGTCGCGGGAACCCACGGCAAGACGACCACCTCGGCGATGCTCGCCTGGATCCTCGAAGACGCCGGATTGGCTCCGGGGTTCCTGATCGGCGGCGTGCCGCAGAATTTCGGCATCTCCGCCCGCCTGACCGAGTCGCGCTATTTCGTGATCGAGGCGGACGAATACGACACGGCCTTTTTCGACAAGCGCTCCAAGTTCGTCCACTACCGCGCCAAGACGGCAGTCCTCAACAATTTGGAGTTCGATCACGCCGACATCTTCGCCGATCTTGCGGCTATCGAGACGCAATTCCACCATTTCGTGCGCATCGTGCCGCGATCGGGCCGGATCGTCGCCAACGGCCGCGAGGCGAGCATCGACCGGGTGTTGAACCGGGGGTGCTGGTCAGAGCTCGAGCGCTTCGGTGTCCCGGCCGGATGGGACCTCGGCCCGAGCGACGCAGAGGGCTTCGAGGTGCGCCACGACGGCCGGTCGCTCGGACGAGTGGAGTGGGCGCTCACCGGCGAGCACAACCGCATGAACGCAATCGCCGCGATCGCAGCCGCGCATCACGCCGGGGTCGCGCCCGAGATGGCGATGGCGGCGCTCAGCCGCTTCGAGAACGTGAAGCGACGCCTGGAGGTTCGAGGCGAAGTCGACCGGGTGACCGTTTACGACGACTTCGCGCACCACCCGACCGCGATCGCCACGACCCTGGAAGGGCTGCGGCAGCGGGTCGGCGACGCGCGGATCCTCGCCGTGCTCGAGCCGCGATCGAACACGATGAAGCTCGGCGTGATGAAGGACCAGCTCGCCGGCAGCCTGCGCGTGGCCGACAAGGTGTTCTGCTACGGCGCGAACCTCGGCTGGGACGCGGCCTCGGCTCTCGCCCCGCTCGGCGCGGTGGCGCGAGTGGAAACCGACTTCGACCGGCTTCTCGCGGCGATCGTCGCCGAATCCCGCCCGGGCGACCACGTACTGGTGATGTCGAACGGCGGGTTCAACGGGATCCACGAGAGGCTGCTCGCGGCGCTGCGCGACCAACCCGCGAAGCGCGCGCATCGATGATCGTCTACCTCCACGGCTTCAACAGCACGCCCGCCTCGAAGAAGGCGCAGCAGCTCGGCGCGTATATGCGTGGCCGTGGCCTCGGCGCCGACTTCGAGTGCCCGCAACTGCCGCACATGCCCGACGAAGCGATCGCGGTCGCCGAGGCTGCCATAGCGCGCGCAGCCGGCCGGCCGGTGACGCTCGTCGGCAGCTCGCTCGGCGGCTTCTACGCGACGTGGCTCGCCGAGAAGTACGGCTTCCACGCGGTTCTGCTCAATCCCGCCGTGCTCGCGGGACGCGATCTGCGCGCGCTGCTCGGCCCGCAGAAGAACCTCTACTCGGGCGAGGAGTACGTGCTCACGGAGGCGCACATCGCCGGGTGGGAGCGGCTCGTCCTGCCGACCATCACGCCGTCGCGCTATCTCCTCATCGTGGAGACCGGCGACGAAGTCCTCGACTACAGCGAGGCCGTGGAGCGCTATCGCGGCGCACGCCAGATCGTGATCGAGGGCGGCGACCACACGCTCGCGAGCTTCCCCGAGCACATGCCCGCGATCCTCGAATTCGCGGGCTACGGACCCGGCTGACGCCCTCCCGGCCGGTATAATTTCGGGCTCCGTTCGCGCGTTACGAGCGCGAGCGCCCCGCCTCCATCCCTTTCTTCCCGGATCGCGCTTGAACGTCCTCTACGAAGAGAACGGCGAGTTCAAGGTCGGCACCGTGCTCGCCGAGGCGCCCGCGTCGCTGCAGGTCGAGGCGCCGCACGGCAAGCGCACCAAGATCAAGACCGCGAACGTGCTGTTGCGCTTCGATGCGCCGGCGGCGGCGGGTTTCGTCGAGCGCGCCGAAGCAGTGGCGTCCGAGATCGACGCCGAGTTCCTCTGGGAAGCGAGCGGCGAGGCGGAGTTTGCCTTCGCGGACCTCGCGCGCGAATACTTCGGTCATGCGCCCGGCCCCGTGGAAGCCGCGGGCGTGCTGTTCAAGCTGCACTCGGTGCCCATCTATTTTCATCGCAAGGGACGCGGGCGCTTTCGGGCCGCGCCGCCCGACATCCTGAAGGCCGCGCTCGCCGGCATCGAGCGCAAGCGCCGCGAAGCCGAGCAGGTCGAAACGTGGGCCGCCGAGCTCGAGAGCGGCCGGCTTCCCGAAGGCTTCGCGCCGCTCGTGACGCAGCTTCTCTACAAGCCCGACCGCCAGCGGCTCGAAACCAAGGCGCTCGAAGCCGCGTGCGAGCGGGCCGGGCTCTCGGCGCCGAAGCTCCTCGAACGCTGCGGCGCGCTGCCGTCGAGCCGCGACTATCACGTCGGGCAGTTCCTCTTCGAGCACTTCCCGCGCGGCACCGGATTTCCGGAAGACCTGTCGATCGCGCATCCCGCCGATCTCCCGGTCGCGCCGGTGGCCGCGTTCAGCCTCGACGACGCGACCACCACCGAGATCGACGACGCGTTCTCGCTCGAGCCCCGTTCCGACGGCAGCCTGCGCGTCGGCATTCACATCGCTGCGCCGGCCCTCGGCTTCGCGCCCGGCTCGGCCGTGGATGCGATCGCGCGCGACCGGCTTTCCACCGTTTACATGCCGGGCGACAAGATCACGATGCTGCCGCACGGCGTCGTCGATGCGTTCACGCTCGCCGCGGGCGAAGCGCGCCCGTCGCTCTCGCTTTACCTCGACTTCGATGCCGCCACCGGGTCGATCCGCGGTTCCGAGACGCGCATCGAGCGCGTGCCGGTCGCCGAGAACCTGCGCCACCACGAAGTCGATCTGCTGAACGACGCGTTCGAGCACGGCC
>JALOSW010000096.1 GCA_025458245.1 Burkholderiales bacterium
CGGCGCGAAGATCGCGGACCAGATCGGCGATCTCGCCGGCTGCGACGTCGTGTTCTGCATGGTCTCGACCTGGAACGACGTGAAGGAGGTGATCGCCGGTCCGCAGGGACTCCTCGCGGCAGCACGGCCGGGCTCGCCGCGGGCCGTGGTCGAGTGCTCCTCCATCTCGCTCGAGGGTTCCGCGGAGCTGCGCGCGATCCTCGCGAAGCACGGGACCGAGCTGCTGGCCGCGCCGGTGAGCGGCAACGCGAAGGTCATCAAAGCCGGCAAGCTCTCGTTCGTCTGCTCGGGGCCGAAACCCCTGTTCGACGAGCTGGCGCCGTATCTCGCGATGATCGGCCCGTCGGCGAGCTATGTCGGCGAGGGTGAGCTCGCGCGCATCGTGAAGATCTGCCACAACGTGTTCCTCGGCGTCGTGACGCAATCGCTCGCCGAGATCACCATCCTCGCGCAGAAGGCCGGCGTGCCGCGGCACGCCTTCCTCGACTTCATGAACCAGAGCGTGATGGGCTCGGTGTTCTCCCGCTACAAGACGCCCGCCTTCGTGAACCTCGACTTCAAGGTCACGTTCACGCCGTATCTCCTGCGCAAGGACCTCGATCTCGGGCTCGACGCAGGCCGGCGCTTCGAGGTGCCGATGCCGCTCGCCTCGATCACCCGCGACCTCATCCAGAGCATGATGGGTCACGGCATGACCGAAGAAGACTTCGCCACGCTGATCGTCCAGCAGGCGCATGCTTCGGGGCTCGATCTCGCCCCCGAGAACGTGCCGGTCGGCGACGGCCTATCGTCCTAATCGAAGCCCCTGAGGAGGAGCCCATGAGAGTCGAGAAGCTGTTCAAGGCGGTTTGTCTGAGCCTCGCCGTCGCGCTCGCACCCGGCGCCGCGCTCGCGCAAGCGTGGCCGACAAAGCCGATCCGGATCATCGTGCCGTTCACGCCCGGCAGCGGCACCGACATCATCGCGCGCGCGATCTCCGACCGGCTCGCGGCGAATCTCGGCCAGCCGGTGATCGTCGAGAACCGGGCCGGCGCGGGCGGCACGATCGGCGCGGCCGTGGTGGCGAAGGCGGACCCGGACGGGTACACGATCCTCGTGCAGTCGTCGTCGCACACGGTGAATCCGTTCACCTTCCAGACGCTGCCCTACGACACGCAGAAGGAGTTCGCCGGCGTCACGCCGCTCGCGGTGCTGCCGAACGTGCTGATCATCTCGCCGACCAAAGGCATCAAGTCCGTGCAGGAACTGGTCGCTGCGGCCAAAGCGAAGCCCGGGTCGATCAACTACGCGTCGGCGGGTTCGGGCAGCGCGACGCACCTCAATGCCGAGAAGTTTCGCCTCGGCGCGGGGTTCGACGGCGTGCACGTGCCGTTCAAGGGCTCGCCCGAGGCGATCACCGAAGTCATGACCGGCCGGGTCGACTACTACTTCTCCCCGGTGGTCTCGGCGCTGCCGCAGATCAAGGACGGGAAGCTCCTCGCCCTCGCCGTCGGGTCGCCGACGCGCTCCTCCGTGTTGCCGGATGTGCCGACGACGGTGGAAGCGGGCGTGCCCAACTCCGAGTACACGTTCTGGGTCGGGATGCTCGTCCCGGCCAAGACGCCGCGCGACATCGTGAAGAAGCTCCACGACGAAGTCGAGAAGGCGATCGCCTCGCCCGAGGTGAAGGAGCGGTTCGCGAAGCTCGGTGCAGAGCCGATGCCGATGACGCCCGAGCAGTTCGACGCCTACATCCGCGACGAGATGACGGCGAACGAGAAGCTCATCAAGGCGGCGGGAATCAAGGCGAACTGAGCGGTACCGACGGGCCGCCTGGCGCGCGCTCGGCCTCCGAGCGGGGCGGGCGCGACATGCCGTCACCGCGCCGGGGCTGGCGCCGTTCCCGAGCGGCCGCGTCGCTCGTCAGCCCGCCGCGAGGTCCGTCGCGCGGGCGAGGAGAGCCGCGTCCTGCTTCAGCTTGAATTTCGCGACGCGATGCGTCGGCGTGTGCGGAAGCGATGCGACGAACGCCACGTAGCGCGGCTGCTTGTGCGGCGCGAGTCGCGCGGCGCACCATTCGGCGATCGCGCGCGCGTCCAGCGCCGCGCCGGACTTGCGCACGATCGCGAGGAGGATGTCGTCCTCGCCGAGCGGCGCGGGCACCGCGATCGCCGCGGCTTCCGCAACGTCCGGGTGCGAGCCGACCACCCGATCGAGCTCCGCGCCCGACACGTTCTCGCCGCGGCGCCGGATGATGTCTTTCTTGCGTGCCACGAACCAGAAGTAGCCCTCGGCGTCGCGGCGCACGAGATCCCCGGTCAGGAACCACCCGTCGCGGAACGCGGCGGCGGTCGCCTCCGGATCGCGGAAGTAGCCCTGCATCACGATCGGCGTCCGAACCGCGAGTTCGCCCGTTTCGCCGTCGGGCACGTCGCCTCCCGCCTCGTCGACGACGCGCAGCGCCGCGAACGGCACCGACGGATCGGGATGCGTGGCGGCCTTGCCCATGCTGCCGACGCGGTTCCCGCCGCGGCCGGTGCCCGGAAACGGGTTGTTGCACACGCCGGGGATCTCGGTCATGCCGTAGCCCTCGAGCACGACGGGGACGTCGAACTCCTCGCGGAACACGCGTTCGATTTCGGCGGATACCGGCGCACCGTAGACCTTGCGGATCGCGTGCGGCACGAACTCGCTGCGCGGCCGGCGCGCGAGGATGTTGCCCACCGCAGCGATGATGTTCACTTGGGTCGCGCCGGCCGCGGCAGCGGTCTTCCAGAACGCCGAGGCCGAGAAGCGCGGCACGAGCACGAGCGCCGCGCCCGCCGCCGCGGCGCCCATCAACGAGTAGAAGAGCGCGTTGATGTGAAAGAGCGGCAGGATCGCCATCAAACGATCCTCCGGAACGAGCCGCATCCGCTCGACGAATCCCTCGCCGGCCGCGACGAGGCTCGCTTGCGCGTGCATCACGCCCTTCGGGAATCCGGTCGTGCCCGACGTGTACAGGATCACGCAGGCGTCGTCCGCCCGGCCGGCGTTCCACTCGACAGGCGCCGCGCCTCGCGCGAGCGCTGCGAGCGAAGGCGCGTCGCCGACGTCGTCCGCTTCGAGCGCGAGGAACCGTGCGGCAGGCTCGAGGCGCCATGCCGCGGCGCGCGCGATCTCCATCGCCTCGGCGCTCGCGGCGACGAGGCGAACCCCTGCGTGCTCGAAGACGTAGCGCGCCTCGTCGACGCCGAAGGCGGGGTTCACGGGCACGAGGATCGCACCGAGCTTCGCTGCGGCGAACAGCAGGGTCACGATCTCCGGGCGGTTCTCCGCGAATGTCGCGACGCGATCGCCGCCGCCGATGCCGAAGCCCGCCAGCACCCCGGCGACCCGGTCGACTTCGTCGCGGAACCGGCCCCACGAGAAGGTTTGCTCGCCGAAGACGAGGAACGGCCGGCCCGGGTCCGCGTCGGTCCGGCTCGAGAGGAGCCCGGCGAGGGTGCCGCCGTGCGGTGCGTAGGCGCGCAGGGTGTCGAGCGGCGTCATCGCCGGGAAGCTCGCCTACGCGGTGCGAGCGGCGTTTGCGGGCGCCGGGTCAAAGGATCTTCGCGACCTCGTCGAACTCGAACCGCGGGCTGCGCGCGAATACTTTCGCCGGGTCGCCGTGACCGAGGCTGCACAGGAAGTTCGTTTTCACGCTGGTGCCGGACCAGAACTCGCGGTCGATGCCCTCGGCGTTGAAGCCCGACATCGGCCCGCAGTCGAGGCCGAGCGCGCGCGCCGCGATCATGAGGTACGCGCCCTGCAGCGAGCCGTTGCGGAACGCGGTGGCGGTCGCGTGCGCCGCCTTCTCGGCGCCCGCGAACCAGTTGCGCGCGTCGGCGTTGTGGGGGAAGAGCTTGGGCAGGTGGTCGTAGAACGCGAGGTCGTAGCCGATGATCGCGATGGCCGGCGCCGCCATCGTCTTCTCGACGTTTCCGGGGTTGAGAAACGGCCTCAGACGCGCTTTCGCAGCCGGCGATTTCACGAACTGCAGGCGCATCGGCGAGCAATTGGCGCTCGTGGGCCCCCATTTCGCGAGGTCGTAGACCGCGCGCAGCTCGGCGTCGGTAACCGCGCGCTCCTGCCAGCCGTTCTGAGTGCGCGCCTTGCGAAAGAGGATGTCGAGGGCGGAGTCGTCGAGCATCGCGTGTCCTTGTCGAGGTGGAGGGCCGGATTCGGGCGGCGCGCAGTCTGCGCGACGCCCGCGGACGCGTCAACCGCGCCCAGGGCAGGGATTAGGCTGTCCCGCGGCAGCGGGCGGGCGGTCGAACGTCGGTGCCCCGGTCCGCAGCTGGCGGCCACCGCGCGGGCGGTGCGAAACGAGCCGAGTGCCGAGCGGCGCGGACGAAGGACCGCGGCCGGGCGGGGCGCATCCCTCGTCTCTCCGCAGCCGACGGGAGCGTTGGCGCACACCGGTGCCGATAGGGGGATAATCGGAGTTCTCGCGGGCGCTCGTCCTGCGGTCCTCACGGAATCGCTCCCCCATGCACACCGAAGTCCACGTTCACGGAAACATCCCGCTCCGCAGCGGCGTTCGCCTGTCCGACATCGAGGCCGCGATTCGTCCGTGGCTCGATTACGTCGACGTCGACAGCGTCGCCGAGGCGACCAGCGCGCGCGAGGACGAGCCCGGGATCGCCTACGACCCGCGGCGGCGCGTGCTGGAGATCTGCTGGTCGGGCTGGGTCGGCCGCAAGTTCCACCAGGCGGTCGAGGAATCGCTCCATGCGCTCTCCACGTTCGCCGAGGACGCCGCGGAGATCGAGGTGACGTACTACCACGAGGACGGACGCGACGAGTACGGCGTCGTGTTCATCGGCCCCGACCCGGTTGCGATCCACGACGCGAAGCGCCGCCGGATGGTCGAGGATCTGCGCGGACTGCTCGGCCGGCACTTCAACGAGAGCGAAGCGGCGGACGTCGTGCAGCTCGTCAATCAGCTATTCGACGCCAAGGCGCCGGAGCGCGGCACCGCGCGGCGCGTCGAGACGCAGCCCGAGCGCGCGCCGCTCGCCACGAGCAAGAAGCATCTGCATTGAAATACGGCAGGCGCGCTGCGACGGCGCCGCTGCCGCGAGCGTTTACGGAGACGAACAGGGGCCCGCGCGGCCCCTTTCTGTTCGGCATTCTCCGCCGCTTCTGATCCTTGCTGCCGCACGCTCGAGCGAGCCGAAGCGATTCGGGCGCAGGTCGCGTGCCGATTTCGCCCGAATCCTCCCCGAAGTTTCCCGCAGCGCGCCTCCGAGAACCCTTTCGCGCGCCTCAGAGTGCGGGTCGCGCACCCGAAGCGCCCGCCGATGCGGCCGACATGGCGTCCCGCACGGCTGATCGGGGCCGGTCTTGAGAAAGCACTTTGAGTCGTTTCGCTATGTCATTCATTTCTATGCAAACTCGAATCTTGAAATCCGGCGGAGGAAAGCGGGCTTAAGTCTTTGTTGCGGTTAAAAAAATCACGGCGCGGTTCTTGACCGGCCCAAAACCATCCTCTAAAGTGGCGAGAAGTGGCGGTTGGTGGGGAAAAATGGGATTTCCCCGCAAAAACTCCGAGGGGGAGAGGTGTTTCAAGGGGCGACCGAGCTCGCGCTGGATGCCAAGGGGCGGCTTGCCGTTCCGACGCGGCATCGCGAGGGCCTCACGTCGGGCAGCGCGCAGGTGGTTCTGACCGCCCATCCCGACGGCTGCCTGCTCCTGTATCCGCGCCTCGCCTGGGAGCCGATCCGCGGCCGCATCCAGGCGCTCGGCGACTTCAACGAGCAGTCCCGCTGGTGGAAGCGCCTTCTCGTCGGCTACGCCGAAGAGGTCGAGCCCGACGGCTCCGGGCGCATCCTTGTCTCCCCCACGCTGCGCAAGTACGCCGGCCTCGACAAGCAGCTGATGCTGGTCGGGCAGGGGAGCCACTTCGAGGTCTGGAGCGTCGCCACCTGGAACGAGCGGCTGCAAGCCGCGATGGCGATGGCGGCGGCTTCGCCGCCCCCCGGCACGGAGAACTTCGCGCTGTGACGGTGGCGGTGGCACATCGCCCGGTGCTCGGCTCCGAGGCGGTGAACGCCTTGGCCGTGAAGCCCGAGGGAGCCTACGTCGACGCGACCTTCGGCCGCGGCGGACACAGCCGCGAGATCCTCGCGCGGCTCTCGCCGGAAGGACGCGTCGTCGCGCTCGACCGCGACCCGGAAGCGGTCGCTTCGGCACGCCGGATCGGCGACGCGCGTCTCACCGTGCGCCACGCGCGGTTCTCGAAGCTCATCGAAGAAGTCCACGCCGCCGGGGTGAAAACCGCCGACGGCGTGCTGTTCGACCTGGGAGTGTCGTCGCCGCAGTTCGACTCGCCGGAGCGGGGTTTCTCGTTCCGGCACGACGCGCCGCTCGACATGCGGATGGACCCGGGGGCGGGGGAGAGCGCGGCCGACTGGCTCGCGCATGCAGAAGAAGCCGAGATCAGGGAGGTGGTGAAGGCCTATGGGGAAGAACGGTTTGCTGGGGCGGTTGCAAAGGCGATTGTTGCTGCTCGGGAACGAGAGCCGGTTCGGACAACCGGCCAACTTGCCGCGATCGTGGGTGCGGTCGTCCGGACGCGCGAGCGGGGGCAGAACCCGGCGACGCGCACCTTCCAGGCTCTACGGCTTTACGTCAATCAAGAGCTTGAGGAACTGCAGGTAGCCCTGCCGCAGGCGCTCGCGCTGCTCGCCGCGGGCGGGCGCCTCGTGGTGGTGAGCTTCCACTCGCTCGAAGACCGGATCGTCAAGAACTTCATGCGCGACCGCGCGCATCCGGAGGCGCGCACGCCGCGCGACCTGCCGCTGCGTGCGGCCGAACTGCCCAAGCCGGAGCTGCGCCTCGTCGGCAAGCCGGTCCGTCCGGGCACCGCGGAAGTCGACGCGAACCCGCGCGCGCGCAGCGCCATCATGCGCGTCGCGGAGAAGGTCGCATGAGCCGGCGCGCAGCGACGACCGGCGGACGGCGGTGATGGCGCGCCTGAGCCTTCTCCTGCTTCTGGCGCTCTCGGTCGCCGCGATCGGGCTCGTGACCTCGCAGCACAAGGCGCGCAAGCTCTTCGCGGAGCTCGAGCGCGAGCAGGCGCGGGCGCAGGCGCTGGACGTCGAATGGGGCCAGCTCCAACTCGAGCAGAGCACCTGGGCGATGCACTCGCGCGTCGCCAAGCTCGCGACCGAGCGGCTGCGCATGCGCCAGGCGGACGCGAAGCGCACCGTGGTCGTCGGCGCCGATGCGCCGGAGGCGGGCAGATGAGGTTCGCCGACGCGCCGCCCATCGACGTGCGCCTGCCTTCGTGGCGCGCCCGCGTGCTGCTCGTCGTTTTCGCCGCGGCGTTCGCGGTGCTGATCGGACGCGCGGTCTACCTGCAGGGCCTGAACCACGATTTCCTGCAGGCGAAGGGCGAGTCGCGCTATTCGCGCGTGATCGAGATTCCCGCGAACCGCGGGCGCATCCTCGATCGCAACGGCGAGGCGCTCGCCGTCTCGACGCCGGTGAAGTCGATCTGGGCGATTCCCGACGAGGTGCAGTTCGAGGGCAAGCAGCTCGAGAGCCTCGCAAAGCTCCTCGCCATGCCGCCGCGCGAGATCCGCGCGCGGCTCGACGCGAGCGACCGCGACTTCGTCTACATCAAGCGCCAGGTGCCGCCCGAGGTGGCGGACCGCATCGCGGAGCTGCGCATCCGCGGCGTGTTCCAGAGCCGCGAGTACCGGCGCTATTACCCCGGCGGCGAGGTGATGGCGCACGTGCTCGGCTTCACCGGAGTGGACGACACCGGGCAGGAGGGCGTGGAGCTCGCGCTGCAGAGCGAGCTCGCCGGCCGCCCCGGGAGCCGCCGCGTGATCAAGGACCGGCGCGGGCAGATCGTCGAGGACGTCGAGTCGATCCGCGCCGCGCAGGAGGGACGCGACGTCGTGCTCTCGCTCGACAGCCGCGTGCAGCATCTCGCCTTCCAGCATCTTCGCCAGGCGGTGGAGGCGAACCGCGCGAAGGGCGGCGGCATCGTCGTGATCGACGCCGCGACCGGCGAGCTGCTCGCGCTCGCGAACCTGCCCACTTACAACCCGAACAACCGCGCGCGGCTCCAGGGCGCGCAGCTGCGCAACCGCGCGGTCACCGACACGTTCGAGCCCGGCTCGACGCTGAAGCCGTTCACCGTCGCGCTCGCGCTCGACACCGGCAGGGTCAGGCCGGAGACCCTGATCCAGACGGCGCCGGGCACGCTCACGATCGGCCCCGCGACGATCCGCGACGCGCATCCGAACGGCGCGCTCACCGTGCGCCAGGTCATTCAGAAATCGTCGAACGTCGGCTCCGCGAAGATCGCGCTCGGCATGGCGCCGGAGACCATGTGGAATCTCTTCGACGACGTCGGCTTCGGCGTACCGCCGCGGCTCGGCTTCCCCGGCGAAGCGCCGGGGAAGGTGCGTCCGTTCAAGACCTGGAAGCCGATCGAGCAGGCGACGATGTCCTACGGCCACGGCATCGCGGTGAGCCTCGTGCAGCTGGCGCGGGCGTACACGGTGTTTGCGCGCGACGGCGAGATCGTGCCGATCTCGCTGGTGAAGGTGTCGAGTCCGCCGCCCGGCGAGCGCGTGCTCGCCCAGGGCACCGCGCGCGAGATGCGCGGGATGCTGGAGCTCGCCGTGCAGCCCGGCGGCACCGCGCCGCGTGCGCAGATCATGGGCTACCGCGTCGGCGGCAAGACCGGCACCGCACACAAGCAGGAGCGCGGCGGCTATGCGCCGAACAAGTACATCTCGTCGTTCGTCGGCTTCGCGCCGGCGTCGAACCCCCGTCTCGTGATCGCAGTGATGCTCGACGAGCCCTCCGCAGGCGAG
>JALOSW010000097.1 GCA_025458245.1 Burkholderiales bacterium
TCGAGCGTCCAGCGCATCATCTCGTTGGGGAACGTGCGCAGCTTCTTGCCCTTCGCGTCGGCCGGGCTCGCCAACGGGTCCCGGGTGGTCATGTTGCGGAATCCGGCCTCCCAGACCGCGAGGATGCGGAAGCCCTTCTCCGGCGCCTTGTCGAACTGCGCCTTGAGCCATTTCGAGGTGTCGTAGAGCTTCCAGCCCTGGTCGTAGTTGTCGACCAGGTACGGCAGCATCGTGAGGTTGAGGGGCTGCACGTGCGTCGCGTACGTGCCCGTCGACGTGACCGTGAAGTCGATTCCGCCCAGCTGGAGCTGTTCGACCGCCTTCGGGTCGTTGGCGAGCTGCGCGGCGGGGTAAACCTGGACCTTGTAGCGCCCCTGCGTGTAGCTCTCGACGCTCTTCGCGAAAATGAGCGCCGCGGCGTTGCGCGCCCCGCCGGGCTGGTCGGTGTGGCTGAACTTCAGGACGGTCTGGGCGCCGGCCGTGCCGGCGAACGCGAACGTCGCGGCGACTGCCGTCGCCAGTGCCAACTGCTTCAGGGCGTATCTGCGTGCCATGGTTCTTCCCTCCTCGGTTCGTCAGGCTGTGACGGCGCCGGCTCGCGCCGCCGATTTCAGGGGATCGAATGTCGCGAGCTCGATGCGGCGCCCCTCCGCCGCCGAGCGGTAAACGGCCTCCTGGACGCGGAGATTCGCGAGGTAAGCGCGCGCCGTGTTCTCGAGCTCCGTGCCCTCGAGGAAGTGGCGCACGACATGGCGCTGCAGGCGTTCACACGCGCCGCCACCGAACGTGTCGTCGGGCCCGCGATCGTAGGCGTGCTCGACTTCGTGGCCGTGGTGCGGCTTCCACCAGAGTCGCGCCTCGCCGTCGAGACGCAGCACGCCGCCGGCGCCTTCCAGCCACATCTCGCCCATCGTGCGGCGCGGATTCGTGGCCACGTGATCGTTCAGCCGGTTGCCGTCGAACAGCCCCGCGGCGCCGGATGCGAACTCGAACAAGATGTAGCCGGCATCCTCGCCGGCGATCACCGGGTTCACTTTCCGCAGCCGCGCGTAGACGGCGTCGATTTCGCCCATCAGGAAACGGAACGTGTCGATCCAGTGGATCGCCGTCTCCACGACCAGCAGGCGCGGCATGGTCTGGAAGTAGGGCTGGCGGTCGAGGTACGCGCGCGGTCCCTGACCGTCGCCCGGACGGAGCCGGAACGCCACAGCGTGAAGACGGCCGAGCTGCCCGGCTTCGATCATCCGCTTCGCTTCGCGATACCACGGCTCCCAGCGGAAGTTCTCGTGGACGACGAGCGGTACGCCGGCGCGCTCGGCATGCTCGGTGATCGCGACGGCGTCGGCGTAGTCGGTGCCGAACGGCTTCTGGCAGATCACCGGGATGCCCCGCTCGACCGCGGCGGCCACGAACGCCCGATGCGTCGGCGGCGGCGTGATGACGTCCACGAGGTCCGGCTTTACGGCGTCGAGCATCGCTGCCGGATCGGCGAATACCTGCGGCACACCATAACGCGCCGCCGTCGCGGCGCCTTTCGCGGCGTCGCGATTCGAGAGCGCCGCCAGTTGGACCTCGGCGATGTTCCGCCACCCGAGATACTGGAACTGGCTGAAATAACCGGCGCCGACGGCCGCTACGCGCAGCTGCTTCATGTCCGGGCCCCTGCGCCGGCGCGCGTGGACTCGATCGCTTCGATGACGGCGCGCGCTACCGCCGCGGTGCCATCCGTGCCGCCGAACTCGTAGGGCAGCACGCGCCGCGCAGCGAACACCCGGTCGACGGCTTGCTCCAGCGCCGTACCCGCCTCGGCGCACGACGCGTGCCCGTGCCGCTCGCCGAGCCAGCCGAGCATCATTGCCGCGGAGAGGATCATCGCGGTCGGGTTGGCTTTTCCCTGGCCCGCGATGTCCGGCGCCGAGCCGTGTGCCGGCTGGAACAGCGCGTGCGCGTCGCCGATGTCGCCGGACGGCGCCATGCCCATGCCGCCGATCAGGCCGGCGCCGAGATCGGAGAGGATGTCGCCGAACTGGTTCTCGGTGGGCACGACGTCGTACTCCCACGGCTTGCGGACCAGATTGAGCGCCATCGCGTCGATGTAGCAGTGATCCGCGGCGATTCCCGGGAAATGCGTCGCGCGCTCGCGGAAGATGCGGTTCATGAACGCCATTCCCGCGAACACGTTCGCCTTGTCGACGCAGGTGACGCGGCCTTTTGCGGAATTCGCGCGCTTGCGGCGCTCCGCGAGATGGAACGCGAAGTCGAACAGCCGTTCCGACCCGGTGCGGGTCACGCGGCCGATGTCGTAGGCCTCGTCGTCGGTCGCGGCGGGCGCCGCTTCGGGGTGGTAGCGGCCGAAGAACCAGCCCTCGGTTTGCTCGCGCACGAGCACGAAGTCGATGTCGCGCGCGCGCGGGTCCGCGAGCGGCAAGGGGACGCCGGGAATCGCGCGGATCGGCCGCACGCCCGCGTAGAGATCGAGCTCGCGCCGAATGTCGAGCTGGGGCGCGATCTCCGTTCCGTCGGGGTAGCGCACCTGCGGCAGCCCCATGGCGCCGAAGAGAATCGCGTCGGCGCGCTCGCATGCGCGCATCGAGCTGTCGGGAAAGGCGTCGCCGGTGTCCGCGAAGAGCTGTGCGCCTCCGGGACGAGGCTCGAAGCGGAGCGCAAAGCCGCCGACGCGCCGCTCGAGCGCGTGAAGGACGGCGAGGCATGCGTCGGACACCTCGACGCCTATGCCGTCTCCGGGGAGCAGAACGATGTGAAACGTCGAGTCCGGTTTCATCTCAGAGTTGGCTCAGTCGATATCGCTCGAAGATCTCGAGCAGCTCGCGGCTCGCGCGGCCGCGGTGTGCGCGGTTCGCCTCCAACGCGCCGCGTGCGTCCCCGGCGCGGATTCGATCCACCAGCGCCATGTGCTCGCGGGTCGAGTTCACCGGCTTCGGCCGCAGCCGCAGGGTGAACATGCGCGCACGATGAGCGCGGTCCCAATAGCTGCCGACGACCTCGGCGAGCAGACGGTTGCCGGAGAGATCGACGAGGTGGCGATGAAAGCGCTCGTCCGCGGCGGCCCATCCCTCGAGGTCGTCTCCCTTGAGCGCCTTCTCCATGTCGC
This sequence comes from Burkholderiales bacterium, assembly GCA_025458245.1. Lineage (GTDB taxonomy): Bacteria > Pseudomonadota > Gammaproteobacteria > Burkholderiales > SG8-39 > JAOAEA01. Next base: position 3,113 of record JALOSW010000097.1, read on the forward strand.
GCGTCGCCTGAACCAGTGGGGCGATGTCGGACTCGGCAGGCCGTCGCGACGCCACCAGCTCCGCCGCGAGACCCTCGAGCGCGGTGAGGATTTCGTAGATCTCGCTCATGTCGACCGGCGATACGGGAAGGACGCGCATGCCGTGGCGCGGAACGACGTCGACGAGCCCCTCCTGCGAGAGACGGATCAGGGCTTCGCGCACCGGCGTGCGGCTGATGCCGAGCTCCTCGGCGAGCCCCTGCTCGAGCGCCTGATAGCCGGGCGGGTACACGTTGTCGAGGATCCGCGCGCGGATGGTGGAATACGCCTGCTCGACGAGCGATGCCCGCGGCTTTCCCTCGCCGCGATGGGCCTGCGTCGCGCGCGTGGCGGCGGGGCCGGGGTGTTTTCGTGTTCGCGCCGCGGCGGTTCGCATAAGCCCTCAGTGACGCCAATGAACGGGAGGGTGGCCCGCGACCGGCGCGCGGAACCACGCCAGCGAGTCGCCGAGCAGACATCCGAGATAGGCGGTGCGCAGGTCGGGTCCGCCGAAGGCGAGGCTCGAGATGTTGCGCAGCACGCGGCCTGCCGCTTTGTCGAGATGCGGACGGCCCATCGTGCCGGCCTGGAACGCGTCCTCGACCCAGTCGATGTGCGCCGGGTCCGCGTCTTCCAGGACGACCGTCTGCGCGCCGTCGGGCGCGACGTGGATCACGCGATTCGAGACGATGCTCGTGATCCAGATGCCGCCCTGCGAGTCGAAGGTCATCCCGTCGGGGAACGTGCCCTTGCCGAAGGTCGCAACCGTTTCCCGCGCGCGCAGCGTGCCGTCGGCGCCGATGCGGAACCGCGTGAGCCGCCGCGCGAATGTCTCGTTCACGTAGAGGTGCGTCCCGTCCGGCGAAACGACCGCCTCGTTGGTATAGCCGAGGCCGTCCGCGACGATGCGTGCGCCGGCCGCATCCGCCAACACGACGAAGCCGCTCGCCGCGTCGGGGCGGTAATCGGCAGCGCGCGGCACCTTGCGCGTGCTGACCGTGATCCACACGCGGCCGACCGCGTCCTCGAACACGAAGTTCGACGGCGGGAGCGGGATGCCGTCCACTTCCTCGAGGAACGGCCGGACGGTCCCGGCCCGATCGAGCATGAACACGCCGCCGAGCGTGTCGCCGAGATCGGCCATCAGGAAGCTGCCGTCGCGGCGCAAGGCGATCCCGTTGGGGCGCAGCGGACGGTTTCCGGGCAGTTCGCCTCGATACAGCACGTGCGTGCCGTCGGGACAGGTCGCCGCCACGCCGCCGCGCCAGTCGGCCGTGTAGAGGTATCCGGATTCGGTCGCGAGCACGCACTCCGGCCGCATGAGCCCCTTGCCCGTGAATCGCAGGGATTCCGGCGTGACGCGGGTGTCGGCCAAGGGCGAGGGCAGAGGCATGGGAATCAGAGCATGCGCTGATGCACACACTAATGTATACGTTAATTCACCCGCCGGCAATCCTGCGCTGCAGCATCGCAGCCCGATGGCGCCGATGTCGTTCACGGATAACCGCCGTCGGGCGAAAATCGCGCAAACGGGGGGCAACGCATGAATCCATCGAGTACCGGGACGGGCCGCCGCTTCGCGCCCGACGAGGCGCGCGGCGTGGCGAGCGGCTTCGATCTGCGGAGGCTGCCGGCCGATTTCTACGCCGATCCGTTTCCGTACTACCGCGCCCTGCGCGAGCACGACCCGGTTCGCAGGATGCCGGACGGCTCGTACTTCCTCACGCGCTACGACGACGTCGTGTCGGTGTATCGCGACGCGAAGACGTTCAGCTCCGACAAGAGAGTGGAGTTCAAGCCGAAATACGGCGATTCGCTCCTGTACGAGCACCACACGACGAGCCTCGTCTTCAACGATCCGCCGCTTCACACCCGCGTACGGCGTCTGATCATGGGCGCGCTCACGCAGCGTGCGATCGCGGCGATGGAGCCCGATCTCGTCGCGCTGGTCGACAGGCTGCTCGACCGCTGCGCCGCCAGGGGCGAGTGCGATCTCATCGAGGACTTCGCTTCGGCCATCCCCATCGAGATCATCGGCAACCTGCTCGGCGTGCCGCGCGAGGAGCGGGGCCCTTTGCGCGGATGGTCGCTCGCGATCCTGGGCGCGCTCGAGCCGGTGCTGTCGCCGGAGCAGTTCGAGCGCGGCAACACGGCGGTGCGGGAGATGCTCGATTACCTCGAGGGGCTCGTCGCCGAGCGGCGCAAGCGCCCCGGCGACCCGGAGAAAGACGTGCTGACGCGGCTCATCCAGGGCGAGGCCGACGGCGAGCGGCTCACCGAGGCGGAGCTCCTGCAGAACTGCATTTTCATCCTGAACGCGGGGCACGAGACGACCACCAACCTGATCGGTAACGGCCTCGTCGCGCTGCTCGACTGGCCGGACGAGAAGCGGCGGCTCGTTCGGGACCCGGAGCTCATCAAGACGGCGGTCGAGGAGTTCCTGCGCTTCGAGAGCTCGAACCAGCTCGGCAACCGGATCTCGACGCGCGAGGTCGAGGTGGGCGGCGTCGCCATGCCCGCCGGGACGCCGATCACGCTGTGCATCGGCGCGGCCAACCGCGACCCGGCCCAGTTTCCCGACCCCGACCGCATGGACATCACGCGCAATCCGAACCGGCATCTCGCGTTCGGGTTCGGGATTCATCAGTGCGCGGGCATGAGCCTCGCGCGGCTCGAAGGCAAGGTTGCGATCGGGCGCTTCCTCGCCCGCTTCCCGAACTACGAATTCGCGGGTGAGCCGGTGCGCGGCGGGAGGGCGCGATTCCGGGGATTTCTTTCGGTGCCGGCTCGCGTCAAGGCCTGAGGATCACCGCGGAGGACGCTGCGAGGACGCGGAGGGCAGGGACGTCCCGCCGACCGGGCCGAGGCAGCCTCGCGCCGGCGATGTCTCAGGAGGCGGTGCGAAACGACAAGAGACCGCGCGGTGTCCCCGACGTCCCCGGCATCGACGGCGGTTCCGTCGCTCGACCGCTACTCCTTCACGGCGCCGGTCATCCCGGCGACGTAGTACTCGACGAAGAACGAATACACGATCGCGACCGGAACCGAGCCGAGGAGCGCCCCGGCCATCAGCGCGCCCCAGTGGTAGACATCGCCTTCCACCAGCTCCGTCACGACGCCCACCGGGACGGTCTTGTTCTCCGACGACTGGATGAAGGTGAGCGCGTAGATGAACTCGTTCCAGGAGAGGGTGAACGCGAAGATGCCGGCAGAGATCAGCCCGGGCACGGCGAGCGGCAGGATGATCTTCGTGAGGATCTGCCAGCGCGAGGCGCCGTCGATCAGCGCGCACTCCTCCAGCTCGTACGGGATCGAGCGGAAATAGCCCATGAGCAGCCAGGTCGCGAACGGAATGAGGAACGTCGGGTAGGTGAGGATCAGGGCGAACCGGGTGTCGAAGAGCCCGAGCTTGAACACCATCGCGGCGAGCGGGATGAACAGGATCGACGGCGGCACGAGGTAGGCGAGGAAGATCGCCAGCCCCGTCTGGTGCGCCCCGCGGAAGCGCAGCCGCTCGATCGCATACGCTGCGAACACGCTCGCCGCGAGCGACAGGAACGTCGCGACGACGGCGACCAGCATCGTGTTCCACATCCACTGCGGGTACTCGGTCTGGAAGAGCAGTTTCTTGAAGTGCGAAAGGGTCGGCGCCACCACCCAGAACGGATTGCCCTCGCGGGAGATCAGCTCCTCGTTCGGCTTGAACGAGGTGACCACCATCCAGTAGAACGGGAACAGCAGCACGAACAGGAACAGGAACATGGGGACGTACACCGTCACCACCCTGCGGGGCAGGGAGACGAGGTAGTCCATTCCTTGGGTGTCTTGCTCCTGAGCCATCGCGCGTCCGCTAGTTGTCGGTTCCGCCCTGCTGCCACTTGCGCCGCTGCAGCCCGAAGTAGCTGAAGAGAATCGCGGCCAGCAGGAACGGCACCATCGCCACCGCGAGCGCCGAGCCCTCGCCCAGCGCGCCGCCGGGAATCGCGCGCTGGAAGGCGAGCGTCGCCATGAGATGCGTCGAGTTGAGCGGCCCGCCGCGCGTGAGCACGTAGATCAACTGGAAATCCGTGAACGTGAAGAGCACCGAGAACGTCATCACCACGGCGATGATCGGCGTGAGCAGCGGCAGAGTCACGTTCCAGAACTGCTGCCACGGCGTCGCGCCGTCGATCGCCGCTGCCTCGTAGAGCGAGGGCGAGATCGTCTGCAGGCCCGCCAGCAGCGTGATCGCGATGAACGGCACGCCGCGCCACACGTTCGCCGCGATCACCGACCAGCGCGCGTTCCACGGGTCGCCGAGAAAATCGATATAGCGGTCGATCCAGCCGAGCTTCGTGAGCGTCCACGACAGCACCGAGAACTGCGCGTCGTAGAGCCACCAGAACGCGATCGCCGAGAGCGCGGTCGGAACGATGAACGGCAGCAGCACGATCGCGCGCAGGAACGCCTTGAACGGGAGGTGCTTGTTGAGCAGCAGCGCCAGCCACAACCCGAGGACGAATTTGATGATGCTCGCGGCGATCGTGTAGAAGAGGGTGTTGAAGAGCGCAAGGCGTGCGACCGAGTCGCCGAAGAGAAACTCGTAGTTCTCCAGCCCGACCCAGACGCCCTCCCGGCCGATCTTGGCATCGGTGAACCCCAGCCAGACGCCCAGCCCCAGCGGGTAGGTGAGGAAAAGCAGCAACAGAACCGCCGCGGGCAGCATGAACGCAAGCCCGAGGAAATGCCGGTTGTTGAGCAGTCGATCCACGAGGTGTGCGAATGGCGCGTTGCGGGAGCGTGAAAGGTCTGGGCTGAAAGCAGGCGGCCGCCCTCAGCCGAGACTTCTCCGGGACTGGCGCGGGGTCGGCCGTGCACCGGCCCCGCGACGTCCAGACTACTTCTTCTTCGCGGCCTTCTTCGCCGCTTTCACGACGCGGCGAACCGCCGTCCGCACCTTGCTCGCGGCCTTCTTCACCGTCTTGCGCGCGGCGGTCTTCTTGGCGGCGACTTTCTTCGCGGCTTTCTTGGCGGCCTTCTTCACCGGGCTCGCGCCGGCGACCTCGTCCTTGCTCTTGCGCGCCATGTCCATGCGGTGGGCACGCGAATACTGCTGGATGTCCTTGAACTTGCCGGTCTTGTCGCGCACGGCGTAGAGCTTCTTGCCGCCGCTGCTGTACATGACGGTTCTGCGGGCCTTCTTCTTCGTCGCCATCCGATTACCTCCGCTCTGCTGGGGAAAGACGGGCGGCGGCACACCCCGCCGCCCGGGTACGTCACACCTTGTAGTAGCGCTCGGCGCGCTTCTGCGCGCGCTCTGCGGCTTCCTTGGGCGAACGCGCGCCCGACGCGGCTTCCGCCACCATGTTCACCACGATGAAGTCGGCCATCGCCCCCGCCGACGCGTATCCGAGCCTGCCCGCGTAGCTGTGCGCCGTCATGTTCTTGACCGTGTCGCGGTAGGGCGTGTGCTTCGGATCCACGGTCCAGATCGGGTTCGACTCGTACGCCTTGAGCGGCTGCGTGATGTAGCCGATCGCGGCCTGCTGCCACGGCTCGTATTGCTCCTTCTCCATCATGAAGGTCACGAACGCCTTCGCGGCCTGCGGGAACTTCGTGTACTTGAAGATCATCGCCTGCGTGAACAGGTGCAACTCCGTCGGCCGGCCCACGGGGCCGATCGGGTAGTTGGCGAACAGGTGCAACTCCGTCGGCCGGCCCACGGGGCCGATCGGGTAGTTGGCGTGGCCGATGTCGGCGGCGAGCGCCTTCACCTTCTCGTCGGTCGAGGTCTTCGCGGCGTAATAGACCGAAATGCCGTTGTTCGTCAGGCTGACCTGGCCATCGAGGAACGCCTTGTTGTTGTTCGGGTCGAGCCAGGAGAGCGTGCCCGGGACGAACGTCTCGTAGAGCTGCTTCGAGTACTCGAGCGCCTTGATAGTCTCGGGACTGTTGATGACGACGTTGTTCTTGTCGTCGACCATCTTCCCGCCGAACGCCCAGACGAGCCAGTAGACCCAGGAATTGCCGTCGCCGACCGCGTTGCCGAGCGCGAAGCCTGCGGGCGTGCCCTTCGCTTTGAGCGCCTTGCAGAGTTCCAGGAGGCCGTCGGTGTCCTTCGGGAACTGCTTGAAGCCGGCCGCCTCCACGTGGCTGATGCGGTGCACGAAGGTCGCTCCGGCCGCGCCGAGCGGCACCGCGATCCAGCGCCCGTCGCGCTTGCCGTAGGTCTCGGAGACCGGATACCAGCCGCCGTACTTGTTACCGAGGTAGGTCGCGATGTCCGTGACGTCGACCAGCTTGTCGGGATACTGGTGCGGATCGTCGAACCAGCCGTAGATGATGTCCGGGCCCGAGCCGACGTTG
>JALOSW010000098.1 GCA_025458245.1 Burkholderiales bacterium
TTCCTCGTGTTCCTGCCGATCCTGGTGCCGATCATGAACCAGTTCAACTGGGATCCGGTCTGGTTCGGGGTGCTGCTCACCATGAACGTCGCGATCGGACAGTTCACGCCGCCGATGGCGGTCAACCTGATGGTGACCTCGAAGATCGCCGGCGTCCCGATGGAGGCGACCGTACGCTGGGTCGTATGGATGGTGCTCGCGATGGCCTGCGCCATGGCGCTGGTAGCGCTGTTCCCGCCGCTCGTCACGTGGCTGCCCGGCGAAATGGGCTTCTAGGCTGACCGGCCACGCCCGTGATCGCACTCATCCAGCGCGTCTCCGAGGCGCGGGTTTCGGTGGAAGGGCGCGTCACCGGGGCGATCGGTGCGGGGCTCGTCGCGCTCGTGTGCGCCGAGCCCGGCGATTCATTCGGAGGCGACCGCGGACCGCCTCCTCGAGCGGCTCTGCAACTACCGGGTCTTCGCCGACGGCGCCGGCAAGATGAACCGCTCGCTGGTCGACTCAGGCGGCGGGCTGCTGCTCGTTCCGCAGTTCACGCTCGCTGCCGATACGCGCAAGGGACTGCGGCCGAGCTTTTCGTCGGCGGCACCCCCGCCGCTCGGCGAGCGGCTCTTCGCGCACATGGTGGCGCGCGCGCGCGCCATCCGACCCGAAGTGGGGGCCGGCGTGTTCGGCGCGCACATGCAGGTCGCGCTCGTGAACGACGGGCCGGTTACCATCTGGCTGCGCGTCGACCCGACCGGCGCGGACTGAGCGGCGCAGGCGCCACGCGGACGATCGACGGGAGGAGACGAGTGGCGGACACGACGTCGCGGGTGCGACTCGGCATGGGCGGGCGGCTCGGCGCCGCGCTGCTGCGCTTTTTCGGCTGGCGCCTCGTCGACGCGCCGCCGCCGCACCCGAAGTCGGTGATCATCGTCTATCCGCACACGTCGAACTGGGACTTCCCGCTCGGCGTCGCCTGGCGCTCGGTGGCGGGATTGCGCTGCCACTTCGTCGCGAAGGACACGCTCTTTCGCGGCTGGTTCGGTACCTGGCTGAGGCGCGTTGGCGGCATCCCGGTGAATCGCCGCGAGCGCACCGGCTTCATCGGACAGCTGCTGCGCGAGTTCGAGTCGCGCGACGAGTTCCATGTCGCGTTCACGCCCGAGGGGACGCGCTCGAGGACCGAGTATTGGAAGTCGGGGTTCTACCGGCTCGCGCTTGCCGCCAAAGTGCCGCTCGGCCTGGGGTGGATCGACTACGCGCACAAGGAACTCGGCGTCGGCGCATGGCTCGACCTCACGGGCGACGAAGAGACCGACCTCGCGCGCATTCGCGCGGTCTATGCCGGTCGGCACGGCAAGCACCCGGAGCAGGAGGGCCCGATCCGCTTCGAACCCGAGGACCAGACCGCCGCGCGTCCGCCGAAAAGCGACGCTGCAGTTTGACCCTGCGGTGCACAACGGATAGAATCCGTTGATTTTGTTGAAAGCCTCTATGCGTCAGCCGCTCGTCGCCGGGAACTGGAAGATGCACGGCAGCCTGGCCACCAACCAGCGGCTGCTCGATAAGGCGGGTCTCGCTGGTCTTTCCGGCGCGCGCTTCGCGGTCTGCGTCCCGTTTCCCTACCTCTTCCAGGTGGGCCAAGCGCTTGCCGGGACGGCGATCGCGTGGGGCGCGCAGACGCTCTCCGAACATGATTCCGGCGCCTACACGGGCGAGGTGGCCGGGCCGATGCTGCGTGACTTCGGGTGCCGATACGTGCTCGCAGGGCACTCGGAGCGCAGGAGCATCTACGGCGAGCGCGACCCGCAGGTCGCCGCGAAGTTCGTCGCCGCGCAGCGCGCGGGTCTCACGCCGATCCTCTGTGTCGGAGAGACGCTCGCCGAGCGCGAGTCGGGCGCGACCGAAGCCGTGGTCGGCAGCCAACTCGACGCGGTGATCGACGCGGCCGGGGCCAAGGCGCTCGCCGAAGCGGTGGTGGCGTACGAGCCGGTTTGGGCGATCGGGACGGGCAAGACGGCCACGCCGGGGCAGGCGCAGGCGGTGCACGAGTTCATCCGGGCACGCGTCGCGAAGGCGGCCGGCGATGCGCTCGCGAGCGGCCTCGCGATCCTCTACGGCGGCAGCGTCAAGGCGTCGAACGCCGCGGAACTCTTCGCGCAGCGCGACGTCGACGGCGGATTGATCGGCGGTGCCTCGCTGGTCGCGGACGACTTCGTCGCGATCTGCAGGGCAGCCGCGGCGAAAGGGCATTGAATGAGCATTCTCCTCACCATCGTACTGGTCGTGCACGTGCTCGCGGCGCTCGGCATCATCGGGCTCGTGCTGATCCAGCACGGGAAGGGCGCGGACGTCGGCGCGGCCTTCGGCAGCGGCGCCTCGGGCAGCCTGTTCGGCGCGACCGGGTCGGCCAACTTTCTCTCGCACGCGACGGCGACCCTCGCCGTGGTCTTCTTCGTGACGAGTCTCGCACTCGCGTACCTCGCAACGAGCCGGCCCAAGCCCTCCGGCGGCGTGATGGATTCGGTGACCACGCAGCCCGCGCCGGCACCGGCGCCGGCGCAAGCCCCTGCCGTCGGCGCGGACAAGGCGGGAAGCGCGCAGGACTCGAAAGCGAACGAGGTTCCGAAGTAAAATGTAGGCCTCGCGGGCGTCCGTCAGGGGCTCGCGGCGCCTGTGGAAACAACTGCCGACCTGGTGAAATTGGTAGACACGCCGTCTTGAGGGGGCGGTGGCGAAAGCCGTGAGAGTTCGAGTCTCTCGGTCGGCACCAGAATCGAGGGTATGCGTGAAGTGAGTTCGATACGGGCGGCGATGCGACGCCTCGCGGGCAGCGCCGCCGCCATCGCAAGGTAGACCATGCTCGAGAACTACTTCCCCGTCCTGCTGTTCATCCTCGTGGGCCTTGCTTTCGGCGGGGTTCTGGTCGCGCTCGGGTGGGGCGCGAGCACCGCGCTGGGCGTCAACCGTCCCGACAGCGAGAAGCTCTCGCCCTACGAGTGCGGCTTCGAAGCATTCGAGGACGCGCGCATGAAGTTCGACGTGCGCTACTACCTCGTGGCGATCCTCTTCATCCTCTTCGATCTCGAGATCGCCTTTCTCTTTCCGTGGGCAGTGACGCTCAACGAGATCGGCTTCTTCGGCTTCGTCTCGATGATGATCTTCCTCGCGATCCTGGTCGTCGGGTTCGTCTACGAATGGAAGAAGGGGGCGCTCGAATGGGAGTAGCGGAGCCGGGCCTTGCCCAGCAGGGCTTTCTGACCACCACCGCGGACGCGGTCATCAATTGGACCCGCACCGGCTCGATGTGGCCGATGACTTTCGGCCTCGCGTGCTGCGCGGTCGAGATGATGCACGCCGGTGCCGCGCGCTATGACCTCGACCGCTTCGGCGTCGTGTTCCGCCCGAGCCCGCGGCAGTCGGACGTGATGATCGTCGCCGGCACGCTCTGCAACAAGATGGCGCCCGCGCTGCGCAAGGTCTACGACCAGATGGCCGAGCCGCGGTGGGTGATCTCGATGGGCTCGTGCGCGAACGGCGGCGGCTACTACCACTACTCTTACTCGGTGGTGCGCGGCTGCGACCGCATCGTTCCGGTCGACGTTTACGTGCCAGGCTGCCCGCCGACGGCGGAAGCGCTGCTCTACGGCATCGTGCAGCTGCAGAACAAGATCAAGCGCACCAACACGATCGCGCGCTAGACGACCCCCGGACGCCACGTCGCCCTGCCCATGTCCTCGAAACTCGAAACGCTTGCCGACCGCGTCCGCGCCGTCCTCGGAGACCGGGTGGCGAGGCTCGCCGTCGCCCTCGGCGAGGTCACGGTGGAAGTCCGCGCAGACGGCTATCACGACGCGGCCCGCCTGCTGCGTGACGATCCCGGGCTCGCCTTCGAGCAGCTCATGGATCTCGCGGGCGTCGACTATGCCGCGTACAAGGACGGGGCATGGCAGGGCGCGCGCTTCGCCGCGGTGAGCCATCTGCTCTCGACGACGCACAACTGGCGCCTGCGCCTGCGCGTGTTCGCGCCCGACGACGCATTTCCGGTCGTGCAATCGGTCACCGACATCTGGGCGAGCGCCAACTGGTACGAGCGCGAGGCGTTCGACCTCTTCGGCATCATGTTCGCGGGCCACGACGACCTGCGCCGCATCCTGACCGACTACGGCTTCATCGGCCATCCGTTCCGCAAGGACTTCCCGTTGTCGGGCAACGTCGAGATGCGCTACGACGCCGACCAGAAGCGCGTGATCTACCAGCCGGTCACCATCGAGCCGCGCGAGATCACGCCGCGCATCGTGCGCGAGGAGGCCTACGGCGGCCTCGCCCCCAAGCGCTGACACGCCCGCATGGCTGAGATCCGCAACTACACGCTCAACTTCGGCCCGCAGCATCCGGCCGCGCACGGCGTGCTGCGCCTCGTGCTGGAGATGGACGGCGAGGTGATCATGCGCGCCGATCCGCACATCGGGCTCCTGCATCGCGCCACCGAGAAGCTCGCCGAGAACAAGACGTTCATCCAGTCGGTGCCTTACATGGACCGGCTCGACTACGTGTCGATGATGGTGAACGAGCACGCCTACGTGATGGCGATCGAGCGCCTGGCCGGCATCGAGGTGCCGATCCGCGCCCAGTACATCCGGGTGATGTTCGACGAGATCACCCGCATCCTGAACCACCTGCTGTGGCTCGGCGCGCACGCGCTCGACATCGGCGCGATGACGGTCTTCCTCTACGCGTTCCGCGAGCGCGAAGACCTGATGGACTGCTACGAGGCCGTGTCGGGCGCGCGCCTGCATGCGGCCTACTACCGGCCCGGCGGCGTCTATCGCGATCTCCCGGACGCGATGCCCCAGTACGAGCCGTCGCCCTACCGCACTGCCCGGACGGTCGCGCGGCTGAACGAAAACCGCCAGGGCTCGCTGCTCGATTTCATCGAGGATTTCAGCAGCCGGTTCCCCCGATACGTCGACGAGTACGAGACGCTGCTCACCGACAACCGGATCTGGAAGCAGCGCACCGTCGGCATCGGCGTCGTGACGCCCGAGCGCGCGCTGCAGCTCGGCTTCTCGGGGCCGATGATCCGCGGTTCGGGTCTTGCCTGGGATCTGCGCAAGAAGGCGCCGTACGAGGTCTACGACCGCCTCGATTTCGACATTCCGGTGGGCACGAACGGCGACTGCTACGACCGCTACCTCGTGCGCATCGAGGAGCTGCGCCAGTCGAACCGGATCATCCGGCAGTGCATCGATTGGCTGCGCGCCAACCCCGGCCCGGTGATCACCGACAACCAGAAGGTCGCGCCGCCCTCGCGGGTCGGGATGAAGTCGAACATGGAAGACCTCATCCATCACTTCAAGCTTTTCACCGAGGGCATGCACGTTCCCGAAGGCGAGGCCTACGCCGCCGTGGAGCACCCGAAAGGCGAGTTCGCGATCTATCTCGTGTCCGACGGCGCGAACAAGCCTTATCGGCTCAAGATCCGCGCGCCCGGGTTTCCGCACCTGCAGGCCATGGACGAGATGTCGAAGGGGCACATGCTCGCCGACGTCGTCGCGATCATCGGCACCATGGACATCGTTTTCGGCGAGATCGACCGCTAGATGCTTTCCGACGCCGCACGCAAGAAAATCGACCGCGAGGTCGCGAAGTACCCGCCGGATCAGAAGCAGTCGGCCGTGATGGCTGCGCTCGCGATCGTGCAGCACGAACACGGCTGGCTATCGCCGGAACACATGGCGGACGTGGCCGGCTATCTCGGCATGGCGCCGGTCGCGGTCGAAGAGGTGGCGACCTTCTACAACATGTACGAGCTCGAGCCGGGCGGCGAGTACCGGATCTGCGTCTGCACCAATCTGCCCTGCGCGCTTTCCGGGGCGGGCGAGGCAGCGGCGCATCTCAAGCGCCGGCTCGGCATCGGCTGGAACGAGACGACCGCCGACGGCAAGTTCACGCTCAAGGAAGGCGAATGCTTCGGCGCGTGCGGCGATGCGCCGGTCGTGATCGTGAACAACCGCAAGATGCTCGTCGGCATGACGCCCGAGCGCATCGACGAGACGCTCGCGGAGCTCCGCAAATGAGAACGTCGCACCCGCCTTTCGCGCCCGATGCCTACGGGCCGGACGCGATCATCCTCAAGGGGCTGACGGGAGAGAACTGGCGGCTCGCGGACTACGAGGCGCGCGGCGGATACCAGGGGCTGAAGAAAATCCTCGCCGAGAAGATCGCGCCGGATGCGGTCATCGCCGAGGTCAAGAAATCGGCGCTGCGCGGTCGCGGCGGTGCGGGGTTCCCGAGCGGCCTCAAGTGGAGCTTCATGCCGCGGAGCTTCCCCGGCCAGAAGTACCTGGTGTGCAACTCCGACGAGGGCGAGCCCGGCACGTTCAAGGATCGCGACATCCTGCGCTACAACCCGCACGTCGTGATCGAAGGCATGATCATCGCCGGCTACGCCACCGGCGCGAGCGTCGGCTACAACTACATCCACGGCGAGATCTGGGAAGTCTACGAGCGCTTCGAGCAGGCGCTCGAAGAGGCGCGCGCGGCGGGCTACCTCGGCGCGAACATCCTCGGCAGCGGCTTCGCGTTCCAGCTGCATGCGCATCACGGCTACGGGGCTTACATCTGCGGCGAGGAGACGGCGCTCCTCGAGTCGCTCGAAGGCAAGAAGGGGCAGCCGCGGTTCAAGCCGCCGTTCCCCGCGAGCTTCGGCCTCTACGGCAAACCGACCACGATCAACAACACCGAGACGTTCGCCGCGGTGCCGTGGATCATCGTGAACGGCGGCGACGCCTATCTCGAGCTCGGCAAGCCGAACAACGGCGGCACCAAGATCTTCTCGATCTCGGGCGACGTCGAGCGCCCCGGCAACTACGAGATCCGCATGGGCACGCCCTTCGCCAAGCTCCTCGAGATGGCGGGCGGGATGCGCGGCGGGCGGAAGATCAAGGCGGTGATCCCGGGCGGCTCGTCGATGCCCGTGCTTCCGGGCGCGGTGATGATGCAGACGGACATGGACTACGACTCGATCGCCAAGGCCGGTTCCATGCTCGGCTCCGGCGCCGTGATCGTGATGGACGAGACGCGCTGCATGGTGCAGTGCCTCGAGCGGCTCTCGTACTTCTACTACGAGGAGTCGTGCGGGCAGTGCACCCCGTGCCGCGAGGGCACCGGCTGGCTCTACCGGATGGTCCACCGCATCGAACACGGACAGGGCCGGCAGGAAGACCTCGACAAGCTCCTCTCGATCGCCGACAACATCGCGGGCCGTACCATCTGCGCCCTCGGCGACGCCGCGGCGCTCCCGGTGAAGAGTTTCATCACCCACTTCCGCGCCGAGTTCCAGCACCACGTCGACCACAAGCGTTGCCTGGTGGGTCCGGGCTCGGCCGCGTCGCGGGAACGGGCGGCGGCGTAGCGGGGCGGCGATGAGTCAGATGCTGAAAGTCGAGATCGACGGCCGCGAGGCGAGCGTGCCGAACGGCACCATGGTCATCGAGGCGGCGAAGGGCCTCGGGATCTTCATCCCCCATTTTTGTTATCACCCGAAGCTCTCGATCGCGGCGAACTGCCGCATGTGCCTCGTGCAGGTCGAGAAGGCGCCGAAGCCGCTGCCGGCGTGCGCGACCCCGGTCACCGACGGCATGAAGGTGTACACGCAGTCCGACTACGCGAAGCAGGCGCAGCGGGGCGTGATGGAATTCCTGCTCATCAACCACCCGCTCGACTGCCCGATCTGCGACCAGGGCGGGGAGTGCCAGCTGCAGGATCTCGCCGTGGGATACGGCGGCGTCGGGTCGCGCTACGACGAGCCGAAGCGGGTGGTCGCCGCCAAGGACATCGGCCCGCTGGTGGCCGCCGAGGAGATGAGCCGCTGCATTCAGTGCACCCGCTGCGTCCGCTTCGGACAGGAGATCGCGGGCGTGATGGAGCTCGGCATGCTGAACCGCGGCGAGCATTCGGAGATCGCGGCGTTCGTCGGCCGCACGGTCGACTCCGAGCTCTCGGGCAACATGATCGATCTCTGCCCGGTCGGCGCCCTGACTTCCAAGCCGTTCCGCTATTCCGCGCGCACGTGGGAGCTCGCGCGGCGCAAGTCGGTCAGCCCGCACGACGGCCTCGGCGCGAACCTCGTCGTCCAGGTGAAGCAGAACCGCGTGATGCGCGTGCTGCCCCTCGAGAACGAGGCGCTCAACCAGTGCTGGCTCTCGGACAAGGACCGGTTCTCGTACCAGGGGCTCAACGTGCCCGAGCGCCTGACGAAGCCGATGATCCGCAAGGACGGCGTGCTGCGCGAGACCGACTGGCAGACGGCGATCGAGTTCGTCGCGGCGCGCCTCGGCGAGATCGCGAAGCGCGACGGCGGCGCTGCGATCGGCTGCCTCGGGAGCCCGCATGCGACGCTCGAGGAGCTGCACCTGCTCGCGCGCCTTGCCCGCGGGCTCGGCAGCGACAACGTGGACTTCCGGCTGCGCCACGCGGACTTCGCGGCGGACCCGTTCCGGCAAGGGGCGCCCTGGCTCGGGATGAAAGTCGCGGACCTCGGCACGCTCGACCGCGTCCTGCTGGTCGGGTCGTTCCTGCGCAAGGACCATCCGCTCATCGCCGCGCGGCTGCGCCTCGCGGCGCAGCGCGGGCAGCAGATCAGCCTGATCCACGCGGCGGACGACGATCTGCTCATGCGGATCGCGAACAAGGCGATCGTGCGCCCGAGCGAGTTCGCCGACGTGCTTGCCCAGGTCGCGAAGGCGGTCGCCGAAGCGAAGGGGGCAACGGTGCCTGCGGCGCTCGCGGCGCTCCCCGTGTCGAGCGAGGCGAGGTCGATCGCGGCGAGCCTCGTCTCCGGCGCGAACGTGGGGCTCTTCCTCGGCAATTCGGCCGAGCACCATCCACACGCGGCGCAGCTCGCGCTCCTCCTGCAGATGCTCGCGGATCTCCTCGGTGCGCGCTTCGGCGTCCTCGGCGCCGCGGCGAACAGCGTCGGCGGCTACGTCGCGGGCGCAGTGCCCGGCAAAGGTCTGGACGCGGCGGCGATGCTCGCGAGCCCGCGCAAGGCCTACGTGCTCCTCGGCACGGATCTCGAGCTCGACAGCCACGACGCCGCGCGCGCCCGCGCGGCGATGGACGCGGCCGAGTTCGTCGTGTCGCTCGCGATGTACGAGACGCAGGGCGCGGACCATGCCGACGCGCTGCTTCCGATCGGGCCATTCACCGAGACTTCGGGAACGTTCGTCAACACCGAAGGCGGCATGCAGTCGTTCAGCGGCGTCGTCCAGCCCCTCGGCGAGGCGCGGCCGGCATGGAAGGTGCTGCGCGTCCTCGGCACCACGCTCGGCCTCGCGGGCTTCGACTTCGATTCGAGCGAACAGGTCCGCGACGCGGTCGGCACGCAGGCCTGGGTCGCGGCGCAGCTCTCGAATCGCCTCGAAGGCCTCGCGCTCGCGCTGCCGGCGCCGGGGGCGGGCGGTACCGAGCGCGTCGCCGACGTGCCCATCTACTTCGCCGATCCGATCGCGCGGCGCGCGCCCGCCCTGCAGGAAACGGCCGATGCGCGCCCGCCGCAGGCGCGCATGAATGCGACGCTGCTCGCGCGCCTCGGCGTGGCGCCGGGGCAGAGCGTGCGCGTGCGCCAGGGCACAGGCGAAGCCGTGCTGGCGGCCGCCGAGGACAAGGCGCTGCCCGACGGCGTGGTCCGCGTAGCAGCCGGACATGCCGCGACCGCGGCGCTCGGCGGAATGTTCGCCGCCGTGACGGTGGAGAAGGTGTAGATGGAACTGCTGCAGACCTTCGCCGGGCTCTCGTCGCAGATCTTCGGGCCCGAATGGGGCCCGCCGATCTGGATCACGGTGAAGACGCTCGTCTTCATCGTCGTGATCGCGCTGCCGGTGATCCTGACGGTCGCCTATCTGACGCTGGCGGAGCGCAAGGTGATCGGCTACATGCAGGTGCGGCTCGGGCCGAACCGCGTCGGGCCCTACGGCCTGCTGCAGCCGTTCGCCGACGTGCTGAAGCTCCTCGTGAAGGAGATCGTCGTTCCGTCGGGGGCGAACAAATTCCTGTTCGTGCTCGCGCCGATGCTCTCCCTGATGCCCGCGCTCGCGGCGTGGGCGGTGATCCCGTTCTCGCCCGACGTGGTGCTGGCGGACGTGAACGCGGGCCTCCTCTACGTGATGGCGATCACCTCGATGGGCGTCTACGGCGTGATCATCGCCGGCTGGGCGTCGAACTCGAAGTACTCGTTCCTCGGCGCGATGCGCTCGGCGGCGCAGATCGTGTCCTACGAAATCGCCATGGGCTTCGCCCTGGTGTGTGTGCTGATGGTGTCGCAGAGCCTCAACCTCTCCGATATCGTGGACCAGCAGGCGCGCGGGCGCTTCGCAGAGGAGGGCCTGAACCTTCTCTCGTGGAACTGGCTGCCGCTCCTGCCGATGTTCGCGGTCTACTTCATCTCCGGCGTGGCGGAAACCAACCGCTCGCCCTTCGACGTCGCCGAGGGCGAGTCCGAGATCGTCGCCGGCTTCCACGTCGAATACTCCGGCATGACGTTCGCGCTCTTCTTCCTCGCCGAGTACATGAACATGATCCTGATCGCGGCGCTCGCCTCGATCATGTTCCTCGGCGGCTGGCTCTCGCCGATCGATTCGCCGTTCTTCAACGCCGTCCCGCCCTTCGTCTGGCTGCTCGCGAAGATCGGCTTCATGCTGTTCCTGTTCCTGTGGTTCCGCGCCACGTTCCCCCGCTACCGCTACGACCAGATCATGCGGCTCGGCTGGAAGGTGTTCATCCCGGTCACCCTCGTCTGGCTCGTGGTGATCGCCGTCGTGATGCAGACGTCGTGGAATCCGTGGAGAGGCTGACCATGACTTTCGCGCGAGTCCGTCGCTAGGAGGCCGCCATGCTCGAGCGCATCCGCGACTTCTTCAAGACCTTCATGCTGCTGGAGCTCGTGAAGGGCATGGCCCTCACCGGCCGGCACCTGTTCGCGCGCAAGATCACGGTGCAGTTCCCGGAGGAGAAGACGCCGCAGAGCCCGCGCTTCCGCGGCCTGCACGCGCTGCGCCGCTACCCGAACGGCGAGGAGCGCTGCATCGGCTGCAAGCTGTGCGAGGCGGTGTGCCCGGCGCTCGCGATCACCATCGAGACCGCGGAGCGGGGCGACGGCACGCGCCGCACCACGCGCTACGACATCGACCTCACCAAGTGCATCTTCTGCGGGTTCTGCGAAGAATCGTGCCCCGTCGACTCGATCGTGGAGACGCGGATCTTCGAATACCACGGCGAGAAGCGCGGCGACCTGTACTTCACCAAGGACATGTTGCTCGCGGTCGGCGACCGCTACGAAGAGCAGATCGCGAAGGACCGCGCGGCCGACGCCGCCTACCGCTAGCATGAGTTTCGAGCTCTTCGTCTTCTAC
>JALOSW010000015.1 GCA_025458245.1 Burkholderiales bacterium
GGTCGCCATAGCTAAACTCCTTTCAAGGTTGGTTGGACAAACACACCGAATGCGCCCGGCCGTTTCCGGTCGAGCATCCAGTCGCCGGGTCGGTGACCCGGCTGGCTGAATTCTTTCACCATCAAACCGCTATCCGAGTTCTCGCGCCCGCCGCTCCCGCCTGCACGGGAAACACTTGCGAACGGACGCGCGCTCATCCCCCGCTCGCTACGGACGCGAACCCGACGGAAACGGCCACGCTGCCGCCGGGTTGAGCGCCGTGCGTGCCGCGACCGCCGGAGCTGCCGGCGCTGCTTGCGCTGGGGCGGGTGCCGCCGCCGGCGCCACTTTCGCCGCAGCCGCCTTCTTCACGACGACCTTCGGCGCCGCTTTCGTTCCTTCACTGCTTTCACGGCCTTCTTCGCCGCCTTCTTGACCTTCGCCTTGGCGACGGTCTTCTTCACCGCGGCTTTCGCCTTCTTCACGGCGACCTTCACCTTCGCGCGACGGACGACTTTCTTGGCGGCGCGCTTCACCTTCTTCGCTGCGCGCTTCAGCTTCTTCGTCGCACGCTTCACCTTCACGCGCACGACCGCTTTCCTGACGGCACTCTTTACCTTGGCACGCCTCACGGCCTTCTTGGCGGCTCGCTTGACCTTCGCGCGCGACACCGCCTTCTTCACCTTCGTTGCCATGTCGACACTCCTATCTAGCTAAAGGGACACACACCGACCACCGAACCCGGCCAATCCGTCGCCGGGCATCCAGCCGCCGGGCGGAGCCCAAGCGAGTGAACTCCCCCGCCGCCGCAAAGCGAACGCGACATAGAAAAATGTCGGTCCCGGCAGTGCCGGCACCGACATCGGTTGAGCCAATCTCTGTTCGTCGCGACTGAAGCGCAAACTGCGCGCCTACGCGCCCGCGGGCGTGCCTCGCGGCGTCCCCGACCCCTGCAAGCCGGGGACTCTGTTTTCGGCGCATGCGGCAATCGAATGCGTTGCCGGGTTTCGCCTTGGTCTCGCTCAATCCCAAGTGAGCGCGCCCCCGGTCTGGTACTCGATCACGCGGGTCTCGAAGAAGTTCCGCTCTTTCTTGAGGTCGATCATCTCGCTCATCCAGGGGAACGGATTCGTCGCGCCCTGGAAGAGCTGCTCGAGACCAATCTGCTGACAACGCCGGTTGGCGATGAACCGCAGATACTCTTTGAACATCGGTGCGTTCAGACCAAGTACCCCTCTCGGCATCGTATCTTCCGCATAGCGATACTCGAGGTCAACTGCTTTTTGCATCAACTGCTGGATTTCATCGCGGAACTGTTGCGTCCACAGATGCGGATTCTCGAGCTTGATCTGGTTGATGAGATCGATGCCGAAGTTGCAGTGCATCGACTCGTCGCGAAGGATGTACTGGTACTGCTCCGCCGCACCCGTCATCTTGTTCTGGCGACCGAGCGCGAGGATCTGCGCGAAGCCGACGTAGAAGAAGAGTCCCTCCATGATGCACGCGAACACGATCAGGCTCTTCAGGAGTCTCTGATCGGCCTCCGGCGTGCCGGTCTTGAAGCCCGGGTCGGTGAGGGTGTCGATGAACGGAATCAGGAACTCGTCCTTCGCACGGATCGCGTCGATCTCGTGATACGCGTTGAACACCTCGCCCTCGTCGAGCCCGAGGCTCTCGACGATGTACTGGTAGGCGTGGGTGTGGATCGCCTCTTCGAACGCCTGGCGCAGCAGGTATTGCCGACACTCGGGCGCGGTGATGTGCCGGTACGTTCCGAGGACGATGTTGTTGGCGGCGAGCGAGTCGGCGGTGACGAAGAACCCCAGGTTGCGCTTCACGATGCGCCGCTCGTCCTCGGTGAGGCCGTTCGGATCCTTCCACAGGGCGATGTCGCGAGACATGTTGATCTCCTGCGGCATCCAGTGGTTCGCGCAGCCGGCTAGATACTTCTCCCACGCCCACTTGTACTTGAAGGGAACGAGCTGGTTGACGTCGGTGCCGCCGTTGAGGACCCGCTTGTCCTCCACACGGATGCGCCGGAACTCCGCCGCGGGCTCGGGCGAGCGCGCCTCCGCCGTGTGCGACGGCGGAACGAAACCGCTCAGCGGCTGGAGTCCGAGACCGGGAACACGCACTGCCGTCCCGATGTCGTCGTCGAAAGTCAGCATCCAATCCTCCGGTAGTGTTCTCGTCGTTGCGCCGGCCCCGCCTTATTGGCAGGCCTCGCATTCCGGGTTGTCGATGGCGCAGAACTTCGGCTCGGCGGCGGCGCTCATCGCGCCACCTTCGGCGGGCACCGAGTTCAGCTGGCCGGCCCTGACCGTCGACTTCTCGGCGTGGCTGGCACCGAGAGAACGCAGGTAGTAGGTGGTCTTCAGGCCGCGGATCCACGCGAGCCTGTAGGTCTCATCGAGCTTCTTCCCCGATGCGTTCGCCATATAGATATTGAGCGACTGCGCCTGGTCGATCCACTTCTGGCGCCGCGCAGCGGCTTCGACCAGCCAGGTCGGATCGATCTCGAACGCCGTGGCGTACAGCCGGCGCAACTCCGCGGGCGCGCGATCGACGCGCGCCAGATTGCCGTCGAAATACTTGAGATCGGCGACCATCACCTCGTCCCACAGGCCGAGCTTCTTCAGGTCGCGGACCAGGTACTCGTTGACGACGGTGAACTCCCCCGACAGGTTCGACTTGACGTACAGGTTCTGGTAGGTCGGCTCGATCGAGGCCGAGACGCCGACGATGTTGGCGATGGTCGCGGTCGGCGCGATCGCGAGGCAGTTCGAATTCCGCATTCCGTGCTTGCGGATCCGTTCGCGCAGGCCGGTCCAGTCGAGGCACTCCGAGGCGTCGACTTCGACGTACCCGCCCCGCTCCTCGGTCAGGAGTTTCAGCGTGTCCTGCGGCAGGATGCCACGGTCCCAGAGCGAACCGCGGAAAGACGCGTACCGGCCGCGCTCCTCGGCGAGCTCCGTGGACGCCCAGTAGGCGCAGTACGCGACCGCCTCCATCGAGCGGTCGGCGAACTCGACCGCATCGAGCGACGCGTACGGCAGGCGCAGGAGGTGCAGGCAGTCCTGGAAGCCCATGATTCCGAGGCCGACCGGCCGGTGCTTCAGGTTCGAGTTGCGCGCCTTGGCCACCGAGTAGTAGTTGATGTCGATGACGTTGTCGAGCATCCGCATCGCGGTGCCGACGGTCTTGCGCAGCTTGGCGTGGTCGAGCGCGCCCTCGCGCAGATGGTTCACCAGGTTCACCGACCCGAGGTTGCACACCGCGATCTCGTGCTCGTTGGTGTTCAGGGTGATCTCGGTGCAGAGGTTGGAGCTGTGCACCACGCCCACGTGCTGCTGGGGCGACCGGACGTTGCAGGGATCCTTGAAGGTGATCCAGGGGTGACCGGTCTCGAAAAGCATCGAGAGCATCTTGCGCCAGAGCTGGACTGCCGGCACTTTCTTGAAGAGCCGCAGTTCGCCGCGCGCGACCTTCTCCTCGTAGCGGACGTAGGCCTCCTCGAAGGCACGCCCGAACTTGTCGTGGAGATCCTGACAATCGGCCGGGCTGAAGAGCGTCCACTCGCCGTTCTCGGCCACGCGCTTCATGAACAGGTCGGGAATCCAGTTCGCCGTGTTCATGTCGTGGGTGCGGCGGCGGTCGTCGCCGGTGTTCTTGCGAAGTTCGAGGAACTCCTCGATGTCCAGGTGCCAGGTCTCGAGATACGAGCAGACCGCGCCCTTGCGCTTCCCGCCCTGATTGACGGCCACCGCCGTGTCGTTCACGACCTTGAGGAACGGAACCACCCCTTGGCTTTTGCCGTTCGTGCCCTTGATGTGCGACCCGAGGGCCCGAACCGGCGTCCAGTCGTTGCCCAGGCCGCCCGCGTACTTTGCAAGGAGTGCGTTCTCCTTGATCGCCTCGTAGATGCCTTCCAGGTCGTCGGCGACGGTGGTGAGGTAGCAGCTCGAGAGCTGCGACCTCAGGGTGCCGGCGTTGAAGAGCGTCGGGGTCGAGCTCATGAAATCGAAGCTCGAGAGCACGTCGTAGAACTCGATCGCGCGCGCCTCCCGGTCGATCTCGTTCAGCGCGAGGCCCATCGCGACCCGCATGAAGAACGCCTGCGGCAGCTCGATCCGCCGCCCTTCGACGTGGAGAAAGTAGCGGTCGTAGAGGGTCTGGAGTCCGAGGTACTGGAATTGCAGATCCCGCGAGGCATCCAGCGCGGCGCCGAGCCGGGTCAGATCGAAAGTCCCGAGCTTCGGATCGAGCAGCTCGGCCGCGATTCCCCTCTTGATGAAGTCCGGGAAATACTCGGCATAGCGCGCCGCCATCTCCTCGTGCGCGACCTCCTCCCCTAGGACCTCGAGACGGACGTCGTTGAGAAGAAGCCGCGCAGTCACGTACGAGTACGCCGGATCCTTTTCGATCAGGGCGCGCGCCGCGAGGATCGTGGACTTGCGCACCTCCGCCATCGGCACGCCGTCGTAGAGGTTCTTCAGCGTGTCGGCCCTGATCGCAGCCGGATCGACGGCGGTGCCGAGCGACTGGCATGCCGAGGCGATCAGCCCGTCCAAGCGAGCCATGTCGAGCGGGTGCCGCGCGCCGTGATCGACGACGTGCAGCACCGGCTGCGCCGACGCCGCCTTACGGGTCGCGGCTTCCTGCATGCGCGCCTGCGCGCGCTTCTCGCGGTAGAGCACGTATGCGCGGGCCACGTCGTGCTGGCCGAAGCGCATCAACGACAGCTCGACCTGGTCCTGAATGTCCTCGATGTGGAACGTCCCGCCGGAAGGCTGCCGGCGCATCAAGGCGCGCACCACCTGCTCGGTGAGATCGGCAACCAGTTCGCGCACGCGGGCCGACGCCGCGCCCTGCCCGCCCTCGACGGCGAGGAACGCCTTGGTCACCGCGACGGAGATCTTGCCCGGCTCGAAGCCGACCACGGCACCGTTTCGCCGGATGATCTTGTATTGCGCGAACGGAGCCTCGCCGGCGGAAGGCGCGTCGGTGAACCCGGGCTCGGGACGGGACGCGGGCAGGCTGGCTTCGCCGACAAGCTGCATTGACATCTCCTCTTGTGTTCCTGGTGTCGTTCTCCGGCGGTAGCGCTTTTGGTCTTGTTTTCGGCCGGGTCGGCGTCTACCACTAGATCTAGTGGCCCGCCGACGAACTGGCACTAATTCTAGTGCGCGAATTTCGGGGGCGCAAGATTTTTTTGGCGCTCGCGCGACGCGATCCGCGTGACGCAGTTCACACTTCGGCGGTGAAGTGAGCGGCGCGGGCGAGCCGCGCGCGCGAATCAAGCGCGCGAGTCGAGATGCGCGCGGAAGTGCAACCAGTCGAACGCGGGTCCCGGATCAGACTTGCGCCCGGGCGCGATGTGCTCGTGCCCGACGACGTCCGCGATCGGATAGCGGTGCCGCAGCGCGTCGACGACGCGTGCGATCTGCAGGTACTGCGACTCGAGGTACGCGACATCGTCGGCGCCCTCCAGCTCCACGCCGACGGAAAAGTCGTTGCAGCGCTCGCGGCCGCGCCAGACGGAGACGCCGGCGTGCCACGCGCGAAGCGCGCATGGAACGAACTGGACGATCTCGCCGCTGCGTCGCACGAAGAAGTGCGAGGAGACCGCGAGGCCCGCGAGCTGCCCGAAGTAGGGGTGCGCGGCCGGGTCGATGCGGTTGGTGAAGAGCCTCTCGACCGCGTCCGAGCCGAACTCGCGCGGCGGAAGGCTTATCCCGTGGACGACGACGAGGCTTGGCGTCTCGCCCTCGGGCCGGGCGTCGGCGTTCGGCGAAGGCACGAACCGCGCGCCCGCGAGAACGCCTTGCTCGTCGAGGATCAGGTCGGGCCGGTGCATGGCGACGCGGAAAGCGTTTCGGGAACGCGGCGCTCGCCCCGGCACGTGGACCGCTGCCGGCGCGCTCCGCGCGCTCAGTTGATCCCGAGGCGCTCCATCCGGTATCGCAGCGCCCGAAAGGTGATCCCGAGAAGCTTGGCCGCCGCGGTGCGGTTGAAGCGGGTCTTGTCTAGCGCCTCGAGGATGGCCTCGCGTTCGACGCGATCGAGATACTCCTGCAGCGGCCACTTGGCGTTCGGCGCGGCCGGCTCCTCCGGTGCGATCTGCGGCGCGAGCTGCAGGTCTTCGGCGCTGATGTCGTCCGTTCCCGACAGGGCGATCGCGCGCTCGAGGATGTTCTCGAGCTCGCGCACGTTCCCGGGGAAATCGTAGGCGACGAGCGCGTCCACCGCGGGCTTGGTCAGACGCGCGGCCGCCGAAGCGCCTTCGCCCGAAAGCCGCTCGAGCACGGCGGCGGCGAGCGCCGGGATGTCTTCGCGGCACTCGCGAAGCGGCGGCATGCGCAGCTCGATGACCGCGAGCCGATAGTAGAGGTCCTGGCGGAAGCGCCCCTGCTCCACGAGCTTCTGCAGGCTCTGGTGCGTCGCGCAGATGATGCGGACGTCGACCGGGTCTTCGCTCGTCGCGCCTACTTTGCGCACGCGCTTTTCCTGAATCGCGCGCAGCAGCTTGACCTGCATCGCGAGGGGCAGGTCACCGACCTCGTCGAGAAAGAGGGTACCGCCGTTCGCGGCGTGGAAGAATCCCTCGCGGTCCGCGTCGGCTCCGGTGAATGCGCCCTTCCGGTACCCGAAGAACTCGCTCTCGACCAGATTCTCGGGGATCGCCCCGCAGTTGACGGGGACGAACGGCTTCTCGTGCCGCGCGCCGTTTTCGTGGACGAGGCGGGCTGCGAGTTCTTTGCCGCTCCCCGACTCCCCGGAGATGTAGACCGGGGCCTGGCTGCGGGCGAGCTTGCCGATCATCGCGCGCACCTGCTCGATCGCCGGGCTCTCGCCGAGCAGCGAATGGCCGCTGCGCCTGCCCACCGCCTGCTTCTGCGGGAGGCTCAGCGCCGACTTCACGAGAGTGCGCAGTTGCTCGAGCGACAGCGGCTTCGACACGTAGTCGAACGCCCCGGCCTTGAGCGCAGCCACGGCGTTTTCGGTGCTGCCGTGCGCCGTGATCACCGCGACCGGCAGGTCCATGCCGGAGCCGGCGATGCGGCGCACCAGTTGCAGGCCGTCGCCGTCGGGTAGCCGCATGTCGGTAAGGCAGAGGTCGAATTCGTGCGCATCGAGGAGGGCCTGCGCCTCGGCGACGTTCGCGGCGCACTCTACCCCCAGGCCCATACGCAGCAGCGTGAGCTCGAGAAGCTCGCGGATGTCATCCTCGTCGTCGACCACGAGGACGTTCGCGGGGCGGGGCGCACCTCGCCGTTCGGAAGAGCTCATCCTGCCTGTCCCTGCCATTGAATCCGGAAGTCCGCTCCGCCCCGCCCTGCCATGTAGTCGAGCGCCGCGCCGTTCGCGGCGCAGAGTTCCCTCGCGATGTAGAGGCCGAGGCCGGTGCCGGAGCTGAAGGTCGTGAAGAACGGCTCGAACAATTGGGGCACGAGATCCTTGGGCACACCCGGGCCGTCATCGACGACATGCAATTCTAGCCGCGGGCCGGCGCGATCCACGAGGATCCGAACGCTGCCCGATGACCGCGCCGAGTGCCGCCAGCCGTTACGGACCAGGTTCCATAGCACCTGGTTGAGGTGCACGCGGTCGAACTCGAGCACCGGCTCGACGCGCATCTCGACGACGATCCCGTCCGCGGGCACCTTCTCCGCCTGGGCGAACTCCTCGACGAATGTGGCCAGGAAGCCCGCGAGTCGGATCGGCTCGCGTTGCGCGCGGTCGCGGCGGTTCAGCTCCATGATGTCGCGCACCATGCGGTCGAGGCGATGCGCGTTGTCGCGGATGATCCGGGTGAGACGCTCGCGCGGCGGAGCGCGGTTCTCCTCCCGCAGGAGATCCGATGCATGGGTGATCGCGGAGAGCGGGTTGCGGATCTCGTGCGCAATGTTCGCCGTGAGCCGCCCGAGCGCGGCGAGCTTGAGCTGGCGCGCCTGCTCCTCGACCTTCGAGAGGTCCTCGAGGAACGCGACGGTCACCCGCCCGCCCTGCACCCCTGCATCGACGAAGCGTGCGCGCACCGGCCTGCCTCCGTCGGGGCTCTCGACAGTCTCGATCGAGGCGCCGGTCCCCGCGCGCCATGCCTGGAGCCGAGCCGCGAGCTCAGGCCAGTAAGCCTCGAGCGGTTCGAGCTCGGGATTCGTCCCGCCGGCGAGCGTCTCCACGCGCCGGTTCGCCTGCCGCACCAAGCCGTTGCCGTCGATCACGAGAACGCCGTCCTGTACGTCCTGAATGACGAGCGCGTTGATGCGCAGCTGGTTCGCGAGCTCCACCGCGCGCTGCCGCGCGACCCGCTCGTTCATGATGACGCGCTGCGCAAGCCGGTTGGTGATCGAGGCCGTGGCGAAATAGCCGATCGCGAGCAGCGCTGGCTGGACGAAGCTCGCCACCCCGGCATCGTGCACGAGCACCTGGACACCCTGCTCGACGAGCACGGCGATCGACGCAACCGCCGCATAGAAAAGCGTGAGCAGTCCGCCGCTCACCAGGGCCGCGCCCGCGAGCGAGATGAGCAGCATCACCGCGAGGCCGCTCTTGAAACCGCCGCTCGCGTACATGAGAAGCGTGATCGCGACGATGTCGGCGAGCACCTGCAGGGTAACCTGCAGAGGGAAGTTGCGCGGCGCACGGACGAGCGCGACCTGGAAGCCGATCGCGAGCGCGAGATACGCGGCCGCCGTCGCGCCGAACAGCCGCCGGTCCGCGCTGCCGAGATCAACGAGATCCGGGTGCACGAACGCGGTCGCGAGAAACAGCGCGGCGACGATCAGTCGATAGCCGTTGAAGTACCGCAGCGAAGTCCACAGCGAGTCGGCGACCTCGCCCCCGGCGCCCGGGATCGTGTCGCGCGCGCCCGGCGCGGGCGCGGCGACGGCATCACTTCCCGGATAGGCGGCGGTGCTCATCGCTGCAGAAATGAAGACCGGCCGCGGCGAGCGCGCTCGACTCGGGGACGTATACCCCGCAGTGAGCGCATTGGACCATGCGCTGATCGGGAAGCTGCCGCCGTGCTGCGCTGGCGTCGTCGTCGCTACCGCGCACGCGCGAACGGCCGAAGCCGCGGACCAGGAAGATCACGGCGAGGATGATGAGAACGATGAGGACGACTCTGCCCACGCGGCTCCCTTGCGGCTTCCCGACCGTGCGGCCGGGCCAGCGCGCCCTAAGTAGCACGGCGCGCCCTGGGGCGTCAAAGACGCGCGCGCCTGGAAGGCGCCGAATTCGACGCTTCGCGCGAGGTTCCTTCCGCTCGCGATGCGCGCTCGTCCGTCGACCGGTCCGCGGCTCCGTCGGGCTTATGCGCGCGCCCTGGACCTGATGGGGCGGAGGTCGCGGGAAGGAATTGGTCGGGGTGAGAGGATTTGAACCTCCGACACCTGCGTCCCGAACGCAGTGCGCTACCAGGCTGCGCTACACCCCGGGGGAAATGCTCGGGAGGACAGTGGACCTCGATCGGGAACTAGAACGTCCGGTCCGCTGCGAAGGACGCCAAGTTTAACAAAGATTCGCTGTACACGGAATGCGGCAGCCCGGCAATCGCGGCGCGCGCGACCGCCGCTTCACGCGTCGCCTGCGCCTTCGCATACTCGAGCGCCCCAGTCTCGCGAATGGCCGCGAGGACATGCTCGAACTCCTCGCGGCCGCCCTCCTCGATGACGCGGCGGACGAGCGCCGCCTGCGCCGGGCTTCCCGTCTTCATCACGTGGATGAGCGGCAGCGTCGGCTTGCCCTCGCTCAGGTCGTCGCCGAGGTTCTTGCCGATCTCCTCGAGGTTCCCGGAGTAGTCGAGCACGTCGTCCATCAGCTGGAACGCGGTGCCGACATGCGTGCCGTAGTCGGCGAGTCCGCGCTCCACCGCGGCAGGCGCTCCGCCGATGATCCCGCCGAGCCGCGCCGCGGCTTCGAAGAGCTTCGCCGTCTTGCGCCGGATCACTTCGAGATACGCGGCCTCGTCGACCTCGGCGTTGCCGACGTTCAGAAGCTGCAGCACTTCGCCTTCGGCGATGGTATTCGTCGCGTCGGCGAGCACCTCCATGACCCGCATGTTCTGCACGCCGACCATCATCTGGAACGCGCGCGAGTAGAGGAAATCACCGACCAGGACGCTCGCGGCGTTGCCGAACGCCGCGTTCGCGGTGCTGCGCCCGCGACGGAGTTCGGACTCGTCGACGACATCGTCGTGAAGCAGCGTCGCGGTGTGGATGAATTCGACGACCGCGGCAAGCTCGAAGTGGTCACGCCCTGCGTAGTCGACCGCGCCGGCTGCGAGGAGCAGAAGCGCCGGCCGCAACCGCTTGCCGCCGCTGCCGATGATGTACTCCGCGACCTGCCGGATCAGCACGACGTCCGAGTCGAGCCGGCGCCGGATCAGCGCGTCCACCTCCGCCATGTCCCCGGCGATCAGGCTGCGGATGGGCTCGAGTGCGGGGGCGGTCAAACGGGCTTCCGGGACGGGCGTAGCGGGGCCGCGAAGGATAGCACAGAGGCTTTGACCGAACCAAAAGAACCTCTGTATAATCACCGGTTTTCGTGAGCAGCACGGAGTTTCCCATGTATGCGGTCATCAAGACCGGCGGCAAGCAGTATCGCGTCGTCGCCGGCGACAAGCTGAAGGTGGAGCGGCTCGCCGCAGAACCGGGCGCGGAAGTGGTCCTCGACAAGGTGCTCGCCGTCGGCGAGGGCGAGAGCCTCAAGATCGGCAAGCCGCTCGTGTCCGGCGCCTCGGTCAAGGCGACGGTCGTGGCGCACGGACTCGGCGACAAGGTGCGGATCTTCAAGCTGCGCCGCCGCAAGCACTACAAGAAGTCGCAGGGGCATCGCCAGCCCTACACCGAGCTCCAGATCACCGGGATCTCCGCCTAGCGGCGATCCCCGACAGCCAGGAGAAGTGAGAGATGGCACACAAGAAAGCAGGCGGCAGCTCCCGTAACGGTCGCGACTCGCAGGCCAAGCGCCTCGGCGTGAAGCGCTTCGGCGGAGAGCTCGTGTCGGCCGGCAGCATCATCGTCCGCCAGCGCGGCACGCAGGTGCACGCGGGCGAGAACGTAGGCATGGGCCGCGACCACACGCTCTTCGCGCGGGTCGAGGGCACGGTCGTGTTCGGACAGAAAGGCCCGGAGAACAGGCCGACGGTAAGCATCGTTCCGGCCTGACGCGGCTCGCGCCGCCGGAAAGCCCTATCCATGCGATAGGGCTTTTTTGTCCCTGGACGACGGGGCGCAAGAGCACGACGAGCCGCGCAGCGGCTCGTTCGCATTTCAGGCCCCGCAATCACGGATTCCGCGCCCATGAAATTCATCGACGAAGCGCGCATCGAGGTCCACGCCGGCAAGGGCGGGGACGGCGCGTCGAGCTTTCGGCGCGAGAAGTACGTCCCGCGCGGCGGCCCCGACGGCGGCGACGGCGGCCGTGGCGGCAGCGTCTACGCGATTGCGGACCGGAACATCAACACGCTGATCGACTATCGGTACACGCGCATCCATCGCGCGAAGGACGGCGGCAAGGGGATGGGCAAGCAGTGCAACGGCCGCGGCGCGGACGACGTCTACCTGCGCGTTCCCGTCGGCACGGTCGTCACCGACCGCGATACCGGCGAGCGGGTGGCCGACCTCGCGGCCGACGGCCAGACCGCCCTGCTCGCGAAAGGCGGACGCGGCGGGCTCGGGAACGTCAACTTCAAGTCGAGCACGAACCGGGCACCGCGCTACGCCCAGCCCGGGGAGCCCGGGGAAAGCCGCAACCTCAGCATGGAACTGCGCGTGCTCGCGGACGTCGGTCTCCTCGGGTTGCCGAACGCCGGAAAATCCACCTTCATTCGCGCCGTGTCGAGTGCCCGTCCCAAGGTGGCCGACTACCCGTTCACGACGTTGCAGCCGAATCTCGGCGTCGTGCGCATCGGGCATGAGGCGAGCTTCGTCATCGCCGACATCCCGGGACTCATCGAGGGTGCAGCCGAGGGCGCGGGCTTGGGGCACCAGTTTCTCCGCCACCTGGCGCGCACGCGCCTGCTCCTGCACCTTGTCGACGTCGCACCCGTCGAACCGGGAGCCGATCCGGTCAAGGACGTGCGTGCGATCGTCGCGGAACTGAAGAAATACGATCCGGCGCTCGCCGCGAAGCCGCGTTGGCTGGTGCTGAACAAGATCGACCTCGTTCCGGAAGCCGATCGCGAGCGGCACATCGCGGCGATTCTGCGGCGGCTGCGCTGGAAAAAGCCGCATTTCGTCGTTGCGGCGATTTCCGGCGAGGGCACCGGCGCGCTCGTCAGTGCCGCCGCCGAGTTCCTTTCTCAGGCGAACGCCGATGAATCGCAGGCTGCCTGACGCACGGCGGATCGTCGTCAAGGTGGGCAGCGCGCTGGTCACGAACGAGGGCGCGGGGCTCGACCGTGCGGCGATTGCGCGCTGGGCAGCGCAGATCGCCTCGCTCGCGCGCGCCGGGCGCGAGGTGGTCGTGGTGTCGAGCGGCGCGATCGCGGAAGGCATGCAGCGGCTCGGATGGAAGAAGCGGCCGCAGGCGATGCACGAGCTTCAGGCCGCGGCCGCGGTCGGGCAGATGGGACTCGCGCAGGTGTACGAATCCTGCTTCGGCGAGCTCGGGCTGCGCACCGCGCAGGTGCTTTTAACGCATGCGGACCTGGCGGACCGGCAGCGCTATCTGAACGCACGCTCGACGCTGCGCACGCTGCTCATGCTCGGGGTCGTGCCGGTGATCAACGAAAACGACACCGTGGTGACGGACGAGATCAAATTCGGCGACAACGACACCCTCGGGGCGCTCGTGACGAATCTCATCGAGGCCGACGCCCTCGTGATCCTCACCGACCAGCGCGGGCTCTACACCGCGGATCCGCGCCTCGATCCGCAAGCGACCCTCGTCGCCGAATGCCAGGCCGGCGACCCGTCGCTCGAGCGCATGGCGGGCGGCGCCGGCAGCGCCATCGGCCGCGGCGGCATGATCACCAAGGTTCTGGCAGCCAAGCGCGCGGCACGCAGCGGAGCGCATACCGTGATCGCGTCCGGCCGAGAGACCGATGTGCTTACGCGGCTCGCCGCCGGCGAGAGCATTGGTACGCTGCTCGTCGCGGACACTGCGCCGCTCGCGGCGCGCAAGCAGTGGCTTGCCGATCACGTGCAGGTGAGCGGGCGGCTGCACGTCGACGAGGGTGCGGCCCGCGCCCTCGTGCGCGACGGCAAGAGCCTCCTGCCGATCGGCGTGGAAGAAGTCGATGGCGAGTTCGAGCGCGGCGCGGTGGTCGCGTGCGTCGCGCCCGACGGCCGCGAGATCGCACGCGGGCTTGCGAACTACGGTGCAGGCGAGGCGCGTCGGATTCTCGGCCGCCCCTCGAGCGAGATCGAGTCGGTGCTCGGCTACCTGGACGAGCCGGAACTCATCCACCGCGACAATTTGGTCGTCCTGTAGCGAACGCTCCGGGACATCGCGCCTCGCGCGCCGCGCCTAGAAGCCCCTATCGGGCCGCAGCCCGCCGTCCGCGCCGGTCGCCTCCGGGTGGCCATATCGAACCGCGTTCGCGCCTTCGGCAGAGTTCTTCACTGCACGGCGCCCGGGGCACAGGTGATAGGCCATCAGGGCACTGCGCGCGTCGTCGGTGCGCGTCACCGGGGCCCACTGGGGATCCGCGACTTCGCGCCACGATCGGTCGGTACGGCCATACGCGTAGGTCGCGCGCTCGCCGGTGCTGCAACGGAATCCCTCGTACGACACGTTCTCCGCTCCGCTCGCGCTTTTCGCGACCAGCGTGAACCGCACGACGTCCGCGTCAGCGACCGATATCGATTGGCCATCGACGAAGTATCGGAACGCCGCAGCGCGTCCCACCTGGAACGGGATCAGGTTCGCTTCGCTGGGCCAGGGAGGCAGCGTGAGCCCGGCCTTGCTCGCCGTCATCTTCTCCTCAGGCGGCGCGTCGCCGCCGGCGGACGGCAGTGCCGAAGGGTTAGGCGTGCCGCTGCACGCGGAGGCGACGAGCGCCACGACGAGCGCGAGGGTGGCGCCGTGTCTCACGCGAGGTCGGCGACCAGGGCATTTCGCATGTCTGTCGGCACCGGATCGAGCGCCGCCGCGTAATTCGGGTGATCGACGCCGATCGTGAGTCCCACGCCGTACTTGAGCGCCTTCGCCATGTCCTCGGTGAGTTCGAAGCGCAGAAAGTGCACCGACGAGGTCTTCTCGTCGTTCTCGCGCTCCAGATCTTCGTCGGCGATCGCATAGACCCGCGGCGACCCCTCCACCTGGACGTAGACGCGATCCTCGACGCCCTTGAGGCGGGCAAGCTCCCGCTTGCGCTGCTCGACGTCGGGGTACTCGATCATCATCGTGGCCTTCCAGTTCCGCCCGTCGGGGATGAGCGGATTGTAGGTTTCGAGCTCGTGGCGGATCTCGTCTTCCTCGAAGATCTTCTCCGCGCGCAGCATCTCCTGGATCTGGTAGCGGACGGTGAGCTCGTCCTCGAAAATGAGCATCACGTTCTCGCCGAGCGGCGCCCGGCGATGCTTTTTGTGGGCCATCACTTTTTTCCGGAAGCCGTCCCGGGAACGCGAATACGCTTCCAGGGTGAGTAGGCTGTCGCGTTCGATCTGCGGCATGTCTGCTCCACGTGAGGGTGTAGGTTCTCTCAGAGACCGTAAGCCATGCGCACCAGCGTGAGAGGGTGCGCGAGCGGCGCGTTGGTCAGGTTCGATTCGTGGGTGCCCTGCTCGATGTGCCGTCCGCCGAGTTGGCAATCGGAGGAGATGAAATCGGGCTTGGCCTCGGCCATCGCCTTGAATACCGGCTTGCCGATCTTCATGGCCATCTGGTGGAACTGCTCCTTCATCCCCCAGGCGCCCGAGTGCCCGGAACAGCGCTCCACGGTGGTGACCGTGGTTCCCGGGATCAGCTTCAGGAACTCCTCGGTCTTGCGGCCCATGTTCTGCACGCGCAGGTGGCATGGGACGTGATAGGAGACGCGCCCGAGCGGCTTCGAGAAGTCCGTCTTCAGGAGGCCGTCCTTGTTCCGCGCGACGAAGTACTCGAACGGGTCGTACATCGCCTGCTTCACGAGTTGCACGTCCGGATCGTCCCGAAACATGAGCGGGATCTCCTGCTTGAACTGCAGCGTGCAAGACGGGATCGGCGTGAGGATCGCGTAGCCCGCCCTCGCGAGCTCGGCCATCCGCGGCAGGTTGTGCTCTTTCTGCCGCGCCACCTCGTCCAGCGCGCCGCTTTCCATGTGCGGCATCCCGCAGCACACCTGGTCCACGAGGACGTACGGAATCTCGTTGTGGTCGAGGATCCTCAGAAGGTCGAGGGCGATCCCCGGCTCGTTGTAGTTCGCGTAGCAGGTATAGAAGATCGCGACCTTGCCGGGCGTGCGCTCGCCATCCCTCACGGGATACGCCTTGCTCTCCGGGGCCGCCGCGGGGAAGCGCTTCGTCGCCAGCGGCGGCATCCAAGCTTTCGCGTCGATGCCGAGCGCCTGTTGCATCACTGCACGCCCGAGCGAGGTGCCGTTCACGACGTTGCCGATCTGCGTAACGATCGGGATCCCCGCGAACTGGCCCAGCGCGTCGGTGTCGTCGAGAACGCGATCGCGCAGGCGAACCTCGCCGCGCTTGTACGCCACGGCTTTGG
This sequence comes from Burkholderiales bacterium, assembly GCA_025458245.1. Classification (GTDB taxonomy): domain Bacteria; phylum Pseudomonadota; class Gammaproteobacteria; order Burkholderiales; family SG8-39; genus JAOAEA01. The sequence continues at coordinate 15,631 of JALOSW010000015.1, forward strand.
CCCGCAGCATCAAATGCGGGAAATCCACGTTCCAGGCGTGCGGCGGAACGTAGGGACACTTGGTCATATAGCAGAGGTCGCACAGATAGCACTGCTCCACGACCTTGTGGTAGTCGCTCTTCGCGACCCCGTCCACTTCCCCCGTCGAGCTGTTGTCCACGAGGTCGAACAGCGCCGGGAACGACCCGCACAGACTGACGCAGCGGCGGCATCCGTGGCAGATGTCGAAGACGCGCTCCATCTCATGGGCGAGCTTTTCCGGATCGTAGAAATCCGGCGACTTCCAGTCGATCGGATGGCGGGTCGGGGCCTCGAGGCTGCCTTCGCGGACGGTCATGGCGCTGCTCTTTCGCGCTGGAAAGGGAAATGAAAAGAGAGGGAGCGGTCGCCCGCTCCCTCATGCGGGCACGTCCGCAGATCAGTCGGCCAGCGCGTCCAGAGCTTTCTGGAACCGGTTGGCGTGCGACCGCTCGGCTTTCGCCAGCGTCTCGAACCAGTCGGCGATCTCGTCGAAGCCCTCTTGACGAGCCTCTTTCGCCATGCCCGGGTACATGTCGGTGTACTCGTGCGTCTCGCCGGCAATCGCCGACTTCAGGTTGTCTCGCGATGCACCCATCGGCAGTCCGGTCGCAGGGTCGCCCACCTTTTCGAGGTACTCGAGGTGGCCGTGCGCGTGGCCCGTTTCGCCTTCGGCGGTCGACCGGAACAACGCCGCGACGTCGTTCTGGCCTTCGACGTCGGCCTTGTTCGCGAAGTAGAGATAACGGCGGTTCGCCTGGGACTCGCCGGCAAACGCGGCTTTGAGGTTGCCCTCGGTCTTGGAACCCTTGAGCTGCATGAACTGCCTCCTTTCGTTGAAGAACGGGATGTTTTAGACTAATTCTAAAACACGGATCGAGTGTAGCGGCGCGCCCGCCACGATGTCAAGCCGCACTCGCCGGGCGACGATTCGCCAACTGCCGAGACTTTCGGCGCTCGGATAGGCGCTCCAGGCGATGCCTCGAACACGATGTAACGGTGCGCGCCCACCCCGATCACTGACAGCCATCGGCGGGCGAACTATTTCAACTCGTTCAGCGCCGCATCAACCGCGGCGTGCACCGCGCGATCCGCCGGCGACGCAACTGTCACTCCTTTTTCAATATAGTCGTCGCAGAACGCGAACTCAAACGCGAGATCCCGAAGCGCGAGCGCTCCGATCAGCCGGTTCTCGAACGAATAGTCGTCGGGCTGCGCGCGCAAGACGAAGCCGCCTCCCGCCGCGTGCGAAAGTGCCGGCCCGAAGAACACGATCCCCGGGGGTTCCTTGACCCGCAGGGCACAGGTTCCGCGCGACCTGCCGGAGAGCAGCAGAAAATCGAGGCGTCCGTGCATCCGCACGCCACCGTCGACGGGTTCGTCGATCGTCCCGTCGATCGCAGGCACTTCCTCGGTACTCGCGAGGGTGCGAGCTCCTGTCGCCCTTCGCCAGTCATCCAGGTCGCGTGCGCCGAAGCGGCTCGGCAGGAAGATGAAATCCGGATTCGCCACCCGCCGGACGACACTGAGCGCCTGCTCGGAGAACGGCGGGGAGTTCACGAGGATCGCGCCGGCGCGCTCGTCGACCAGCAGGAAAACCGTCGGTGACGTCAACGTGACGACATGCACCACCCGCCGCGGCAAGCGCAGCACTTCGACGACACGGGCTTCGCCTCGATCCGCGGGTTCCATCGGGTCAGTTGCGGCCGGGGCGATACCCCGCCGAGCGCTCGCGCGATCGACGTCCGCGGGGGCGCCCCGGCGTGAAAACGCTATTCGCGGTCCCGGCCGATCCGGGTCGCCGGGTAACGCGGGCGCCGCTGGTCGCGCGAGAGGAACGGCGCGAGTTCGGTGAGCGCCTGCTGATACACGCCGCGCTTGAACTCGATGACGCTTTCGAGCGGAATCCAGTATTCGCTCCAGCGCCACGCGTCGAATTCCGGCTTCGCGCTCGCGCGCAAAGACACGTCGCAGTCGCGCCCGACCAGGCGCAGGAGGAACCAGATCTGTTTCTGGCCACGGTAGCTGCCGCGCCACTCGCGGCGGACCCACTGATTCGGGACTTCATAGCGCAGCCAACCCCGCGTGCGTCCGAGGATGCGCACGTGCGCCGGCAGCAACCCGACCTCCTCTTGCAGCTCGCGGTACATCGCCTGCTCCGGCGTCTCGCCGTGCTTGATACCCCCTTGCGGGAACTGCCAGGCGTGTTCGCTGACCCGCTTGCCCCAGAAGACCTCGTTTTTTGCGTTCGCGATGATGATGCCGACGTTCGGGCGGTAGCCTTCGCGGTCGAGCATGGAACCAACCAGGTTGTCTTGAGTTGGATCGATTCTTCCACAAATCCATACCGATTTGAAGCAAGCGACGGCGTCCGCAGAGCGCGCGGGTCGATAAAGTAGAATTCAGGGCTTTCGTTCCCGGTGGCACTCCAATGCGCGTCTCGCGATTCTTCATCTCGACCCTGAAAGAGGCCCCCGCGGATGCCGAGATCGTGAGCCACAAGCTCATGCTGCGCGCGGGGCTCATCCGTCGGCTCGCGGGCGGGATCTATTCCTGGATGCCGCTCGGGCTGCGCGTGGTGCGGAAGGTCGAGGCGATCGTACGCGCGGAGATGAACCGCGCCGGCGCCGTCGAGCTTTTCCTTCCCGCCGTGCAGCCGGCCGAGCTGTGGCAGGAATCGACGCGCTGGGAGAAGTACGGCCCCGAGCTTCTGCGGCTCAAGGATCGCCACCAGCGCGACTTCGTGATCGGCCCGACGCACGAGGAGGTCATCACCGACATCGCCCGCCGCGAGCTGCGCAGCTACCGCCAGCTGCCGGTGCACTTCTACCAGATCCAGACGAAGTTCCGCGACGAGATCCGGCCGCGGTTCGGCGTGATGCGCGGCCGCGAGTTCACGATGAAGGACGGCTATTCGTTCCACGCCGGATACGCCGACCTGGAGCGCGAGTACCGCAACATGTACGACACTTACACGCGCATCTTCTCGCGGCTTGGTCTGCGATTTCGCGCCGTCGCCGCGGACACCGGCTCGATCGGCGGGACCGGTTCGCACGAGTTCCATGTCCTCGCCGACTCGGGCGAGGACGCGATCGCCTACTCGCCCGAGTCCGGCTATGCCGCGAACGTCGAACTCGCCGAGGCGCTCGCACCCGAGACTCCGCGTCCGGCGCCGGGCGCGCCGATGCGCAAGGTACCGACGCCGGGGAAGACGCGCTGCGAGGATGTCGCGGAGTTACTCTCCGTGCCACTCGCGCAGACGGTGAAGGCGATCGCCGTCATGCACGATGGACAGTTCGTACTGTTGCTCGTGCGCGGCGACCATTCGCTGAACGAGATCAAGACGCAAAAGGTGCCGGGCCTCGACCCCTTCCGGTTTGCGACCGACTCGGAGGTCGAGCAACACCTCGGGTGCAAGCCGGGCTACATCGGGCCGGTGGCCGTCGCCCCGGGGATCAGGGTCATCGCCGATCGTTGCGTCGCGGCAATGGGCGGTTTCGTGTGCGGTGCGAACGAAGCGGGCTATCACCTTACCGGAGTCAACTTCGGTCGCGACTTGCCGGAGCCGGCGCTGGTGGCCGACCTCCGCAACGTGGTGGCGGGCGACTCGAGCCCGGACGGCAAAGGAAAGCTCGAGATCGCGCGCGGCATCGAAGTCGGGCACATCTTCCAGCTTCGGACCAAGTATGCCGAAGCCCTGAAAGCAACCTACCTCGACGAGTCCGGTAAACAGCAGCCGTTCGAGATGGGCTGTTACGGCATCGGCATCACGCGCATCGTCGGCGCGGCGATCGAGCAGAATCACGACGAGCGGGGCATCGCTTGGCCGGAGCCGATGGCACCGTTCCAAGTGGCGCTTGTTCCGATCGGCTACCACCGCAGCGCCGCCGTTCGCGACACGGCCGACCGACTGCACGACGAACTCGAGGCCGCCGGCTTCGAGGTGCTCATGGACGACCGCGACGAGCGCCCCGGCGTGATGTTCGCCGACATGGAACTAGTTGGCATTCCGCACCGCGTCGTCGTTGGCGAGCGCGGCCTCAAGGATGGCAAGATCGAGTATCAGGGCCGGCGCGACGCGTCGGCCACTCCGGTCGACCTCGGCGAGGCGGCCGCTTTCCTGCGTTCCAGACTGTGGCGAGGCTCCTGAATCTCATCGTCGGTTTGCTGATCGCGTCGGCTGCACTGTCGGCGCACGCCGGCGCGCAGACGTACGAGCCGCTGTCGGCGAGCGTGAAGGCAGCGATGTCACGCGCCATCGCCGACCGGAGCGTGTCGCAGCTTCGCTTCTCGGATCCGAGCGACGGCTATCGCTGGCTGCTCGAGATGTCGCAGCGGCTTGCCCCACGCATCCCGGATGCCGCTTACCGCGTCGAGCTGCTGAAAGCGGTGCACTACGAGGCGACACGCGCCGGCCTCGATCCCCAGCTCGTCCTCGGCATCATCGAAGTCGAAAGCGGGTTCAAGAAATACGCCGTGTCGAGCGCGGGCGCGCGCGGGTTGATGCAAGTGATGCCCTTCTGGGTCGGTCTCATCGGCGACCGCGAGCACAACCTCTTTCATCTGAGGACGAACCTGCGCTACGGGTGCACCATCCTTCGCCACTATCTCGACATCGAGAACGGCGATCTATTCCGCGCGCTCGGCCGCTACAACGGCAGCCTGGGACGCGCGGAGTACCCGCGCATGGTGCTCGCCGCCTGGCGCGGGAAGTTCAAGTACGAAGGCCCGCTCGTCTGAGCGCCTGAGCGCCTCGCGCCGCCGGTCGCTCGGCCGGCGCGGAACAGTTCCTTCGGTCGCACGCGCGGTGGCATGTATCTTGCGCGCGATCCGGCGCATACGAACACCCTCCGGGCTCGCCCGACTTCCCACATGTTCGCGACCTTGATGGCCGCCGCCAAAGGCGCGGCCGGCTCCGCCGAGCCCGACGCCGACGAACTGGGCGCGTGGCTCGCCACGCTGCCGACGCACGATGCGTCAGGCGCGGCACGACTCCTGATCGACAAGCTCGTGGCGATCAACCGTGCCCCCGGCAGTCCACGGTCCAAGATCCGGCTTCTCGACATGCTTCATCAGCGCATCGAGACGGTGGTGCCGCGCCTGGAACGGGCCCTCGAGGACGTCGCGCTTCCGCTCGCGCCGCCGCTGCGCGACACGGCCTATCTGGTCGAGAAGCTCCTCAAGGAGCTCGGCGCCGGGTACAGCGCGGCGGTGCTGCAAACGCCTCGCGCCTGGCTCGCCTTCGGTTCCAGACGGCAGATCCACGGCCCGCTGGTGCGCGCCATGGACCTTCTCGCCCGCCGGCTGGTGCTCACGCACCGTCTCTATGCGCGCAGTCCCGGGGGCGTCTGGACCGAGTTGCACCACCTCTTCGGCGTTGCCCGCGCGCTCGGTCTGGATATCAAGCCGACCGAGGCCCCGGCAACGAGCGCCGTCGCCGTCTACCGGAACACTCTGCTTCTCGCCTTCGCCGAGCCGTCGCGGCTGATGCCCGGCGAGCTCTCGCTGGTCCAAGATTACCTCTCGCGCTTCGGTGCGCTTGCCGAGATCCACGGCGCCCCAGTCGACTCGAAGCCGCGGGGCATCTTCCTTATCGATCCCCGCCGCGACCGTCCCGGGATCGCCGCCTCGAAGCGAAAGGAGGACGGCCCGGCGGGTTTCGAGCGCGTGCTCTCGACGCGCGCGCTCGTCGAGCGACTGGAGTCGCAGTTCGTTCGTCTTCAGAGCGGCGTGAGCCCGGATACGCTGGGCCTTCCCGAGGACGCCGGCCGGGTCGCGTACCGCGCCCTGCTGCGCCGGCTTGCCGGCAACTGGCGCGGCGAAAAGAGGAAGCGCTCGGCGCGGCTGCGGTTCCACCCACGCGTGGCGGTGCACGTCGGACTCACCGAAGCGTGGGCCGCGCTCGGACCGGCCGCGCATGCCGCGATCCAGGTTACTCCGGTGAGCGAGTGGGTGATCGTGAACGAGAGCGCCGGCGGATTCGCGCTCCGCCTCATGAGCGTCCGCAACGGCCATGTCGCGGTCGGAGACGTCGTGCTCCTGCGCTCGAAAGAGCGCAACGCCGAGTACGGCTGCATCGTGCGCCGCGTCGCGTCGAACAACCCCGAGCACCTCGAGATCGGCGTGCAGCAGCTGGCGCCGCGCGTGCTCGCCGCGGTCGCGTTCCTCGACCCGACTGAGCACGATCAGGGCGTCAAGGCGCTGTTCTGCCCCGGCGTGCCCGCACGCGACCAGGCCGCCCTGCTCGTCGTGCCGGAGGGGGTCCGTGCGAGCCGGCGCGAACTGCATCTCCGGACGCGTGAGGGCGTCGCGCGCATACGCGTGCGCCGCGTCGCCGAGCGCACCGGCGACATCGAACTTCTCGAGGTCGATCCCGCCTGAGCGGTGCGTCGACTGTCGCGATCGCGTCAGCGGTGTTGCCGCTGACACGCCCGCCGACAGGAAAGGCGCAGCCCACCCTGCCCTAGGCGTGAACCATGTCACGCGCCGGAGCAGCGGCGCAGGCCCGCCATCTTGGCCAGCTGCGCGCGCCATGCCGGCATTGGCCCCCTTCGCATGCACCACGTCGGCATATGCCGACGTCATCACGCCTGCGGCGGCTCAGTGGCACGGACCTTGCACGAACCCCTGCAGGCCGTTCAACACCACAATACCGACGAGGAGCCGCGAATGTCCCTGCAACTCAGTCTGCCGTCATCCGGGTCGGCAAGGGTACGTCCGTTCGACATGGAAGCCGACGCCATCCCGGCGTGGCTCGCAAAGCTCCCGGCGGAAGACCCGTTCGAGTCGGCGCGCCTGATGCTCGAAGAACTCCAGCGTCTGAACGGGACACGCATGCGCGCGACCCTGCGTCAGGACGCGACGGAGCTCTTCCTTGCGAGGGCGGACGAGATCCTGCCCGCGCTCGACGGCAAACTCGCCCGCGCCACTCTTCCGCTCTCCACGCATTCCCGGTCGGCGGCGGGTCTGGCCGAAGACCTGCTGGTGCAGCTTGCCTACAGCTACAAGCTGCTGCTCGTCGAGCAGGGGCGTCGTCTGTTCGGATTCGCGTCGAGCGGGCGCGCGATGCTCCCGGTCGTGCGCGCCATGCAGCTTCTCGCACGCCGCCTGGCGGTGGGCTATCGCATGTATGCGACCAACCCGAAAGGCGTGTGGTCGGAGCTCCATCAGCTTCACCACTTTGCGGCCCGGCGCGGTTTCGCCGCGAAGGCCGTTCCGGGCGAGACGGACACGCCGGGGGCCGTCTACCGTAACGCGCTTCTCGTCGCGTTCGCCGATCCGCTCAAGCTCATGGCGGGTGACCTCGACCGGCTGAATGCCTACCTCCGTGCCTTCGGCGAGCTCGCCACGCTCGCGCCCGCGAGTCAGCTGAAACCGGGGCAAGGGCTGTTTCTGGTGAAGCCGCAGCGCGACCTGCCCGGCTACGCCCTCGCCAAACGGCATCATCCGATGCCGCAGAGCCAGGACTTCGTACTCAACACCTTGCCGCTTGCCGAGAAACTCCTCGACCAGCTCGCGCGGCTCGCCGCGGGCGAACAGCCGGCGGAAGTCGGGCTGCCGGGAGCGGCTGCGGATCCGGGGTACCGTGACCTGATGGGACGTCTCGTGAAACACTGGGGCGCAGTGCCGAACCGCCGGTTCACGCGCCTGCGCACGCATGCACGCGTCGAGCTCTCCGTCGGCCTCCCGGGCATCTGGGAGTTCCTCGACGCCCATGGTAACGCCGCGCCGGCAAGCGGCGAGTGGCTGGTCACCAACGAGAGCCCGCGGGGCTTCGCCCTGCTGCATCTCTCCGGACCGATCGAGCCGATTCGCGTGGGCGAGGTCGTCGGCATTCGCACTCGCGACACCCAGACGTGCCACATCTGCGTCGTGCGCTGGGTCCTTTCCGACAAGCCGGAGCACCTCGAACTCGGCCTCGAAGAAATCGCGCCGGCTGCGCGACCGGTGTCGATCCGTAAGACTCGCGACGCCGCGGACAAGCCCGCAGAGCGCGTGCTGCTCCTGCCGGAAGTGCCCTCGCTCAATCAGGCGCCGGCTCTTCTGGCACCGCTCGCGGCGCTCGACTCGACGTGCGAGCTCAACTTGGGCGAGCTGCAGTCGAAGCTCCGTGTTCGCGCAACCCGGCTCCTCGAGCGCACTGTCAGCGTCCAGGTGGTGCAGTTCAGCGCGGTCAATTAGGCGGCGGCACCCCGCGTCCGCCGCAATCCGTCGCAACCGCTCAGCGGACCGCTTCGAGCCTGGGCTTGCCGTCGCCTGACGCCGGCTCGGGCGCGAGCGAAGCGAGCGGCTGCCGCAGCGCCGCGTCGACGGCCGCGACCGCGCGCTCGACCGCCTGCCGCGACGCGTCGTCGCCGCCCCCGACTGCGGCGCCGCCAGCAACGAACAGGCGGTAGACATCCGCGACCATGACGCGGTCGGCGTCCGACGACAGCATCCAGCGATCGCCTCCGCCGTGCGACACCCACCCCGGCGTCGCGAGCCCCTCGAGCAGCTCCTCGGTCCGGTCCAGCGGCACGCGCGCCGCGCGCGCGAGTTCGACCGGCGTGCGAGCGGCCGGCACGCGCTGGGCGATGACGAGTTCCCGGAGCACCGAGACGGCGTCGCGGAACAGCGCCGCCGCGCTGTCGGCGGAGCGTGCCCGCAAGAGCCCGTACTCGGGCAGCATGGCCGCGATTACGGCGCCGAGGATGGTGACCACCCACGACATGTACAGCCAGAGCAGGAAGATCGGCACGACCGCGAAGGCGCCGTAGATCGCCGCGTAGGTCGGCACGCGCGCGAGATAGAGGGTGAGGCCGCGCTTCATCAGCTCGAACAGTACCGCTGCCACCACGCCGCCGATCAGCGCGTCGCGAAAGCGCACCGGACGATTCGGCACCAGGAAGTAGAGCAGCGTGAACGCGGTCGCGATCGAAGCGAACGGCACGAGTGCGACCAGGACGTCGGCCGCGCCCGGCACGCGGCGCGCGTACCCGAGCGATTGCGCGAGCACATAGGAAGTCGCCCACAGGCTCGCGCCCATCAGAATCGGTCCGAGCGTGAGCGCGCCCCAGTACACCGCGATGCGCACGCCGAGCGGGCGGCTGCGGCGCACCCGCCAGGTCGTGTTGAAAGCGCGTTCGATCGTCGCCATGAGCGCGATGGCCGTCACCGCGAGCACGCCGAGCCCCGCCGCGGTGAGCCCCGAGGCCTGCGTCGCGAACCGATCGACGTATTCCAGGATCGTATCGGCCACCGCCGGCGGCAGCAGTTGCTCGCCGAGAAACGCGTGGAGGCGGGCCATCAGCAGCTTCGAGGCAGGCAATGCCGCGAACACGGTAATGGCAACGGTGATGAGCGGCACGAGCGCGAATAGCGTCGTATACGTGAGGTTCGCCGCAACCTGAAGGCAACGGTCGTCGACGAGCCGCTGCGCGACTGCCGAGGCGAAGCGCCACAGGCGAAGCGCGGTGGCGCGAGGAGCGGATGCGGACGCTTCCATCTGTCGACCTATAATAACCTGCACCCGCTTCCTGTCCGTTCCCTGATGCAAGACGTTCTCGTGCTCTATTACAGCCACGGCGGCGCCGTTCGCGAGCTCGCCCGCTGGGTCGCCCACGGCGTGGAACGTGTACCCGGCGCGCGCGCGAAGCTGCGTACCGTGCCGCGCGTGTCGACGGTCGTCGAAGCGGTCGAGCCATCCGTGCCGGACGCCGGTGCGCCCTATTGCGAGCTCTCCGACCTGGAGTCCTGCGCGGCGCTCGCGCTGGGGAGCCCGACGCGATTCGGCAACATGGCGGCGCCTCTCAAGTATTTTCTCGACGGCACCTCGCCGCTCTGGCTCCGCGGCGCGCTTGCCGGCAAACCGGCGGCGGTATTTACGTCGACCGCGACCCCGCACGGCGGCCAGGAAACGACGCTCCTCTCGATGATGCTGCCGCTCCTGCACCACGGCATGCTGATCGTCGGCCTGCCGTACACGGAGCCGGGGCTGTCGGCGACTCGCGGCGGCGGGACGCCCTACGGCGCGAGCCACGTGAGCGGCAGCGCGGACGATCGCCCCGTCGACGCCGACGAGAAGCAGCTTGCCATCGCGTTAGGCGAACGACTCGCCGGCATCGCGAGGAAGCTCGGCGCTCCGGAGCGGGCCGCGTGACCGAGGGCGCCGAAGCACGCCGCTATGTACGGCGGCATCAGGCGGGCGTCCTTGCGACACTCTCCGAGCGCCTCGCCGGGTACCCGTTCGGGTCGATCGCGCCGTTCGTTCTCGACGCGGCTGCGCGTCCCGTGATCCTCGTTAGCCGGCTCGCCGAGCACACCAGGAACATGGAGGCGGATGCCCGCGCAAGCCTATTCGTCCACGACGGTACGCCCGACGTGCAGACCGGCGCGCGGCTGACGCTCGTCGCCGACGCCGAGCGACTCTCCGATGCGCAGGCCATACGCGCCCGCTACCTCCGCTACTTCCCCGAGGGCGCACGACTTCTCGCGCTCGGTGATTTCTCGTTCTTCGCGCTGTCGCCGGTGTTCGTTCGCCACATCGGCGGCTTCGGCGCGATCCGGTCGATTTCGCCACAGAGCTACGCGCCGCCCGCTGGCACCCTTGCCGCGGCCGAGGACGAGATCGTCGCGCACATGAATGCCGATCACACCGCAGCCCTGCGCCTCTACTGCATGCACGTCCATCGCACCGCCGCCGACCCGGAGATGATCGGCATCGACTGCGACGGCTTCGACGTACGCGCCGGCGGCCGGGTGCTGCGCTTCGATTTCGAAGCACCCGTGACGAACCCCGGAAAGGCCCGGGAAGCCCTTGCGCGGCTGTCGGAACAGGCGCGCGGCGCTTGAACACCCCGCGCGTACTCGCGCTAGGCGCGATCGCGAGCCTGGTCGCGCTCATCGCGGTCACGATCGCCTGGGAGGTCTGGCTCGCGCCGCTGCGACCCGGCGGCTCGTGGCTCGCGCTGAAGGCGCTGCCGCTCGTGGCCGCGCTGCCCGGATTCCTCCGGCGACGGCGCTACACGTTCCAATGGATGTCGATGCTGGTGCTCGTCTATCTGGCCGAAGGCGTCATGCGCGCGTGGTCGGAGACGGGCGTCACGCGCATGCTCTCGCTCGTCGAGATCGCCCTATCGCTGGCGCTCTTCGCGTTCGCATCCTTCTACGCTCGGGCGACGCGACCGACCCGATAGGAGCCGGGGCGGCGTTCAGAATTCGCGATGCGCGAGCTCGCCCCGCACCGAGAAATAAGTGCGCGTGAAATCGAGCGCAGCGGCCACATCGAACGGCTTGCACGTGACCAGCACGACGGAAAAGAAGCGGGCCGCAGTCCAGACATAGAGGGCGATGCCCGAGTCGACGAGCGGCAGGAACGCGTCGTAGCCCTGGTTCCCGGGCTTTCCCTCGCCCGCGGGCGAATGGATCATAGGCTCCCCATAGGCGCGCATGGCGAGGCGCGCGGCGAGCCCGTCGAGGTAGCCCCTGACCTCGTCGCGACCGACGTCCCGGCCGTAGCGGCCCTCGACGAGCAGCCGCTGCCGGAAGATCTCTGGGGCGAGGTCGCGCATCGCCGCCGGCGGGTCAAGGCGTCGGCTGGGAGGTCTGCGGGTTGATCCGCTCGCCGCCGTGCAGCTTGTTGAGCGCGTTGATATAGGCCTTGGCCGACGCGACGATGATGTCGGTGTCGGCGCCGACGCCATTCACGATCCGGCCCGCCTTCGCGAGCCGCACCGTCACCTCGCCCTGCGACTCGGTACCGTGGGTGACCGCGTTCACGGAGTAAAGCAGCAGTTCCGAGCCGCTCCTCGCGACGGTCTCGATCGCCTTGAAGGTCGCATCCACCGGACCGTCTCCTTCCGAGGCGGTGCGCCGCTCGGCCCCCGACTCGGCGAGCACCACCTCGGCGTGCGGCCGTTCACCCATGCCGCTCGCCTGGTGCATGGTGACGAGCTTCCAGTGCTCGGCCTCCGAGCTCACCGCCTCGTCGGACACGAGCGCGTTGAGATCCTCGTCGAAGATCTCCGCCTTCTTGTCGGCGAGATCCTTGAACTTCTGGAACGCGACGTTGACGGCTTCTTCGCTGTCGAGCTCGATGCCGATCTCCTTCAGGCGCTGCTTGAACGCGTTGCGCCCGGAGAGCTTGCCCAGGACGATCTTGTTCGCGCTCCAGCCCACGTCCTCGGCG
>JALOSW010000245.1 GCA_025458245.1 Burkholderiales bacterium
GATCGCCGACCAGGCGCGCACCATCCGCATCCCGGTGCACATGATCGAGACGATCAACAAGATGAACCGGATCAGCCGCCAGATCCTGCAGGAGACCGGCCAGGAGCCCGACCCGGCCACGCTCGCGCTCAAGATGGACATGCCCGAGGAGAAGATCCGCAAGATCCTCAAGATCTCCAAGGAGCCGATCTCCATGGAGACGCCGATCGGCGACGACGACGACTCGCACCTCGGCGACTTCATCGAGGACACCTCCACGGTGAGTCCGTCGGATGCGGCGATGTACTCGTCGCTCCGCGACGTGACCAAGGAGGTGCTCGACTCGCTCACGCCGCGCGAGGCGAAGGTGCTGCGCATGCGCTTCGGCATCGAGATGAACACCGACCACACGCTGGAAGAGGTGGGCAAGCAGTTCGACGTCACGCGCGAACGCATCCGCCAGATCGAGGCGAAGGCGCTGCGCAAGCTGCGCCACCCGTCGCGCTCCGAGCGGCTGAAGAGCTTCCTCGACCAGAGCTGAAACATCGGCGCACCCGCTGCGCGACGCCCCGCCCCGCGCGGGGCGTTTTCTTTTAGGCTCTCGCCCTGGCTGCGACGGGCTTCCGGGGGACGGGAATGACGGACTTCGACTACGACCTTTTCGTGATCGGCGGCGGCTCGGGCGGCGTGCGCGCGGCGCGCATGTCGGCATCCCACGGCGCGCGCGTGGCGATCGCCGAGGAATACCGCTACGGCGGCACCTGCGTGATCCGCGGCTGCGTGCCGAAAAAGCTCCTGGTCTACGCCTCGCACTTCCGCGACGATTTCGAGGACGCGCGCGGCTTCGGCTGGACCGTCGGCGAGCATTCCTTCTCGTGGCCCGCGCTCATCGCCGCGAAAGACAAGGAAATCGCGCGGCTCGAGACGGCCTATCGCGCCCTGCTGGAGAAGGCGGGCGCGACGGTGCTCGCCGGCCGTGCGCGCATCGTCGATCCGCACACCGTCGAGATCGGCGGCGAGCGCATCACCGCGCGCTACCTCCTGGTCGCCACGGGCGGGCGGCCGTTCGTGCCCGAGATTCCAGGGCGCGAGCTGGGCATCGTTTCGAACGACGCGTTCCATCTCTCCGAGCTGCCGCGACGGATCGTCGTCGTCGGAGGCGGCTACATCGCCGTCGAGTTCGCGGGGATCTGGAACGGCCTCGGCGCCGAGACCACGCTGCTCTACCGCGGTGCGGAGATCCTGCGCGGCTTCGACCGCGACGTGCGGAGCTTCCTCCACGCGGAAATCCAGAAGAAGGGCGTCCAGGTGCAGTGCGGCGTCGAAGTCGCGGCGATCGAGCGGCGCGCAGGCGCCATCGCCGCGCGCCTCACGAACGGCGAGACGCGCCTTGTCGACGCGGTCATGTTCGCGACCGGGCGCGTGCCGAACACCGTCGGGCTGGGCCTCGAGGCCGCGGGCGTCGAGCTGGCTGCGGACGGGTCCGTGCGCGTCGACGCGCACTCGCGGACGAACGTGCCGAGCATCTATGCCGTGGGCGACGTCACGCACCGGCTGCAGCTCACGCCGGTCGCGATCCGCGAGGGTGCCGCGGTCGCGGCGACGCTCTTCGGCGGCAAGCCGACTGTCGCGGACCACGACGACGTGCCGACCGCCGTGTTCAGCCAGCCGCCGATCGGCACGGTCGGCCTTTCGGAAGAGAAGGCGCTGGAGCGCTATCCGGAGCTGGAGATCTACAAGACCGACTTCCGGCCGATGAAGGCGACGCTCTCGGGCTCGACCGAGCGCACGCTCATGAAGCTCATCGTCGATCGCGCCTCGCAGCGCGTCGTCGGCGCGCACATGGTCGGCGCCGACGCGCCGGAAATCATCCAGGGCATCGGCATCGCCCTGAAGGCGGGCCTCACCAAGGCGGACTTCGACGCGACCGTGGGCATCCATCCCACCGCCGCGGAAGAATTCGTCACCCTGCGCGACCGGATCGTGGTGACGCGCGAGCCCGAGGACGGCGCAGCGCGCGCCGCGGTCTAGCCGGGCCGCTACGGCCGCGCGCCGCGGCCCGGCTCAGAACCCGAAAATCCGCTGCGCGTTCGCGCCGCGCACGCGCGTGCGCACGCCGTCGGCGAGCGCGTCCACGCGCGCGAGGCAGCCCACCGGGTCGCCGATGGTGTGCGGATAGTCCGACCCGTACATGACGTTTTCGCTGCCGAACACCCGCACCGCCATCTCGAGTGCATCCTGCTCGAACACGACGCTGTCGGCGTAGATCTGCCGCGCGTAGTCGGAGGGCTTCAGCCTGGTCTTCGCCGCGGCGGCGGGAATGTTCTCCCAGCACTGGTCGAGCCGGCCGATGAGGAAGGGCAGCGCCCCGCCGCCATGCGCCGCGATGATCTTCAGCTTCTCGTGGCGGTCGAAGAACCCGTCGTAGATCATGCGCGACACGGCGAGCGTGGTGTCGAAGGTGAAGCCGATCGGCGCGGTGAGCTGGTACTCGTGCATGCCGAGCTCGGCGCTGCCCGGCGGCGCAGTCGGGTGGACGAGTACCGGAAGCGCCTTGTCGTCGATCGCCTTCCAGATCGGCGCGAACGCGGGGTCGGTGAGGTGCCGGCCGGCGATGTTCGCGAGCACCATCACGCCCACCGCGCCGGCGGCGGTCGCACGCTCGAGCTCGGCGAGCGCGCGGTCCGCGTGCTGCCAGGGCAGCGAGCAGAACCAGCGGATGCGATCGGGATGCGCGCGCTGCGCGGCGGCGAAATCGTCGTTCATCTCGCGCGCGGCGCGGGTGCTGACCTCGGCATCGCCCCAGAAGACGTTCGGGCAGGTGAGCGACACGACCGAGACGTCGATGCGCACCTTGTTCATGTTGCGCACGCGCAGGTCCCAGTCGAACATCGGCGGCAC
>JALOSW010000099.1 GCA_025458245.1 Burkholderiales bacterium
CTGCGAGTCCGAGAGGTCGCTCGTCTTGTGCCGGTTGATGATGTCCTGATAGCGGTTGAACATGAACATGAACCGCTCGCGGATCTCCGGCGTCTTGCACCGCGCCGCCACCAGATGTTCGCCGCCGGTGAGCTCGGTCGTCTCGCCGAAGCAGAGCGTCAGGCCCTGCGCGTGCAGCTTGTCGAACGCGTTGCCGACGGTGGGGTTCGCCCCGCAACCGGAGGTCGTGTCGGACTCGCCGCACTTGGTGGAGACCCACAGATCCTTGAGCGGCGCCTCCGTGCGGTGGAGCCCGGTCGCGTAATGCATGAACTCCTTCGCCTTGCGCGAGGCGGCCATCACGGTCGCCGTGTCGCCGTTGTGCTCGATCCAGAAGCCCTCCACCGGCTTGCCGGTCGCGGCGATGCCGTCGACGATCTTCTTGGTCCAGCCGGGCTCGATGCCGATCACCACGACCGCCGCGACGTTGGGGTTCGCGCCGGTGCCGATGAGCGTGCGGAAGTGCAGATCGAGGTCCGCGCCGAACTGCAGGCGGCCGTAGGGATGCGGCAGCGCCATCGTGCCCTTGACGTTGTTCGCGACCGCCTCGGCGGCGGCGTTCGAGATGTCGTCGACCGGCAGGACGATCACGTGGTTGCGCACGCCCACGCGGCCGTTGTCGCGGCGGTAGCCCCAGAAGGTCGCTTTGCTGAGATCCATGGTCTTGTTCCCGTCGCGAGCGCGCTTACCAGCGCTTGGTCTTCACGTTGTGGACGTGCAGGTAGCCGCCCTGCCTGATGGGCGCGATGGCGCGGCCGATGTCGACCCCGTACTTCATCACCGTGTCGCCCTGGGCGAGGTCGCGGATCGCGAGCTTGTGGCCGATCGGGATGTCGTCGAGCGCCTTCATGGCGAGCGTGCGGTCCTGCTCCATGACCCAGCCGGTCAGCGTATCGCCGGCCTTGACGCCCTCGACGACCACGACCCCGACCGAGTCGCCGTCCTCGTGCACGACGAAATGGATGGTCACGGCGGCCTCCTTCTTCGGTTGCGGATGCGAGGCCGGCATCGTAGCGCCGCGCCGCCGTCAAAGTCAACTAGATGAGTTGTATGAGCTGCATGTCCTGATACAATCGTCGCGACCGTCATGCCTGCCGATCTCGCCGCCGCGCCGCTCTACCGTGAAGTGAAGGCCGCGCTCGTCGCGAGCCTCGCGGCGGGCGAATGGCCGGCCGGCGAGGCGCTGCCGTCGGAAGCGAAGCTCGCGGAGCGTTTCCGCGTGTCGATCGGCACGCTGCGCAAGGCCGTGGACGAACTGGTGGCCGAGCGCGTGCTCGTGCGCCAGCAGGGGCGCGGCACCTTCGTCGCGACGCACGGGCCGAAGCGTCTCCTGTTCCATTTTTTCCACGTGGTCCGGGCCGACGGCGAGAAGGAGCTGCCCGAGCCGGCGCTCGTCGCCTTCGATCGCGGCCGGGCCGAGCCGCACGAGGCCGGACGGCTCGCGATCGCCCCCGGCGACCGCGTGTTCCGCATCCGCAACGTGTTGAAGCTCGCCGGCGAGCCGGTCGTGCTCGACACGATCGTGCTGCCGCAGGCGCTCTTCCCCGACCTCACGGAGAAGATCTTCCGCGACCGCGACGAGACCATCTACGGGCTCTACCAGACGCGCTACGGAATCAACGTGGTGCGCGCCGTCGAGCGGCTCACGGCGCGGCTCGCCGACCGCGGGACGGCGAAGGCCCTTGGCGTCGCCGTCGGCGCGCCGCTGCTGCGCATCGACCGGACTGCCCTCACCTACCACGACCGCCCCGTCGAGCTGCGCACGAGCCTCGTGAACACCGCCGGGCACGAATATCTCGCGGACCTCGGCAAAGGCGCCTAGCGCCCCGCCCGCCTGTCGGCGGCTCGGCAGTTTCGCCCGAAAGCCCGACAACATATGCATATGAAACGGGTTTTGGTGCGCCGCCGCATCGAGGCGCGGGCACGACCATCGCCGTGGCGACGCCGCGCGGCCCCGCCTCCGGCGCTCGGGGCCACCTGCGGCAGGAAGTAGTTCCGCTCCGCGGCCGGGTGCGCACGGGCTTGCGTGCATATTCCTCGGTGGGCGCCGCGCGTCGGCATGGCTCTTGCGCCCCTCGTCCGGGCACGCCCCTGTCGGCGGAAAGACAGGGCCCGAGACCAGCCGGCACAGACCCTCGAGACAGAGCCGAGCCATGCCGAAGCCGCACCAGACGGTCCCGTCGTTTTCCCCGCCCGCCGCGGGAGGGCGTCGCGCGCGCACGCGCGGCTTCACCACGATCGAACTCATGCTCGGCATCGCGATCATCGGCATCCTGATCGCCATCGCGGCGCCCGCGTACCAGAACTACCAGGACCGCGTCCGGACGTTCAAGGCCGTGGCCGACATCAAGTCGATCGAAGCGCTGGTGCTCACCTACAGGGCCGAGGAGCGCTCGCTTCCGGCGAGCCTGGCGCAGGTCGGTGCCGCAGCGATGCGCGATCCCTGGGGCAATCCGTACCAGTACACCAATCTCGAGGACGTCAACGGGAACGGCGCCGCGCGCAAGAACAAGAACCTCGTGCCGATCAACTCCGACTTCGATCTCTGGAGCAACGGCAAGGACGGGGCGAGCCACAGCCCGCTCACCGCACAGGCGAGCCGCGACGACATCGTGCGCGCCAACGACGGACGCTTCGTCGGACTGGCTTCGGACTACGATCCATGATCGGCCGCGAGGCCGCGCTCGGCACGCGCGTCGCGCGCCGGATCTTCGCCCTGTTCCTTCTCTGCGCGATCGTTCCGGTCGCGCTCGCCATTGCGGTCTCGTACGGCCGCGTGCAAAGCGCCCTGCTCGATGAGCGCATCTCCACGCTCGGCCACGCAGCCGAGAGCTACGCGACGACGCTGCTCGAGCGACTGCTGGGCGCCGACCGGGTAGCACGCGCGCTGGCAGTCCAGCCCGATATCGCGACCGCCTCCGCCAAGGAGATCGAGCGCTATTTCCGCGTCGTCGCCGCCGTTCCGTCGTCCGGACCGCCCAGGGCGATCCTGGGCGACGCCGCGCGCGTGCCGACGAGCCTGCCGATCGACCGCGCGGACCGGCGGCTGCTGCAGGGCGAGGCGAGCGTCTTCGTCGCCGGCACGCCTGGCGCCGAGCGTTCCGTGTGGATGGTGCGCCTGCAGCCGGCCGGCGGGCAGGGCGATCTTCTCGTCGCGGAGCTGCAGCCCGCGTACCTCTGGGGTCACGCCGACGAGCTGCCCTACCTCACGGGGCTCTGCGTGCTCGATCGCGATCGCGCGCCGCTTCATTGCCCGGCCGAGCTCAACCCCGAAGCACTCGCGCGCGTTCAGACGATGCTTGCGACCAGCCCGTCGGGCCACCTCCGCTGGGACAGCGGAGCGAGCGGGCATCTGGCGGGTTTCCGCGAGGTATTCCTCAACGGCGCGTTCCGCGCCGGAAGCTGGCCGATCATCCTCACTCAGCCCGACGAGCTCGCGCTCGCGCCCGTGCGCGACGTGCGCGCCGCGGTGCTGCCGGCCATCCTGCTCGGCCTCGCGATCGCCGCGCTGCTCGCGATCGTGCAGGTGCGGCGCACGATGACGCCGTTGCGCGACCTCGCCGACGCGACCCGCCGCATCGCCGCGCGCGACTTCGGCGCCCGGGTGCGCGTCGAGCGCGACGACGAGCTGGGCGAGCTCGGCAAGTCGTTCAACGAGATGTCCGAGCGGCTCGGCCGGCAGTTCCACGCGCTCGGGGCGCTCGCCGAGATCGATGCGGTCATCCTGTCCAAGGTCGACATCGAACGCGTCTCCGCGATCGTTCTGCGCCGCATGCAGGAGATGGTGCCTGCCGACAGGTGGGTGCTGCTGCTCGCTGATCCGGCCGCCTCGCGCACGTTCCGCGCGCACGCGCCCGAGGGGACCCCGAGCCGCTCGCACGGCGTCATCGTAAAGCTCGCGCAGGCCGAGGAAACGGTGCTCGTTGGTTCACCCGAGGGCTTTGCGTTCGGACGGCCCGACGCGGCGACCCGCGCCACGACCTTGCAGACGATCAGTCCTACGGGCGGTTTCGCGCTGCCGATCCTGCTCGAAGGCCGGCTTGCGGGCGTGATCGTCGGCGCGCTGCCGCGGGGCCGGACGCTCGACGCCGAGGAAGTGCGGCTCCTTCGCGATCTCGCCGATCGGGTCGCCGTTGCGCTCGCAACCGCCGCGCGCGAGCGCGAGCTCTACCATCGCGCGCATTTCGATCCGCTGACCCAGCTGCCGAACCGGCTCATGTTCACCGACGAGCTCACGCGCGAGCTCGCGCGCGCGGAGCGTCTCGGCAGCCGGCTCGCGCTCCTCTTTCTCGACCTCGACGGGTTCGCCTCGGTCAACGACACGCTGGGGCACGCGGCGGGCGACGCGCTGCTGGTGCGCGCCGCCGAGCGCATCACCGCGTGCGTGCGCAAGGCCGATCTCGCGGCGCGGCTCGGCGGCGACGAGTTCGCGGTGGCGCTCACCGATCTCCGCGACCCGGCCGATGCGGCCGTGGTCGCACGCATGCTCTCCGAAGCGCTCGCCGCGCCGTTCGACATCGGTCACGGCGAAACCTTCGTGTCGGCGAGTCTCGGCATCGCGGTCTATCCGACCGATGGCACCACCGCCCAGGAGCTGCTGCGCCACTCGGACATGGCGATGTATCGCGCCAAGGAATCGGGACGCGGCGCCCACGTCTTCTTCGAAGAGGCCATGAACCGCGAGGCGCAGAACCGCTTCGCCCTCGACCGGGAGCTCCGCGCCGCGCTCGACGAGCGCCAGTTCGTCCTCTATTACCAGCCGCAGCTCGACCTCGCGACGAATCGCATCGTCGGCGCAGAGGCGCTCATCCGCTGGAACCACCCCACGCGCGGCCTCGTGCCCCCCGGGCCGTTCATCGGCTTCGCGGAGGAGTCGGGCCACATCGAGCGCATCGGCGAATGGGCGCTCGGCGAGGCCTGCGCCCAGTTCGCAGCGTGGCGCGCCGCCGGCGTTCAGATCGATCACGTGTCGGTCAACGTCTCGCCGCGGCAGTTCCGCAAACGCGACTTCGTGGAATCGGTGGGCCGAGCCGTCGCGGCGGCGCGCATCGAGCCGCGGGCGCTGCGCCTCGAGATCACCGAAAGCGTGCTCGTCGACGGCAGCGAATCGGCCGGGGAGACGCTGGCGCTGCTGGTCGCGTTGGGCACCCCGCTCGAGCTGGACGATTTCGGCACGGGCTATTCGTCGCTCGCCTACCTGCAGCGCCTGCCCGTCGCCACGATCAAGCTCGACCGGTCGTTCATCGTGAACATCGCCGCGAGCGAGGAAGCGCAGGCGATCGCGCACGCGGCGGTGACCATGGCTCATGCGCTGAACAAAGAGATCGTCGCCGAGGGCGTCGAGACGCCGGAGCAGCTGGAGCTGCTGAGGCGCTGGGGCTGCGACGCGATCCAGGGCTACCTGCTTTCGAAGCCCGTACCGCCCGATGCTTTCGCCGCGCTAGTGCGCGCCGCGACCGGCCCGGAGCGCGCGCTGCGCCTGGTTCAGGCCTCGGGCACGCGCTGAGCTGGCGCTACGGCCGTGCGGCGGCCGGCTCCGGCGCCTTGCACTTGAGGTTCGCGCGCGGATTCTCGAGCGGCTTGGTGCAGTCCTGCTCGTGCACCGTCCGGTTCTCGTCCATCTCGGGCGGCGGACGCCAGTTCAAGCCGTCGTAGAGAAACATGGCGCCGAACATCCCGTACACGATCGCGTTCGAAACGGCGGCGGAGAGTCCGATGGAGGCATACAGCCCGCCGTCCACGATCACGCAGCTCGTGCACGGTCCGGCCACTGGGCCGCCGGTGTTCAGCGCAGTCGCCGTCTGCACGCCCGCGCAGCCCGCCAGCGCCGCAGAGACGGCGATGCACGTGGCGGCGCGCAATGATTTCATGGCGAGTCCAGTATAGCGCCGCCCCGACTCCCCCTTGCTAGAATGGCCGCCCCAGCCCGAGCCGGGCTGCCTCTCCGGGGAGCCTCCCCATGAACAAGCCCGTCGAGACGGTTGTGGACGCGAAACGCGACTACGTGCGCTCGCGCACCGACAAGTACTTCACCAAGTCGCGCGAGGTCGTAGAGAGGTTCGGCGACCGGGAGGCGACCTACGGCCTCTTCATGCGCCGCCGGACGATCTGCGCGATCAACCCCGCGATCGAGACGCTGCGCGAGCACTATCCGGCGAGCGCCACGCCGCTGCGGATCACCCGGCTCTACGAAGAAGGCGCGTTCGTCCCCGACGAGAAGCCGATGTTCACCTACGCGGGGTCGTTCGCCGCGCTGCTCGAGCTCGAGACGCTGATCCTGCAGCGGGTCGGCGTCGCGTGCGTTTCGGCCTACAACGCCTACAAGATGTCGATGAACCTGCCCAAGACCGCTTTCATCGACATGCACGCGCGCCATTCGACCGGGGACGACATGACGCGGCTCGCGTCCTACGGCGCGTCGGTGGGCACGCGCATGGCCAAGCTCGCGGGCGCCGTCGGGTTCGTCGGCTCGTCCCAGGACCTGACGGCGCCCTACTTCGGCCAGGAGCAGGGGATCGGCACGATGCCGCACGCGCTCATCGGCTACGCCGGCTCGACGCTGCGCGCCGCGCAGATGTACGTCGAGACGCACCCGCGCGACAACCTCACCGTGCTGGTCGACTACTTCGGGCGCGAGTACGCCGACGCGCTCGAGGTCTGCCGCTGGTGGTTCAACGACGTTCTGCCGAAGGACCGCAACGGCGCCCGCCGCCTGAGCTTGAGGCTCGACACGCACGGCGAGCGCTTCGCCGAGGGGCTCGACTACGAGAAATCGGTCGAGATCGTGGCCAACTGGCTGCACGTCCCGAACGAGTACGAGGCGGTGCGCTACGTGATGGGCGAGGAAGCCTTCGACGCCGACACGCTCAACATCACCAAGGACCGCGTGCGGCGGGTGCTGTTCGGCACGGGCGTGTCGGTCGCCTCGGTGATCAAGATGCGCCAGACGCTCGATGCGGCCGGCTTCAACGCGGCGCGGATCGTCGCCTCGTCGGGCTTCAATCTCTTCAAGTGCAAGATGTTCGGCAATGCGCGCGCGCCGGTAGACGTGGTCGGCACGGGATCGTTCATCCCCGAAACCTACGCGGAGACGTTCTCGACCGCCGACGTGTTCATGTACGACGGCGAGTTCTCGATCAAGCTCGGCCGGGAGAAGCTCTTCCAGGGCGTGAAGCCCTGAGCGTTCCGCACGCGCCGTCGCGACCGGCGGCGACGGACGGCGCTCACCTCGCCGCGCGCAGCCGCGCGAACCCGGCGTCGAGGTCGCGGATGAGGTCTTCCGCGCTCTCGAGCCCCGCATGGATGCGAAACGCGGGCCCTTTGTGCGGCCACACGGTCGCCGTGCGCACTTCGGCCGGGTGGATCGGCATCACGAGACTCTCGTAGCCGCCCCACGACGCCCCGATCCCATAGAGATCGAGTCCGTCGAGCAGCGCCGCGAGCGCCGCCTCCCTCACCCCCTCCTTCAGCACGACGCCGAAGAGCCCGCACGCGCCGAGGAAGTCGCGTTTCCACAGCGCGTGTCCAGGATCGCCGGGCAGCGCCGGATGCATCACGCGCTCGACTTCGGGCTGCTTCGCCACCCATTCCGCCAGCGCGACGCCGTTCTCCCAGTGACGCTTGAGGCGCACGGCCATCGTGCGCAGCCCCCGCTGGGCGAGATAGACGTCGTCCGGCCCGGCCGTCTGGCCGGTTTCGTGCGTGTACGCGCGCACCCGCGGCCAGGTCTCTTTCGTGCAGGTCACGATGCCGAGCATCGCATCGGAATGGCCGACCACATACTTCGTGGCGGCCTGCACCGACACGTCCACGCCGTGTGCGAACGACTTGAAATAGAGCGGCGTGCCCCAGGTGTTGTCCATCGCCACGAGCGCGCCGCGCTTGTGCGCCTCGGCCGCGATGGCGGGAATGTCCTGCACCTCGAAGGTGATCGAGCCCGGCGATTCCACGAACACGAGGCGCGTGTTCGGCCGCATCAGCATCGCGATTTCGGCGCCGGCCAGCGGATCGTAGAACGTCGTTTCGACGCCGAAGCGCTTGAGGAGCCGCGTGCCGAGGGCGCGCGTCGGGCCGTACACGCAGTCGGGCATGAGCACGTGATCGCCCGACGCGACGAGCGCCATCAGCGCGCCGTGGCAGGCGGCGAGGCCGGACGGGTAGACCGCCGAGCGGTATCCGCCCTCGAGCGCGGCGATCGCCTCCTCGAGGGCCTGCGTGGTCGGCGTCCCGAAGCGCCCGTAATAGACCCCCTGCTCGTCGGCCGCCCGGGCCTTCTTTTTCCGCTCCCAATCGTCCACCGACGGGGAAAGCACCGTGGACGCGTGGTAGACGGGCGGGTTCACCACGCCCTCGAATCGGTCGGGATGGCGTCCCGCGTGGACGACCCTGGTTCCGCCCTACTCCGACGCATCGCCCTTGCCGGCGCAGGGCCGGGCCATGTACTACAACCCGGGGGTCATGGCCGAGGTGCTGGCCTATCGGCTCAACCTGGGGCACGTGACACCCTGCCCGGAGTGCATCGGCTATGCGGCGCTCCTGCGCAGCGGCGACATCAACCGCAAGGTGTGGATCCAGTGGCCGGACGGTGTGGTGGACGGCCCGTACCTGGTGGTGGATGTGGCGGCCAAGCAGCATGTGGGCACGCTGCTGGCGCGCAACTGGGTGGTGGATGTGGACCACGAGACCGCCGCCCGCCGGGGGATGAACCGGCC
>JALOSW010000246.1 GCA_025458245.1 Burkholderiales bacterium
AACCACCACAACGCGCTCGACACGCGGCGCCTGGGCGAGTTCTCGCCGAGCCGAGAACTCGCTCGGCGCAAGTGGAGTTCAACGGACCCCGAGTTCACACGGCGCAGGTGGAGTCTGCCGGCCTCCGAGTTCGCACGGCGCGGGTGCAGTTGGCCGGATCTCGAAGTCACGCGACGCATCTGAAGACGGCCGGAGTTGCCGTCGCCTGAGATTTCGTGCGCGGCCGAAGCTGCAGCCCCACGCCGTGACGAGCGCCGAGACGTCCGGCGCACCCCTTCACGCCGCGTGCGCCGTGCGACTGACCGGCCGCAGGCCGGCCAGTCGCTCAGGCGCGTACCGAGGGGCTGGTTGGGGGTTCGCATAGGCCCGCATCCAGCGGGCCGGCGCGAACCCCCAACCAGCCCCGGAGCCGCACGCCAAATCGAACAGCCACCTCAACCGTCCGTCGGGCTTCCCGCCGCGTCAGTTCCTCGCCGGACTTTCCCCCGCGAGGAACAGCCACGTTTCGACGACGGTGTCGGGATTGAGCGACATGCTCTCGATCCCCTCGTCGAGCAGCCAGCGCGCGAGGTCGGGGTGGTCCGAGGGGCCCTGGCCGCAGATGCCGATGTACTTGCCCGCCTTGCGGCAGGCGCGGATCGCCATCGAGAGCACGGCCTTGACCGCGTCATCGCGCTCGTCGAACAGGCGCGCGATGATCGCCGAGTCGCGGTCGAGACCCAGGACGAGCTGCGTCATGTCGTTCGAGCCGATCGACATGCCGTCGAAGTGCTCGAGGAAGCGGTCGGCGAGCAGTGCGTTCGACGGGATCTCGCACATCATGATGACCTTGAGGCCGTTCTCGCCGCGCTTGAGCCCGTTGGCGGCGAGCAGTTCGACGACCTGCTCGCCCTCCCGCACGGTGCGCACGAACGGCACCATCACCCAGACGTTGGTGAGGCCCATCTGCTCGCGCACGCGCTTGAGCGCCCGGCACTCGAGCTCGAAGCAGGGACGGAACGTCTCGTCGACGTAGCGCGAGGCGCCACGGAAGCCGAGCATCGGGTTCTCCTCCGACGGCTCGTACTGCCGGCCCCCGATCAGGTTGGCGTATTCGTTCGACTTGAAGTCGGAGAGCCGGACGATGACCGGCTCGGGCGCGAAGGCCGCGGCGATCGTGCCGATGCCCTCGCAGAGCTTGTCGATGTAGAACCCGACGGGGTCGTCGTACCCGGCCATCTGGCGCCGGATGGTGTCCTTGAGGTCGGCGTCGAGGCGGTCGAACTCGAGCAGCGCGCGCGGATGCACGCCGATCATGCGGTTGATGATGAACTCTAGCCGCGCGAGCCCGACGCCGCGGTTCGGGATGGCCGCGAAGTCGAAGGCACGGTCCGGGTTGCCCACGTTCATCATGATCTTCACGGGCAACGGGGGCAGGGCGTCGAGTTCGATCTGGGTCTGTTCGAACTGCAGCGCCCCGTCGTACACGTAGCCCGTGTCGCCCTCGGCGCAGGAGACGGTCACCGGCTGCCCCTCGCGGATGACGCGGGTGGCGTCGCCGCAGCCCACCACCGCCGGGATGCCGAGCTCGCGGGCGATGATGGCCGCGTGGCAGGTGCGGCCACCGCGGTTCGTGACGATCGCCGAGGCGCGCTTCATCACCGGTTCCCAGTCCGGGTCTGTCATGTCCGCGACCAGCACGTCGCCCGTCTCGACGCGGGCCATTTCCTGGACGCTGCGGATCACGCGCGCAGGGCCCGCGCCGATGCGATGGCCGATGCTGCGGCCCTGCGTGATCACGGGGCCTCGGCCCTTCAGCGTATAGCGCTGCAGCGTGCGGCCGGCGCGGCTCTGCACCGTCTCCGGGCGCGCCTGCAGGATGTAGAGCCGGCCCGTCTCGCCGTCCTTGCCCCACTCGATGTCCATCGGGGCGCCGTAGTGCTGCTCGATGACGAGCGCCTGCCTCGAGAGGTCGAGCAGGTCGGCGTCCGTCAGGCAGAACCGCTGGCGGTCGGCCTCCGCCACGTCCACGGTGACGACCCGCCGTGCCGCCTGCGCGCCTTCGGCGTAGATCATCTTGATTGCCTTGGCCCCGAGCGTGCGGCGCAGGATCGGCTGGTGCCCCGAGCGCAGCGCGGGCTTGTAGAGGTAGAACTCGTCGGGGTTCACCGCGCCCTGGACGACGGTCTCGCCGAGTCCCCACGACGCCGTGATGAACACCACGTCGCGGAAGCCGGAGTCGGTGTCGAGCGTGAACATCACGCCGCTCGCGCCGAGGTCGCTGCGCACCATGTGCTGGATGCCGGCGGACAGCGCCACCTGGGAGTGGTCGAAGCCCTGGTGCACGCGGTAGGCGATGGCGCGGTCGTTGAAGAGCGAGGCGAACACCTCGTGGACCGCCGCCACGACACGCTCGCGGCCGCGCACGTTGAGCAGCGTCTCCTGTTGGCCGGCGAACGACGCCTCGGGCAGATCCTCCGCCGTGGCGGAGGAGCGCACCGCGACCGAGGGCTCGACGCCATCCTCGTGCATCGCCTCGTATCCCTCGCCGATCGCCTGCTCGAGGGCCGCGGGGAAGGGCGTGGACATGATCCATCCACGGATGCGCGCGCCGGTCTCGGCGAGCCGCGCCACGTCGTCGACATCCAGCGCGGCGAGCTCGTCGCGGATGCGCTCGGCGAGCCCCTCGTGCGCGAGGAACTCCCGATAGGCATCGGCGGTGGTGGCGAAACCGCCCGGCACCGTCACGCCGAGCGCGGCGAGGTTCGCGATCATTTCGCCGAGCGAGGAGTTCTTGCCGCCGACCAGGGCGACGTCGTGGCGACCGAGTTCGCCAAAGGGGATCGTGTAGCGCGTCAAGGCGGGCCTCTTGCTACGTCAGGATGC
>JALOSW010000100.1 GCA_025458245.1 Burkholderiales bacterium
CGGCGCGCTCGTCCGGTTCCCCGAGCAGTTCCGCGACCGCGCCGACGTGATCCGGCAGATCATCCTGACGGCGCCGAACGGGGCCATGGTGCCGCTCGAGGACCTCGCCAAGGTCTCGCTGGTGGACGGTCCGACGCAGATCTCGCGCGAGGGCGGCAAGCGCCGCATCGTCGTCGGCGTCAACATCGCCGGCCGCGACATCGGCGGCTACGTGGACGAAGCGAAGCTCGCGATCGAGCGCGATGTGAAAATGCCGGAGGGCTACTACCTCGTCTGGGGCGGCCAGTTCGAGAACCTGGAGCGCGCCACCGCGCGTCTCATGATCATCATCCCGATCACGATCTCGGCGATCTTCTTCCTGCTGTTCGTGATGTTCAACTCGGCGCGGTACGCGTCGCTCATCATCACCGTGCTGCCGTTCGCTTCGATCGGCGGCGTGTTCGGGCTGGGGCTCACGGGCGAATACCTGTCGGTGCCGGCCTCGGTGGGCTTCATCACGCTCTGGGGCATCGCAGTGCTGAACGGCGTCGTACTCGTCTCTTACATCCGCGGGCTGCGCGAAGAGGGCATGAGCCAGCGCGACGCGATCGTGGAAGGCTGCAAGCAGCGCTTCCGCCCGGTGCTGATGACGGCGACCGTGGCGATGCTGGGGCTGATCCCGTTCCTGTTCGCGACCGGACCCGGATCCGAGGTGCAGCGCCCGCTCGCGATCGTCGTGATCGGCGGGCTCATCACGTCCACCCTGCTTACGCTCGTCGTGGTCCCTGCGCTTTACCGGTGGTTCGAAGAGAGGCGTGTCCAGGCATGAAGCATATTCACGCGATCATCCAGCCCTTCCGGCTCGCGAAGGTGCGCGACGCGCTGCGCGGCCTGCCCGGATTCCCCGGCATGACGGTGCAGCGCATCCAGGGCTTCAGCCAGATCGACGGCGCCGAGCTGCCGCGCGACATCAAGGGTGAGCTGACCGACTACTCCCCCGGGATCCGCCTCGGCATCATCGCGCCCGACGACCTCGTGCCCGAGATCGTGCGGCGCATCCATGCGGGTGCGCACACTGGCCAGAAGGGCGACGGGATTCTCTGGGTCACGCCCGTCGAGAGCTTCATGAGGCTGCGCGAGCCGCCCGCGAAAGGCTGACCCGCGCCGGTCAGCGGACGAAGACTTCCGCTTCGATCTCGACCGGGATGTCGAAAGGCAGCTCGGCCATGCCGACCGCGGAACGCGCGTGCTGTCCGCGCTCGGCGCCGAAGACGTCGAGGATCAGGTCGGAGAAACCGTTGATCACCGCGGGCTGGCGATTGAAGCCGGGCGCGGAATTGACCATGCCGAACACGCGCCCCCACGCCGTGATGCGCTCGAGGTCGCCGAGCTCGCGTTCGAGGCTCGCGAGCATGGCGAGCGCCACGAGGCGCGCCGACGCATAGGCCTGCTCGGGCGTGACGTCGCGCCCGACCTTTCCGAACGGCCCGGCAAGCGATCCGTCGGCGTCGACCGGCCCGTGACCCGACACGAACGCCCGGTCGCCGAAAACGCGCACCCAAGCGAACGGCAGCACGACCCCCGGGGGCGGGCGCGTTGCCGCAGGCAGAACCAGGCCGCGTTCGGCGAGGCGCGCGCGAAGGCTCATGAGCGTTCTCTCCGGAGCGACCGCGCCCGGACCGCTGCGCGGCGTCGATGACTGCCCCGCACGAGCGGAGCGTGGACGTTCAGCGTTTCGCCTTCGGCTTCGCCGGCTTGTTGTCCTTGCGTGAGCGCGACTTCCCGTGCGAACCGTTGTAGATCTTGCCGCGCCGCGTGCGCCGGTCACCTTTTCCCATCGCGATGCTCCCGAAGTTGGACGAACGAGGCGCCTATTCTACGAAAGCCGCGCCGGGAACGCGAAGCCCGGTGCCATCGGATCGCCGGTCCCGCGTCGCGACCCACGCAACGCCTCGGGCCGATCCCGAACCCCCAACCCCGAATCCCGAATCCCGAATCCCGAGTCCTGAATCCTGAATCCTGAAAAGGGTTCTCGATCTATGTCAGCGGAACTGATCGACCCACTCGATCGACAGGGTATCGGCCGCGAAGCCGGACGGAAGCGAAAGCTCGAATCCGCGCTCGTCCTGCGCGAGCGCCCCATCGAACGCGATGCCGGCCGCCTTGCACGCGTGCACGGTGACGCGGTTCTCCATGCGGTGCAGGTCGCACGTGAGCGACCGCGGCCCCGACACGGCGCGCACGCGCTCGAGTGCGCGAAAGCCGGGAAAGCGCAGCGTCACGTCGCTCGGAAACCCGTCGGGCGCACGGACCTCGGCCCGCCCGATACCGACGCGCGCGTCGAACGCAACCCGGTCGGTGCCGTGCACGCCGACAGCGAGCGCGTTCGCGGGCCGCGCGATGATCTCGAACGGGCGCGACGCGGAAACCGGCGCGATGCAGCCGGCGAGCAGGACGAGAGCGATCAGCGACGGGATTCGCAACGCGGCGCTCCGGTCAAGAGGAGAGGAGTGATAACGCCGCACCGTGCCACCCGGGTTACGCGCGACCGCTTCAACGGTCGAGATGCTGGTCGCGGTAGGACGCGGGCTCGCCGAGCGGCTCCAGGTGCGCGAGGATGCTCGCACGCGGCACCGCCTTCCGCAGCTCGTCCTCGATCTCCTCGACGAGCAGGTGGCCGCGCCGCACGCTCCAGTCGCCGGGCACGAGCACATGCAGCGAGATGAACGATCGGCCCGCCGCCTGGCGCGTGCGCAGGGCATGAAACTCGAGCCCTTTGTCCTCGTAGCGTGCGAGCACGGCGGCGATCGCTTGCCGGTCGGCCTCGGGCAGCGCGCGGTCGAGCAACCCGAGCGCCGAGCGCCGCATGAGCTGGAAGCCGGAGATGACGATGTTCGCCGCGACCGCGAGCGCGATGATCGGGTCGAGGCGGTACCAGCCGGTGACCCCGACCGCCAGGATGCCGATGATCACCCCGGCCGAGGTCCATACATCGGTCATCAGATGACGGGCGTCGGCTTCGAGGGCGATCGACTGGTGGCGGCGGCCGGCGCGAAAGAGCACCTGCGCCACGCCGAAATTCACGGCCGACGCGACCAGCGACACGATCACGCCCGCGCCGACGCGCTCCAGGGGCTGCGGTGCGACGAGGCGGTCCACTGCCGCCCAGCCGATCGCGAGCGCCGCGACGAAGATTAGCGCGCCTTCGAAGGCGCTCGCGAAATACTCGGCCTTCGAGTAGCCGTAGGCGTGCTCCTCGTCGGGGGGCCGCGCCGCGAGCGTCAGCATCCACAGCGCCACCACGGCCGCCGCCAGGTTGACGACGGACTCCATCGCGTCGGAGAGCAATCCGACCGAGCCGGTCAGCTGCCACGCCACCGCCTTCAGCGAGATGGTGACGACGGCGGCAGCGATGGAAAGCCACGCGAAGCGCTTCAGCGACCCGCGCGTCATGGCGGCCCCGATCCGTCGAGGCTCGCCAGCACCGCCGCGGCGAACGCCGTCTGGTCCCAGGCGCCGCGCTTGAGCGAAAGGCCCATGCGCACGACGACGACCCGGCGCGACGGGATCACGGTGACGTGTTGCCCGCCGTGCCCGGAGGCATGGAACGCATCGGGCGGCAGCGTCGCCTCCGGCGAGGCGCCGTCGAGCCTGAGCCACCACTGCGCGCCGTATTGGGCGGCCGGCGCAGCGGGCGCGGGCGTCGCGCTGTATCGGACCCAGCCCTCGGGGAGCACGCGCTCGCCATTCCACACGCCGTCCTGCGCATGGAGGATCCCGAGCCGCGCCCAGTCGCGCGCCGTCGCGAACAGGAACGACGAGCCGACGAACGTTCCCGACGCATCGGGCTCGAGCACCGCGCTCGCCATGCCGATGCGGTCGAAGAGCGCCCGCCGCGGAAAGCCCAGGTAGTCGGCGTGCGTCGGGAACGCTGCGCGCATCGCCCGCGCAACGATGTTGGTCGTGCCGCTCGCGTAGGCCCAGCGCGTGCCCGGCGGCGCGTCGAGCGGCTTCGCCGCCGCGAGCGCGCCCGCATCCGGCGAGGCGAAGAGCATCACGTTCACGTCGGAGAAGGGCGTCCAGTAGTCCTCGGCGAACGCGAGCCCGCTCGACATGCGCAGGAGGGCGTCGAGCGTGATCGCCTTGCGCGGGTCGTCGCGCCATTCGTCGACCGGAGCGGGCGCCTCGACCTGCATCTTGCCCTCGCCCACGAGCACGCCGGCGAGCGCGCCGACGACGCTTTTCGCCATCGACCAGCCGGGTAGCGGCATGTCCGGGCCGAACCCCGGCGCGTACCGCTCGGCGACGATGCGACCGTCTTTCACCACGACGACCGCGCGCGTGCGGCGCAGGCGCTCGGTGTCGGGCTCGTCGAACGCCGAGGCGACGATGCGGTCGAGCGCCTCACCGCGCTGACCGTCGACTGCGCCCCTGGGCAGCGGCTCGGCACGCCGCGGCGAGAGGTCGAGGCCCTTGGCCTGCGCCGCGAGCACGTCCGGCGCGACGCCGGCCGCGATCGTGCAGCCGAGCCCGTCGCGGTAGACCACGTCGCTTCGCGCGAGCAGGGGCACCGACCCGGTCACCGTGCGCCGCGCGCGGTCGACGTCGACACGCACGGCGTCGAGGAACGCCGAGGCGTAGGCCGCCATGTCTTCGCGCTCGATCGCCTCCGGCGCGCGCCCGGAGACGAACACGCCGGAGCACATCGCCTTCGCCTTGACGCCCGCGGCGACCGTAAGCCCGCGATGCGCGACCACGAGCGCCGCGCCGAGGAGCCCGGCGGCGGCAAGCCCGAGAAAGACTTTGGCACGAGTTCGCATGGGCGTGGCGCGCGAGCAAGGCCTGCGCTAGTCCCCTTTCGCGAACTTGTTCGGCAGCAGCGCTGCGATCGGCACGACGGCGACCCCCTCGCCCTCGGGCACGATGACGCGCGCCGCGGGCGCGAAGTCGGAGAGGTTTTCGCGGCAGAGTCCGCAGGGCGACACGACGGCGCCGCGCTCGTTCACCGCGACGACGAGATCGACGTCGGTATCGCCCGCCGCCGCGGCCATGCCGAGCGCGATCGCTTCGGCGCACACCGACGCGCGTCCCACCGTGGCGCCGAGGTTCACGGCGCTGAAGACGCGCCCGGCGCCGGTGCGCAGCGCGGCGCCGACGTAGTGCCGGCCGGACCGACGGCGGCTTGCGAGCATGGCGCGCGCGGCTTCGATCAGGGATTCGGCGTCGGAGGGGCGGTCGGTCATGCCGGGGTGCGATTGGCTCTCTCGCGATTATCGCGCACGGCGCTCCGGAACGCTCGGCCGATCGGATATAATTCAAAACTTTTCAAGCACCTGCATCCATGTCGGCGGAGATCCGCACCCACCTCGCCGAGCTCTTCACCCGCGCTCTCGCGACAGTCGCGCCGCAGCATCCGGCCGCCATCGTCGAGTTCGACCGGCCGAAGCAATCGAGCCACGGCGACTACGCGACCAACGTTGCGCTGCAGCTCGCGAAGCCGCTCGGACAGCCGCCGCGCGCGATCGCCCAGGCAATCGTCGCAGCGCTTCCGCCATCGGAGTGGGTCGGTGCCGCGGAGATCGCGGGGCCGGGGTTCATCAACCTGCGCGTGAAGCCCGCGGCGAAACACGCGACGGTGCGCTCGATTTTCGCGGCCGGCAGCGCGTTCGGACGCGCGGCGCCTTCGACCGGCCAGCGCGTGGTCGTCGAGTTCGTGTCGGCCAATCCGACCGGGCCGCTGCACGTGGGCCACGGCCGGCAGGCGGCGCTCGGCGACGCGATTGCGGCGCTCCTCGAGGCGCAGGGCCACTCGGTGCACCGCGAGTTCTATTACAACGACGCCGGCGCGCAGATCGAGAACCTCGCCAAGTCGGTGCAGGCGCGCGCCCACGAGCTCCTCGGCGTGTCCACGCCCTTCCCCGAGGACGGCTATCACGGCGAGTACATCCGCGAGATCGCGCAGGGTTATCTGGCGCGCAGCGGCGTCGACGTGGACGACCCGCACGCGCTCGAGAAGGCGAAGGCGAAGCTCGACGATCTCGATGCGATCCGCAGGTTCGCCGTGGCGGAGCTGCGTGCCGAGCAGGATCGCGACCTCAAGGCGTTCGGCGTCGCGTTCGACCACTACTACCTCGAGAGCTCGCTCTACGCCGACGGCCGTGTCGAGCGCGCGGTGCAGGGCCTCGTCGCCGCGGGCAGGACCTACGAGAAGGACGGTGCGCTCTGGCTCATCACCACCGACTTCGGCGACGACAAGGATCGCGTCATGCGCAAGTCGGACGGCAGCTTCACGTACTTCGTGCCCGATGTCGCCTACCACGTGACCAAGTGGGAGCGCGGCTTCCGCAAGGCGATCAACGTGCAGGGCTCCGACCACCACGGCACCGTCGCGCGCGTGCGCGCCGGGCTGCAGGCGCTCGGTCTGGGCATCCCGAAGGGCTACCCGGACTACGTGCTGCACAAGATGGTGACGGTGATGAAGGGCGGCGCGGAGATGAAGATCTCGAAGCGCGCCGGCAGCTACGTGACCGTCCGCGATCTCATCGACGAAGTGGGACGCGACGCGGTGCGCTTCTTCCTCGCCTCGCGCAAGGCCGAAGCCGAGTTCGTGTTCGACATCGACCTCGCGCGCTCGCAGTCCGAGGAGAATCCCGTCTATTACGTGCAGTACGCGCACGCCCGCATCCACTCGGTGCTCGACCAGTGGCGCACGAGCCATCCGGGCGAGCTCGGCGGCGACGAAGCGAAGCTCCGCGAAGCCGACCTGACGCCCCTCACCAGCGCGCGGGAACTCGACCTCATGTCGCGGCTCGGCGACTATCCGGACGTGGTCGCGCAGGCGGCGCGCGAGCTCGCGCCGCACCTCGTCGCGTTCTATCTGCGCGAACTCGCGGGCGAGTTCCACAGCTACTATAATGCCGAGCGTTTTCTCGTCCCCGAGGCGCCGCTCCGCATCGCGCGCCTTGCGCTCGCCGCAGCGGTCCGGCAGGTTCTCGCGAACGGCTTGGCCCTTCTCGGCGTGAGCGCCCCGGAGAAGATGTGACGCAGGCCCGCCGCCCGAGACCCGGTTCCCGATCCCGATGAAAGACTTCAAGCCCCGGCCCAAAGCGAAGAAAGGCGGCAGCACGCTCATCGGCGTGTTCATCGGCCTGCTGCTCGGCCTGGGCATCGCCGTCGCGGTGGCGATCTACGTCACCAAGGCGCCGGTGCCGTTCGTGCAAAAGCAGAAGCCGGCCGAGCGGCCGAGCGGCGCGCCGCCGACCGGGACCGAATCGGCCAGGGAAGCGCCCCGGGCGCGCGTCGAGGAGAAGCACGCCGCGGTCGCGGAGAAGGACAAGCCGCGCTTCGACTTCTACAAGATCCTGCCGGGACAGGAAGAGCCGGTCACCGAGAAACAGGTCCGCGACGCGGCGAAAGACGCCGGCAAGGCCGGTGCGGCGAAGGAAACCTACGTCATCCAGGCCGGCGCGTTCCAGAATCCCGCGGACGCGGACAACCTGAAGGCGAAGCTCGCGTTCATGGGCCTGGAGGCCGCGATCGAGCCGACGAATCTGCCCGACCGCGGGACGTGGTATCGCGTGCGCCTCGGACCGTACACCCGGCTCGACGAGATCAATCGGGTGCGCCAGCAGCTCGCGCAGAGCGGAGTCGACGCCACCCTGGTGAAGCTGAAAGACACGAAAAACTGAAACGCGGAGACTGTCGATGTTCAAACGCCTGTTCGTTGTCCTCGCCGCTGCACTCGCCTTCGCGGCGCCCGCGCTCGCTCAGACGCCCGAGGCGGGCATCGACTACAAGGTGCTGAAAGAGGCCCAGCCGACCGACTCCGCCGGCAAGATCGAAGTCACCGAGTTCTTCTGGTTCGGCTGCCCGCACTGCTACACGCTCGAGCCGACGCTCGAGCAATGGGTGAAGAAGCTGCCGAAGGACGTCGAGTTCAAGCGCGTGCCGGCGTATTTCAACAAGCAGTGGGAAGTGGGCGCGCGCGTCTACTATGCGCTCGAAGCGACCGGCGACCTGAACCGCCTGTTCAAGCCGCTCTTCGACGCGATCCACCGCGACGGGCTGCGCGCGGGCGACGAGAAGGCGATCGCCGACTGGCTCGCCAAGCAGGGTGTCAACATGGAGAAATACAACGCCGCGCTGAAGTCGTTCGGCGTCGACTCGAAGGTGCGCCGCGCCGGCCAGCTCACCCAGGCCTACAAGCTCGAGGGCGTGCCGGCGATCGCCGTGCAGGGCAAGTACGTCGTGGGTGCGGCGGAGGCGGGCGGGGTGAAGCGCATGTTCGACATCCTCGACATGCTGGTCGTGCAGGAGAGAAAGACGCTAGGCAAGAAGTAGGCGGCGAGGGCCGCAGTCTCGCAAAGGGGGCCTCGCGCCCCCTTTTCGTTTTCCGGCACGGCCGAGTCGACGCGCGCGCCGGCCAGAGCTACGCCGCGAGCTTCGCTGCAGCCCTGCGCACCGCAGCCACGCGCGCTTCGAGCATCGGCCCCGCCATGGCGCGTACCGCGGCCAGCGTCTCGGGCTCGGCCGTCTCCGGCGTGCCGCCGACGAACGGCGGTGCCGGCGCATATTCGAGCAGGAGCTGGATCTCCTTCGCCTTCGCCTCGCCCGCCAACGCGGCGACCACCGCGAACGCGAAATCGAGCCCTGCGGTGACCCCGCCGCCCGAGATGTGCTTGCCGTCGACGACGATCCGCGCCGGATCGGGAATCGCGCCGAACGCGGCGACTTCGTCGTCCTCCATCAGGGCGGTGACGCCGGGCCCGCCGGGAACGCAGATCACGTCGAGCTTCGGGCAGGTCGCGAAATCCACCGTCGGCTGCAACGGCAAACCCGCGTCGCTCGTGACCGGCTCGACGCGCTTCCAGATCCAGTGGATGCGCGCGCCCGGGATCCGCGCGAGCACTTCGAAAGGTCCGGTGATGTCGAGGGCGGTGATGCGCGGGAAGACGAGGAGGCCGATGTCGAATCCTGAGCTCGAGGTCATGGCGGGCGAAGTCCAGAGCGGGAAGCCGGATACTATGCGCTCCGGTCGAATCGGGGAGATCCGCGGGTGAACGATGTGGCGTGGCCGCGCGTAGCGGTGTTCGGCGCGGGCGCGGTGGGCTGCTTCTTCGGCGGCATGCTCGCGCGCGCGGGCGCCTCCGTGACGCTCGTCGGCCGGCCCGCGCACGTCGAAGCGATCCGGCGCGACGGCCTGCTCATGGAAGCGCTCACGTTCCGCGAGCACGTGCGCGTCGCCGCCGACACCGATCCCGCCGCGGTGGTCGGGCACGACGTGGTGCTCTTCTGCGTCAAATCCGGCGATACCGAGGCCGGTGCGCGCGCCA